>NZ_JACSQE010000001.1:199004-319092 GCF_014836745.1 Oerskovia gallyi
CCCCCCCCCCCCCCGGCCGCGGGGGCGACGCGTCGGGTCGCCCGACGCGTCGTCAGTCGACGATCTCGCAGATCGCGGTGCCCGAGCTCACGCTCGCGCCGACGCCGGCCGACAGGCCCGTGACCCGGCCCGCACGGTGCGCGACGAGCGGCTGCTCCATCTTCATGGCCTCGAGGACGACGATGAGGTCGCCCTCGGCGACCACGGCGCCGTCGGCGACCGCGACCTTGACGATCGTGCCCTGCATGGGCGAGGCGAGGGTCGTGCCGTTGCCCGCGGTGGCCTTGGCGGCGGCGCGACGCGCGGGACGACGGGCGGCGTTGGCCGTACGTGCGCGCCCCGCGGCCATCCCGAGCCCGGCGGGCAGGACGACCTCGAGGCGCTTGCCGCCGACCTCGACCACGACGCGCTCGGTCGCGGGCGCCTCGTCCTCGTCGGGGGCCGGGGCGGGGGTCGCAGGCGTGAGCTGCTTGAGCTCGTCGGCGAAGGCCGTCTCGATCCAGCGGGTGTGCACACGGAAGGCCGAGTCGTCGGCCGGGACGAAGTCCTCGGCGTCGAGCACGGCCCGGTGGAACGGCAGGACCGTGGGGATGCCCTCGACGACCGTCTCGCGCAGTGCGCGGCGGGCACGCTCGACGGCCTCGCGGCGCGTGGCACCCGTGACGATGATCTTGGCGATCATGGAGTCGAACGCCCCCGAGATGACGTCGCCCTGCGTGACGCCGCTGTCGACGCGGACACCCGGCCCGCTGGGGAAGTGCAGGCGCGAGATGCGGCCGGGGGCGGGGAGGAAGTTCGCGGCCGGGTCCTCGCCGTTGATGCGGAACTCGAGCGAGTGGCCGCGAGTGGTCACCGAGGAGTAGCCGAGCGGCTCGCCCGCCGCGATGCGCAGCTGCTCGCGCACGAGGTCGATGCCCGAGACCTCTTCCGTGACGGGGTGCTCGACCTGCAGGCGCGTGTTGACCTCGAGGAAGGAGATGGTGCCGTCGGCGCCGACGAGGAACTCGCAGGTCCCGGCACCCACGTAGCCGGCCTCGCGCAGGATGGCCTCGGAGGCCTTGTAGAGCTCGGCGCGCTGCTCGTCCGTCAGGAAGGGTGCAGGGGCCTCCTCGACGAGCTTCTGGTGGCGGCGCTGGAGCGAGCAGTCGCGCGTCGAGACGACGACGACCGTGCCGTGCTCGTCGGCGAGGCACTGGGTCTCGACGTGGCGCGGGGTGTCGAGGTAGCGCTCGACGAAGCACTCGCCGCGGCCGAACGCGGCCGTGGCCTCGCGGACCGCCGAGTCGAACATCTCGTCGATCTCGTCGACCGTGCGCGCGACCTTGAGGCCGCGCCCGCCGCCGCCGAACGCCGCCTTGATCGCGATGGGCAGCCCGTGCTCCGCGGCGAACGCGTGGACCTCGGTCGCGTCGGCCACGGGGTCGGGCGTCCCGGGGACCAGGGGCGCGCCCGCACGGTGCGCGATGTGCCGGGCGCTGACCTTGTCGCCCAGCGCGTCGATGGCCGCGGGCGGCGGGCCGATCCACACGAGGCCCGCGTCGATCACGGCCTGGGCGAACCCGGCGTTCTCCGCGAGGAACCCGTAGCCGGGGTGCACGGCGTCGGCGCCCGAGCGGCGGGCGACGTCGAGCAGCTTGGCGATGTCGAGGTAGGTGTCCGCGGCGCGCGCGCCGTCGAGCGCGAAGGCCTCGTCGGCGAGGCGGACGTGCAGGGCTTCGCGGTCGGAGTCCGCGTAGACGGCGACCGACGCGATCGAGGCGTCGGCGCAGGCGCGCGCGATGCGCACCGCGATCTCGCCGCGGTTGGCGATGAGAACCTTCGACAGGCGTCGGGTCGGGCTGGTCGCGGGGTTCGTGGAGTTCTCGGGCACGGCTCACGGTAGCGCGTCCGGCGCCCTGGGTTCACGCTCCGACCGGCGGTACTGGACAAGATTGGAGATCAGGCCAAGGCTCACCGGGGCCGTTTGTAGGAACCCTCCATGGTCGGCGGGGCGAACCGGGCCGTGGCTCGTCATGGTTGTGCGGCACCGACAAGCAGGCGGCCCGCCGCGTCCTCGCGCCCGGCGCCGGAGCGCACGAGCAGGAGGAGCGGTCGGGCCGCCTGACGAGCAGTGGCCCAGCAGTCGCCGGGCCGGAGGGACCTCAGGACCAGAGGTCGGTCCAGGCCACGCCGATCTCGCCGAGCAGCTCGCGCACGAGCGGCAGGCTGATCCCGACGACGCCGTGGTGGTCGCCCTCGATGCTCTCGACGAACGCACCGCCCAGGCCGTCGACCGTGAACGCGCCCGCGACCGCGAGGGGTTCGCCCGTCGCGACGTAGGCTGCGATCTCGGCGTCGGAGAGGTCGGCGAAATGGACCGTCGTGGAGCTCGTGGCCCCGAGGGTGGCACCGCTGCCGCCGTCCTGCGGGTCGCGCAGGTCGACGATCCAGTGCCCCGTGTGGAGCACGCCGGTCTTGCCGCGCATCGCGCGCCAGCGCTCGGTCGCCTCGGCGGCGTCCCGGGGCTTGCCGTGGATCGCGCCCCCGAACTCGAGCATGGAGTCGCAGCCGACCACGAGGGGTGCGACCTCGTCCGGCCCGACGACGTCGCTCGCCTCGTCGCGCTCGCGCGCCTCGCGCGTGACGACCTGGGCGACCTCCTCCGCCTTGGCCTGGGCGAGGACGAGCACCGCGTCGGCCGGGTCGAGCGCGCCGAACCGGGCCGCGGCCGACGCCAGGACGGCGTCCTCGTCGAGCCCCGAGACGCGGACCTCGGGTGTGACCCCCGCAGAGCGCAGGGTCGCGAGTCGCGCGGGGGACTGCGAGGCGAGCAGGAGACGGATGCTCGGAGCAGGCGCCGAGGTCGTCGGAGCCGTCACTGGAGAGCCCCGCGCAGGACGTCGAGGCCGACCGACCCGAGGTTCAGGGCGCGCTCGTGGAACGCCTTGACGTCGAACTCCTCGCCGCGCGCCTCGGCGGCCGCGCGGGCTGCGTCGCGGGTCTGCTCCCACAGTCGCTGCCCGACCTTGTACGACGGCGCCTGGCCCGGCCACCCGAGGTAGCGGTTGAGCTCGAAGCGCACGAACGACTCGTCCATGTTGACGTTGGCCTTGAGGAACTCCCAGGCCTTGTCGGCGTCCCAACGGGGGTCCTCGGAGTCGCCGCGCCACTCCTCGGGGGCGTCGAGCCCGAGGTGCACGCCGATGTCGAGCACGACGCGGGCCGCGCGCATGCGCTGACCGTCGAGCATCCCGAGGCGGTCGCCCGGGTCGTCGAGGTAGCCGAGGTCGGCCATGAGGCGCTCGGCGTACAGGGCCCAGCCCTCGCCGTGGCCCGAGACCCAGCAGGCGAGCCGGCGCCACGAGTTGAGCGTGTCGCGCGCGGCGACGGCCTGGCCGCACTGGAGGTGGTGGCCGGGGACGCCCTCGTGGTAGACCGTCGTCTTCTCGCGCCAGGTGTTGAACTCGGTCACGCCCGGCGGGACGGACCACCACATGCGCCCGGGGCGCGAGAAGTCGTCGCTCGGGGGCGTGTAGTAGATCCCGCCGGTCTGGGTCGGGGCGATCATGCACTCGAGGTCCAGGACGGGGGTCGGGATGTCGAAGTGCACGCCGTCGAGCGCCGCGATCGCGGCGTCCGAGGTCTCCTGCATCCAGGCGCGCAGCGCGTCGGTGCCGTCGAGCTTGCGGCTCGGGTCGGCGTCGAGGACTGCGACGGCCTCCTCGACCGTGGCACCGGGCCCGGCGATCTGTGCCGCGACGGCCTCCTGCTCGGCGACCACGCGCGCGAGCTCTTCGAGGCCCCAGCGGTAGGTCTCCTCGAGGTCGACCTCGGCGCCGAGGAAGGCGCGCGAGGCCAGGGCGTAGCGCTCGCGCCCGACACCGTCGGCCACGGGGGCCTGCGGCGCGAGGTCGTCCTCAAGGAAGTCGGCGAGCCTGGCATAGGCGGCCAGGGCGCCCGCGGCACCGAGCTCGAGCTCCTTGCGCACCAGGGAGCAGGCGGACGACTCGTCGAGCACGGCGGCGGCGGCCTCGCCCCGGACGAACTCCACGAAGAACGAGGACTCGGGGTCGGCGAGCTCGCGGGCCTGCTTGACACCCTCGCGGACCTGGCGGATCGCCGCGACGTTGCCGCGCTCGGCGGCGGCGGTCAGCGAGGCGATGTAGCCGTCCATGGCGCCGGGAAGCGCTGCGAGCCGGGCTGCGATGTTCTCCCACGCCTCGAGGGTGCCCGTGGGCATCATGTCGAAGATGTCGCGCAGCTCCTGGAGCGGGGACGCGATGTTGTTGAGCATCGCGAGGTCCTCGCCGGCCTCGTGCAGCTCGAGCGAGAGCCCGATGCGCTCGCGCATCGCCGCGAGCGTGACCTGGTCGACGTCGTCGACGGGGTCGGCGTCCGCGAGCTGGGCCAGCACTGCGCGGTCAGCGGCTGCGAGGGCCTCGTACCCGGCGGGCGACAGGTCGGTCATGAGGTGGTCGTACCCGGCGAGGCCCATGGCGGTGGCGGCGAGCGGGTTCAGGTCGGCGACCGTGCGCACGTAGGCGTCGGCGATCGCGTCGATCGCCGTGGGCGTGCGGGGGGTCCGGGGGGGGGGGGGGGGGGGGGGGGGGGGGGGGGGGGGCGGGGGGGGGGGGGGGGGGGGGGGGGAGGTCACCCGGTAGAGGTTACTGCGCGGTACCCGGTCGGGCGTCGTCCGGGAGGATGATCAGTCGGCTCGCAGGAGCCGTTCGGCCAGGTCGAGGACCTCGGCAGGGTCGAGGGTGTCGAGCGGGACGGGGCGGCCCCCGTCGGGTCCGATGCACACGAGCTCCTCGGCGTCCTCGAAGACGAGGACCGACCGCACGCTGCCCGGGAGGGAGAGGTCGACGCGCAGGGTCCGCCACGCGTCCGTCGGGGCGACCACCTCGACAGCCAGGCGGGGGTGCTCGCCCCCGGCCCGACCGACGGCCGCCAGGACGTCCTGGTTCGAGGCCGCGACGGGCTCGTCGGTTCCCTGGTCGGCCGACGTCGGACCCTCGGTGGTCGGAGCCCGGTCGTCGGCCCGGCCCGGGTGCATGGCCGCGAGCAGGTCGTCGGCCCAGGCGCGCTGGTAGCGCACGAGCACGACGCGCGGTCGCCCGTCGGTACCGCGGGGGTACCAGACGGCGACGGGGTCGCCCGAGCGCGGGCCGGCCGCCCCCGCGGGGACGGTGACCGTGAACGGTGCCCGGACGGGGAGGTGGTCGACCGAGAACGTGAGCCGGCCGCCGAGGTGCGTGGCGCCGTCGGGCAGGACGCCCGGGGCGGGCGCCGAGTCCTGGCCCGCCCCGTCGGATCCCGCCGCACCGTCGACGAGCAGCGAACCCGTGGTGCGCTCGGCTCCCGCGAGCAGGGCGTCCCGCGCGCGCGACTCGCGCAGTGCGTCGCGGTCGTCGAGGTAGCGCGCGAGCGCGAGGACCGCGACGAGCAGCAGCAGGACGGCCAGGACGCCCAGCACGGCCGCGGGCAGCGGCCAGCCCTGGGAGGGCGCGAGCTGGCGGTAGACGACGAGCGCGACCGCGGGGACGGTCGGCACGACCCACGCCCACCGGCGCCAGCCGGTACGTACCGGGAGCGGGGGAACGCTCGACCCGGGGCCGTCCGCCAGCGGACGTTCGACGGCCCCGGGGTCGTCCGCGAGCTCGACCAGGACGGTCGTGGTCTGGCTCATGACTGCAGGCTCCACCGCCAGGAGTCGGCGTTGTGCCGACCCGAGCGTCCGCCGAAGCTCTTCGCCGTCGCGCCCGACCCCGTCCCGCGCAGGCCGCGCGACCGGTTGGTCCACTCGGGCAGCGGCGCCTCGTCGTCGGGCACGTGCGCGGCGGCCGCCGCGGCGGCGAGCCCCGCGACGAGCGCCGCGACCTCGACGTCGTCCGGGGCGCCGCGCACCACGCGCAGCTCCCGGCCCGACGACGCCGCGCCGGTCTCGCTCACAGGGCGCCTCCCGGTGCCTCGTCGTCCGCGTCGCCGTAGCCGTCGAAGTCCGCCGCCTCGCCGCGCGACGCGGCCCACTCGGGGACGTCGAAGCCCGACTCGACGAGCGCGGCCACGACCTGCTCTCCCGCGTTGTCGAGGAAGTCGATCACGGAGTCGAGCGACGTGTCGGGGGTCTGGCCCGGGCCCACGACGAAGCCCAGGTAGAACGGCTCGGCGACCTCGGGGGCGGGCGGCGCGTCGGCGTCGGTCCCCGCGCCGAGGTCGTCCTCGGTGCCCCACACGAGCGAGCTCAGGTCCGGGTGCATGCCGAGCGAGTCGTGGAGCGCGTCGTAGAGCCGGGCGTTGAGCGCGCCGATCGCGGCCTCGAGCGCCAGGACGCGCGGGTCCTCGTCGGCCTCGGAGGCGCCGAACTCGGCACGTACCCCGACTGCCGTGCCGACGTACTCGTGCAGGGCCGCGGCCAAGGCGTCCACGGCCGCGTGCATCGGGGCCTCGTCGACCGGGCCGAGGGGGGTGGGGCCGTGCGACTCGCCGTCGTGGCCGCCCTCGGCGTGCTCGTGGCCGTGTCCTGCGTGGTCGTCGCCGTGCTGCTGGTCGGGCATGTCGTCCTCGCCGTTGGTCTCGTCGTTCGGTGGTGGTGTCGGGGGCAGGGCCGGTGGCGGCCCTGGTGTCAACGCGTCCCCAGGATCACAGCGGGATGTTCCCGTGCTTCTTGGGGGGCAGGCTCGCACGCTTGGTGCGCAGGGCGCGCAGCGCGCGCACGACCTGCACGCGGGTCTCCGACGGGCGGATCACCGCGTCGACGTAGCCGCGCTCGGCCGCGTCCCACGGGTTCACGATGGCCTCCTCGTACTCGGCGACCAGGCGGGCGCGCTCGGCGTCCACGTCCAGCCCCTGGTCGGCTGCGGCCTTCAGGGCCCCGCGCTGGAGGATGTTGACCGCGCCGCCGGCCCCCATGACCGCGATCTGGGCCGTGGGCCAGGCGAGGTTCACGTCCGCGCCGAGCTGCTTGGAGCCCATGACGATGTACGCGCCACCGTACGCCTTGCGCGTGATGAGCGTGACGAGCGGGACCGTGGCCTCGGCGTACGCGTAGATGAGCTTGGCGCCGCGCCGGATGATGCCCTGGTGCTCCTGGTCGACGCCCGGCAGGAAGCCCGGGACGTCGACGAGGGTCAGGACGGGGATGTTGAACGCGTCGCACGTGCGCACGAACCGGGCGGCCTTCTCGGCCGCGTCGATGTCGAGCGTGCCGGCCATCGCGAGGGGCTGGTTCGCGACGACGCCGACCGACTGCCCCTCGACGTGCCCGAATCCGACGATCACGTTCTTCGCGAACAGCGGCTGGACCTCGAGGAAGTCACCGTCGTCCAGGACGTGCTCGATCACGGTGCGCATGTCGTACGGCTGCGAGTCGGAGTCGGGGATCAGCGCGTCGAGCTCGAGGTCCTCGTCGCTCACCTCGAGCTCGGTGTCCTCGGGGGCGAAGCTCGGCGCGTCGGAGAGGTTGTTCTGCGGCAGGTAGCCGAGGAGATGGCGCACGTAGTCGATCGCGTCGTCCTCGTCGGTGCCCATGTAGTGCGCGACGCCCGAGCGCTCGTTGTGCGTGCGTGCCCCGCCGAGCTCCTCGAAGCCCACGTCCTCGCCCGTGACCGCGCGGATCACGTCCGGGCCCGTGATGAACATGTTCGAGGTCTGGTCGGCCATGACGATGAAGTCCGTGAGGGCGGGGGAGTACACCGCGCCGCCCGCGCTCGGGCCCAGGATGAGCGAGATCTGCGGGATCACGCCCGAGGCCGCGACGTTGCGGCGGAAGATCTCCGCGAACTGGGTCAGGGCCGCGACGCCCTCCTGGATGCGCGCACCGCCGCCGTCCGAGATCCCGATGAGGGGGACTCCCGTGCGCAGCGCGAGGTCCTGGACCTTGGTGATCTTCTGGCCGTGCACCTCGCCGAGGCTGCCGCCGAAGACCGTGAAGTCCTGCGAGTAGATGCACACCTGGCGGCCGTCGACCGTGCCGTGGCCCACGACCACGCCGTCGCCCGCGAGGCGCTTCTTCTCGAGCCCGAAGTTCACCGAACGGTGCTTGGCGAAAGCGTCGAGCTCGACGAAGCTGCCCTCGTCGAGCAGGGCCTCGATGCGCTCGCGGGCCGTCTTCTTGTTCCGGGCGTGCTGCTTGGCACGCGCGGCCTCCTCGGGCGCGAGCGACGCCTCGGCGCGCCGACGGTCGAGGTCGGCGAGCTTCGCTGCGGTGCCGATGAGCTGACCGGTGGGGGCCGGGGTGGTGCCGGCGACAGGTTCGTTCACGCAGCCGAGCCTAGTTGGTGGGTGGGACCAAGAGGGTGCGAGGGATCGCACCGGCGTGGCCGCAGACGTTGGAGGGTTTCCACAAGGTGTTCCCTCTGCCGTGCACGGCCCGTGCGCGTGCATGATGAGCACATGACGACTGCCGACCACCCTGCGCTGCGCCCCGGCTTCCTGGCGGACCTCCTCGTGGCCCCGCACGGCCCGCTCGCCCGGCTCGAGGTCGTGGCGGAGTCGGCCTCGACGAACACCGAGCTGGCTGCGGCCGTGGCCGCCGACCCGCAGGCCTGGCCCGCGCCCGCGCTGCTCGTGGCCGAGCACCAGGTGGCCGGGCGGGGGCGCTCGGGCCGCGCGTGGGAGACGCCCGCCCGGACCGCGCTGACGGGCTCGCTCCTGGTGCGTCCCGACGTGCCCCGCGAGCGTCTGAGCTGGTTGCCGCTGCTCGCGGGCCTCGCGACGGTCCGGTGCCTGCGCGCGACCGCGGGGGTCGAGGCCGTGGTCAAGTGGCCCAACGACGTCCTGGTCCCTGCGCCGGGCGCGGGACCCGTCGTCGAGATGGCCGGGTGGGGCACGTACCGCAAGGTGGCGGGCATCCTGTGCGAGCTCCTGCCCGACGGCGGGGCGATCGTGGGCGTCGGGCTCAACGTCCGGCAGAGCGAGAGCGAGCTCCCCGTCGCGTCGGCGACCTCCCTCGCCCTGGTCGGGGCCGCGACGACCGACCGTGAGGTGCTGCTGACCGCGCTCGAGGAGTCGTTCGCCCAGACCCTCGGCCGGTGGCAGGAGGCAGCGGGCGACGCCGTCGAGGCCGGGCTCGCCGAGGAGTGCGCCGAGGTCAGCGCGACGCTCGGGGCGCAGGTGCGGGTCGACCTCACGGGCGGCGGCCAGGTGAGCGGTGAGGCCTACGGGTTCGGGCCGGACGGCTCGCTGCTGGTGCGGGAGCAGGACGGGACGTCCCGCGTGCTGCACAGCGGCGACGTGCACCACCTCCGGCTGCGGGACGGGGCGCCCGCGGGTGCAGGCGCTGCGGCCCCCGCTGCGGTGCCGACCCCCTCTGCTGTGCCTACCCCCTCTGCAGGGGCGGGCGGCGACGTCCCCGCGGGGTGAGTGCGACGGGGTGTCAGGTCGCCTGAACTAGGATCGGTCTGTGACGCACGACATCCCTGAGGCAGCCGACGAGACCATCGAGACCATCGAGACGACCGAGGCTGCTGGGGAGAGTCGGCTGGAGAGTCGGCCGGAGGGTCGAGCCGACGTGGCGGCGCTCTCCGCGCTCTCCGGGGCAGGCGGCCCGCCCTCTGCGCCCTCCGCCCCTTCCCCGGTCGAGGCGGACCTGGACGAGGCGCTCCTGGGCGGGCCCCGCGCGCTGACGGTCGAGGGGCTCGCCGAGCGGGCCGGGCTCACGGAGCGGCAGGTGCGCTCCTACTGGCAGGCGCTCGGCCTGCCCATCACCGAGCAGCAGGAGCAGATGTTCACCGAGGACGACGCGGTCGCCCTCGAGGAGATCTACTCGGTCGCGGAGCGCGAGAAGTTCGACGACCGGTCGCTGACGACGCTGATCCGGTCGATGGGGCACACGACCGAGCGGCTGGTGCTGTGGCAGGTCGAGGCCCTCGTCGAGCACATGACCAAGCGGTTCGACCTCGACGACACGAGCGCCCGCCTGCTCGTCCTGGACCGCCTGCCTGACCTCGCCCCCGTCCTGGAGACCCAGCTGCGCCACGCGTGGCGCCGCCAGCTCGCGGCGGTCGCGGCACGGTTCACGGTCGAGTTCTCCGAGGCGCGGGCGGGGGACGTCGCGGACTCCCAGGCGCTCCCGCTGCCACGGGCCGTGGGCTTCGCGGACATCGTGTCGTTCACCAAGCGCACCGCGGGCCTCGGGTCGAGCGAGCTCGCGGAGTTCGTCCAGCTCTTCGAGACCCGTGCGCGCGACATCATCACCGCGGCGGGCGGCCGGGTCGTCAAGACGATCGGCGACGCGGTCCTCTACGTCGCCGACGACGTCGCGACCGGGGCCAAGGTCGCGCTCGGTCTCGCCGAGGAGGGCGAGCGGGCCGGGGGAGGCATGGAGGTGCCGCCCGTCCGGGTCAGCCTGGTCTGGGGTCGGGTGCTCTCGCGGTTCGGTGACGTGTTCGGCCCGTCGGTGAACCTGGCCTCGCGGCTCACCGAGATCGCCGAGCCGACGACCGTCCTCCTGGACCGCGAGACCGCGGCGCTGCTCTCGCGGGACTCGCGCTTCGCCCTGACCGCGCAGCCCGAGCGCGAGGTGCCGGGGCTCGGCGTGATCGAGCCCGTGCGCCTGCAGTGGGCGTACAAGGGCTGAGGTCGGGCCTCAGACCGCCTGGACGAGCTCCGGGCCGTCGTTGGCGACGCTGTTGACGAGCGGCGCGACCTCCTGGGCCTCTATGCGGACCTCGGGTGCGACCAGCAGTCCCGCAGCCTCGTCCTTGCCGACCGCAGGGTCGAGCCACGCGTCCCACCGGTCCGGGGCGAGCGCGAGCGGCATGCGGTCGTGGATCGAGGCGAGCGCCGGGGCGGCGTCGGTCGTGATGATCGTGGTCGAGACGAGCCAGCGGGTGGGGTCGTCGTCGGCCTTGGCGGGGTCCCGCCAGAACTCGTAGAGGCCCGCGAAGGCGGCGACCGCGGGCCCGTCCGGATGGATGTAGAACGGCTGCTTGGTCACCTTGGGCCTGCGCGCGGTGGATCCGGGAGCCGGAGGCGTCTCGACCTTCCGCCACTCGTAGTACCCGTCGGCCGGCACGAGGCAGCGGCGGGCCGCGAACGGCTTGGCGAACGCGGGCTTGTCGAGCAACGACTCGGCCCGCGCGTTGATCATGCGCGCCCCGACGCCGGGGTCTTTGGCCCAGCTCGGCACCAGGCCCCAGCGGGCGACGCGCAAGGAACGGCGGACCTCGCCCGTGTCCTTGGCCGCTCGTTCGACGACGATTCGCACGGGGTCGGTCGGGGCGACGTTCCACGACGGTGGCAGGAGCCGCGCGTCGTCGGCGAGGTCGGCGATCGCGAAATCGTCGGCGAGGTCCTGGGCGTCCCGGAAGGAGGCATAGCGTCCGCACATGTCTCCCAGGATGCCTCGTGCCACCCACGCCGCGCGCTGCGCTCGGCGATCGTGTCGGCGAGCGGCGCCGTCGGGCCTCGGTCGTGGCTAGGTTGACAGGCTGACTAGTTAGCGACACGATCTAGCCATGACCGAGAGCACCTGGCCCAGCGAGTGGCTCCGCGGCGTCCTCGACGTCTGCGTGCTGCGCACCCTCGCCGCGGGCCCCACCTACGGGTACGCGATCGCCGCGCGCCTCGCCGACGGCGGCCTCGGGGTCATCAAGGGCGGGACCCTCTACCCGCTGCTCGGGCGCCTCGAGACGGGCGGTCTCGTCACGGTCGAGTGGCGGGCCGGAGACGGCGGGCCCGGGCGCAAGTACTACGACCTCACCGACGCGGGCCGCCACGAGCTCGCGCAGCGTGTCGCGCTGTGGGAGGCGTTCACCCGGACGACCCGTGACCTCGTCGCAGGCACCGGGGCCGAGGCCGAGCAGCCCGGCGCCGACGACCCCGCCCGTTGATCCACCCCCACCGAGGAGAACCGATGACCCGCACGAGCGAGAAGCGGACCGCCGCGCGCTACGAGATCGAGAGGCGCCTCGCGCCGCACGTCGAGGAGGAGTGGGCCGAGGCCTTCCTGATCGAGCTGAGGCTGCTCGACGTGCCGGGCGCCGCCCTCGGTGGGGCGCTCACCGAGGTCGAGTCCCACTGCGCGGAGAGCGGAGAGTCCGCCGCAGAGGCGTTCGGGAACCCCGTGGCCTACGCGAGGAGCCTCGACCTGCCCGTCGAGCCCGACAGGCGGTGGGAGGTCGTGAAGGTGCTCGGGCCGGTGACCGCCCAGTTCCTGGGGCTGCTGCTCCTCGGCTGGGGCGGCTCGGCGGTGGCCCTGGCCGGGCGAGCCGGCGATGCGGCGCCGAGCGTCGACGTGACGGCCGGGATGCTCGCGATGATCGCGGCGTTCGGGGCGGCGATCCTGCTCTTCTACCGGTTCAGCTCCCCGGTGCTGCGAACCATCCTGGAGCGACCGCTGGTGTCGTTCTTCGCCCTGGCGGGCTGCATGGCGGTGCTCGTCGTGGTCCCCGTCCTGCTGGACGGCGTCCTCGTCTCGCTCCCGGCCTGGCCCGTCGCGGTCGCCGGTGCGCTCGTGCTCGCCGTGGGCACGGCGTGGAGCGCGGTCCAGGCCAGGAGAGGCACGCTCGACGACCCGATCGTCTCGCCGCTGCCCGGTGAACCGCAGGACGGCCCGGTGCGGCGGTCGCGACGCCTGTCGGCGACGGTCACGTGGGTCGTCCCGGCGTTCGCGCTCGTCTCCCTCGGCGTCACGTGGCTCCTGCTGGGCCGCTGAGCGTGCGGTGAGGTCGGGTGGCACAGGCGGCTGCGCCGTCGGGCACGTCACGAAACCTGGTCCCGGATCCGGGCGTGGCCGGGCGGTCGAATCGTTATGATCGAACCCATGGAGACACCCCCGGCAGGAACTGCACCCACCCCGCCGGCGCCGTCGAAGGACAGCGAGGGGCGTGCCACGGCCCGGCGCCCCGGCCGCTCCACCGTCAAGTGGGTCCTCCTGCTCGGCGCACTCGCCACGCTCCCGGCGTTCACGGTCGACATGTACCTGCCGTCCCTGCCCGACGTCGCGGCGGACCTCGACGCCAGCCCCGCCCTCGCGCAGCTCACCCTGGCCGGGATGCTCGTCGGCGGCGCGTTCGGACAGCTCGTGATCGGCCCGCTGTCGGACCGGTACGGACGCCGGGCGCCCGTCATCATCGGCCTCGCGCTGCACGTCGTGACCTCGGTCCTGTGCGCGGTCGTGCCGACCATCGGCTGGCTCATCGTCCTGCGCGTCCTCCAGGGCTTCTTCAACGCCTCGGCCCAGGTCGTCTCGATCGCCGTGATCCGCGACCGGTTCACCGGGTCGGACGCCGCCAGGATCCTGTCGCGGCTCATGCTCGTCATCGGGCTCGCGCCGCTCCTGGCGCCGACCATCGGCTCGTTCGTCGCCGGGCACGGCGACTGGCGCTGGGTGTTCTGGGTCCTCGCGGTCCTGGGCCTCGTCCTGGGGCTCATCGTCCTGCGTTTCATGCCCGAGACCCTCGAGACCGAGCGCCGCCAGGTGGGCGGGGTCGGCAGCGTCTTCCGCGGCTACGGAGCGCTCCTCAAGGACCGCCACTTCGTCGCCCTGGCCGTCCTCCCCGGGCTCGGCATGGCCGTCCTGATGAGCTACGTCGTCGGCTCGCCGTTCGTCCTGCAGGAGGGGTACGGGCTCACCCACCAGCAGTTCGCCGCCCTGTTCGCGGTCAACGGGATCGGCCTCGTGATCTCGGCCCAGGTCAACGCCTCGCTCGTGCGGCGCGTCGCCCCCGTGCGGATCCTGCGCGCCGCCCTGGTCCTCCAGGGGGTGTTCGCGGTGGGGCTGTTCGTCGTGGCGCTCACCGGGGCGGGCGGCCTGATAGGGCTCCTGGCCGCGCTGTGGCTCACGCTCGCGCTCCAGGGACTCATCCCGGCCAACGCCTCCGCGCTGGCGCTGACCCGGCACGGCGAGAGGGCCGGTACGGCCGCCGCGGTCATCGGGGCCTTCCAGGCCGGGGTCGCCGGGCTCGTGAGCCCCCTCGTCGGGGTCCTCGGAGGCGACGCGGTGGCCATGAGCACGGTCATGCTGGGGGCCGTCGTGGCTTCCCTCCTCGTCCTCGGGCTCGCGACGCCCGCGTTCCGCAAGGGTGGCTGGCACCTGCCCGCCTGAACCGCAGAGAGGGCCGGTGCCAGGCCCTGGTGTGCCTCGTCCATGCCCGAGATCGCCCGAGATGCGCCATATGAAGGAGCACGGGAGGGGCCCGGCTCGGCCTCGTGGGCAGCAGATCCAGCAGGACACTTCACATTTCCTTTGCACGACACGAAGCCCTTGGCCCTGCCGTGCATCTAGGCTCGTCTCATGCCCAGCCCGAAGACCGCCTCGAACAGCGGCCCTCATCACGCGCGCTCGCAGCGCACGCACAAGGTCCTTCGTGCCACCGGTCTCGTCACCACCGCGGTCCTCGCCTTCGGCGTCGTCGGCGGAGCCGCCGCCTACATGGACTGGCAGTCGGCCGTGACGGTCAGCGACGTGTCGGCCCTGGTCGACTCGCCGTCGGAACCCGAGGCGCCGCGAGACCCGGACGACCCGTACGCGGGCAAGGCTCTCAACATCCTCGTGATGGGGACCGACTACCGCGACGAGGAGAACGCCGAGCTCGCCGGTGCCGAGGACGGCATGCGCTCCGACACGACGTTCGTGGTGCACATCTCCGGCGACCGCAGCCGCATCGAGGTCGTGTCGATCCCGCGCGACTCGCTCGTCGACATCCCCGCGTGCAACCTGTCCGACGGCAGGACCACCCGCAAGCAGAACGACGCGATGTTCAACTCCGCGTTCGAGATCGGGTCCGGCGGAGTCGACGACATGGTGGGCGCCGCGGCGTGCACCATCACGACCGTCCAGGAGCTCACCGGGCTGACCATCACCGACCACGTCGTGGTCAAGATGACCGGTGTCATCGGGGTCGTCGACGCCCTCGGTGGCGTGCGGATGTGCTTCCCGGAGCCGGTCGTGGGTGGATCCCACTCGCGCGACCTCAACATCGCGGCAGGCGAGCAGGTCCTCGACGGTCGTACGTCGATCAGTTTCCTGCGCGCCCGCAAGGGCAGCGGCATGGGACTCGAGATGGGCAGCGACCTGGCCCGCATCGCGCGTCAGCAGGCGTTCCTGGACTCGATGATGCGTGAGCTCCTGTCGAAGAACATCATCACGGACACCCCGCAGCTGTACGGCCTCATCAAGGCCGTGCTCTCCTCGATCAGCGCGAGCCCCAACCTCGCGGGCCTCGACTCGTTGGCAGGGCTCGCCTTCTCGCTCAAGGACATCAAGCCGTCCGAGATCGTCTTCACGCCGCTGCCCGTCGTCGAAGCGCCGAACGACAAGAACCGCGTGGTGTGGACCAAGGACGCCCAGGCGATCTGGGACCGCATGGCCGCCGACGAGCCGCCGCCCGGTCACGAGACTGCTGCGCCCCCGGCCGACGGCGGTGCAGCAGCCCCCGACGCTGGTGCGACGGTTCCCGACGCGGGTGCGACGGTCCCGGACGCCGGCGCGACCGTCCCCGACGCCGGCACGACCGTCCCCGACGCCGGCACGACCGGCGAGGTCGCGCCGCCCGCCGACACCGGCACGACGACGACCACCCCGCCTCCGCTCCTCGAAGGGGTCTGCGCCTCCTGACAGGTCGTCAGCGCAGCTCCGCGAGGCGGGAGACCGCCTCGCGGAGCACGTCCTCACGCTTGACGAACGTGAACCGGACCCGAGAGGCCAGGGCCTGCGCCGTCGTCGGGCCAGAGGGGTCCCCATCGCCCGGTGACGCGGCGCAGAACGCGCTCACCGGCACGCCCACGACGCCCGCGAGCCCGGGCAGCCGGCGGCACAGCTCGGTGCCGTCCTCGAAGCCCAGGGGTGCGCCGTCGGCGACCACGAAGTACGTGCCCCGCGGCACGACGACCTCGAAGCCCGCGGCCACCAGGCCCTCGCACAGCAGGTCCCGCCGGGCCGCGAGGGACGCGGCCAGGGCGCGCGGCGCCTCGTCGTCGGCCAGGGCCTGCGCGATCGCGGGCTGGAACGGCGCCCCCGACGTGTACGTCAGGAACTGCTTGACCGTGCGCACGGCCTCCACGAGGTGCGCCGGGCCGTGCAGCCAGCCGATCTTCCAGCCCGTGAAGGAGAACGTCTTGCCGGCCGAGGAGATCGTGATCGTGCGCTCGGCCATGCCCGGCAGGGTCGCGACGGGCACGTGCACCGCGTCGTCGTACACGAGGTGCTCGTAGACCTCGTCCGTCACGACGACCGCGTCCACGGACCGCGCCGCCTCCGCGACCACCTCGAGCTCGGCGCGCGTCAGGACGGTCCCGGTCGGGTTGTGCGGCGTGTTGACCAGGATCAACCGCGTCCGCGGCCCGACGGCGGCGCGCACCTGCGCGGGATCGAGGTGGAACCCGTCCGGGGTCGGGTGGAGCGGGACGCGCACGTGCGTGGCGCCCGCGAGCGCGATGCACGCCGCGTGCGAGTCGTAGAAGGGCTCGAGGGTCACGACCTCGTCGCCCGGTCCCGCCAGAGCCAGGATCGTCGCGGCCAGCGCCTCGGTGGCCCCCGTGGTGACCAGGGCCTCGGTGTCCGGGTCCAGGTCGAGACCGTAGTGGCGGCGCTGGTGGTCCGCGACCGCCTCGCGCAGCACCGGGATGCCCGTGCCCGGCGGGTACTGGTTGTGACCGTTCTCGATCGCGCGGATCGCGGCCTCCTTGATCGCGTGCGGGCCGTCCACGTCGGGGAAGCCCTGGCCCAGGTTGATCGCCCCCGTGCGCAGCGCGAGGTTCGTCATCTCGGCGAAGATCGTCGAGGCCACCGAGCCGTCGGGGCGCAGCAGGCCCGTCGCGGCGGCCGCGGCGCGCCAACGGCCGGGGACCTGGGGAAGGGCGGGACGGGGGACGGCGGGGGTGCTCGCAGACATGCGCCGACCCTATGCCGGGTGTGCGCTCGCCGTGGCGGCCCGCGCTGCTGCCCTGCCCGGAGCTCGTGGGGCCCTGACCACAGTTCGGACATCCACCGAGGTGTGATCCGCGAGATCCCGCGGATCCTGAGCGGTTGTCCACAGGGGGCGGTGCGGACCCGGCCGGTCGTGCCCTAGTCTCGGCGCGCAACCACCCCGCCGGGTGGTCGACTGCGCGGGGGGCGCGCAGGGACGCAGGGGAGCGTGGCACGACGATGAGCACCGCAGGCGTGGCGATCCTCGAGCGCGAGGTCCGCGAGCTGATCCGCCGCCGAGGCGTCGACCCGCTGCGCGACAAGGCGGGGATCGACCAGCTCGTCGCCGACGCCCTGGCGGACTACGACACCCGCACCGCGCTGGGCGTCGTGCCCCCGCTCGCCGACGTCCCCGGCGCCGTGCGGGCGGTCCTCGACGCCGTCGCGGGGCTCGGCCCCCTCCAGAAGTACCTCGACGACCCGGAGATCGAAGAGGTCTGGATCAACTCGCCCGCGCAGGTCTTCGTCGCGCGCGGTGGGACGGCCGAGCTCACCTCGACCATCCTCACGAGCACCCAGGTCCGCGACCTCGTCGAGCAGATGCTCAAGTCCTCCGGTCGGCGCCTCGACCTCTCGAGCCCCTTCGTCGACGCCGCGCTGCCCGGGGGCGAGCGGTTGCACGTCGTGATCCCGGACGTCACGCGCGAGCACTTCGCCGTGAACATCCGCAAGCACGTCGTGCGGGCCTCTCACCTCGAGCACCTAGTGCGCCTGGGGTCCCTCACCCCGCACGCCGCGGCGTTCCTGCACGCCTGCGTCCGGGCGGGGCTGAACGTCCTCGTGGCGGGCGCCACGCAGGCGGGCAAGACGACCATGCTCAACGCGCTTGCCGGGTCGATCCCCTCGCACGAGAGGGTCATCACGTGCGAGGAGGTGTTCGAGCTGCGCTTCGCGGTGCGCGACATCGTCTCGATGCAGTGTCGTCAGCCCAGCCTCGAGGGCACGGGGGAGATCCCGCTGCGACGTCTGGTCAAGGAGGCGTTGCGCATGCGTCCGGACCGGATCGTCATCGGCGAGGTGCGCGAGGCGGAGAGCTTCGACCTGCTGATCGCCCTGAACGCTGGCGTCCCGGGGATGTGCACGATCCACGCGAACTCGGCCCGGGAGGCGATCTCCAAGATGTGCACCCTGCCGCTGCTGGCCGGGGAGAACGTCTCGGACCGCTTCGTCGTCCCGACCGTGGCCGGTGCGGTCGACGTCGTGGTCCACCTGGGCGTGACCGCGGACGGTCGACGTCAGGTCCGCGAGATCGTCGGGGTCCCCGGGCGCGTGGAGCAGGGGGTGGTCGAGACCTCGGACCTCTTCCACCGCGTCGGGGGCGGTCTCGTGCGCGGCGACGGGTTCCCGCCGGCGGAGGAGCGGTTCGCCCGGGCCGGGATCGACCTCGCGGCGCTCATGGTCGGTCCACGACCGGGGGAGGGCCGCTGACATGGGCGTCATGGTGGGCCTGCTGCTCGGGGTCGGGGTGTTCTGCGTCTGGTGGGCCTGGTGGGAGCCGGCGCCTCGCCCTCCCCGTCGGGCCGACGCCTGGTCGACGAGGACGCAGGACCTCCTGGTGCTCGCCGGGGCCCCGACGGTCACCCCGCGCGCCCTGGTGGGCGTGAGCGTGGCACTCGGAGCGTTCGTCCTGCTGGTCGTGCTCGCACTCACCCGGGCGCTGCCCGTCGCGGTGTGCTTCGCGGCGATGGCGGGCGCTGCGCCCGTCGCTCTCGTGCGCTCGCGTGCCCGACGGCGCCGCTCGAGCCTGCGTGACGTGTGGCCCGAGGTCGTGGACCACCTTGCCTCGGGCGTGCGTGCGGGCCTCTCGCTGCCCGAGGCGGTGGGCCAGCTCGGGGAGCGGGGGCCGGTCGAGCTGCGGGAACCCTTCGCTCGCTTCGCCCAGGACTTTCGTGCGACCGGGCGCTTCGGCGACTGCCTGGACGCGCTCAAGGCGCGCCTGGCAGATCCCGTCGCCGACCGCATCGTCGAGGCCCTGCGCATGACGAGGGAGGTGGGGGGCACGGATCTCGGCAAGCTGCTGCGCACGCTCGCGATGTTCCTGCGCGAGGACGCCAGAACGCGAGGCGAGCTCGAGGCGCGCCAGTCGTGGACCGTGAACGGCGCCCGACTCGCGGTGGCAGGGCCTTGGGTCGTCCTGGCCCTGCTGGCCACCCGACCCGAGACCGCGCAGGCCTACAGCTCGTTCCAGGGGGCCGTCGTGCTCGGAGCCGGCGCGCTCACCTCGGTGGTCGCCTACCAGATCATGCGTCGGATCGGGCGGTTGCCCGAAGAAGTGCGGGTCCTGCGGTGAACGGGTCCGAAGGGATCGAGGTGTCGTGGATCGGCGTCGTGGCCGGGGCGATGCTGGGATGCGGGCTCCTCGTCGTCGTGTCGCGTCTGCGTGCCAGGCGGGTCCGCCTCGACGAGCGGGTCGGACCGTATCTGCGCGTGATCGGCACCACGTCGGGACTGCTGCAGGAGTCGTCGACGCGATCGCCCTTCCCGTCCCTCGACCGTCTCGTAGGCCCGTGGCTCGCCGAGGTCGGGCGGGGGCTCGAGAGGTTCGGGTCGACCCGTGCGGTGCTTCGCCGCCGCCTCGACCAGGCCGGCCGACTCGAGAGCGTCGACCAGTTCCGGGCCCAGCAGGTGGTGTGGGCAGCGCTCGCACTGGTCGGCGGCCTTCTCCTCGCCCTGCTCCTGGCCGCGACCAGGGGATCGTCCCCCGTGGTCCTGGCCGCTCTCGTCGCCTTCTGCGGACTTGGTGGGCTGCTCGGCTGCGACTACCGGCTCTCTCGGCAGGTCGCCCGGCGCGAGGAGCGCATGCTCATGGAGTTTCCCACGATCGCGGAGCTGCTCGCGCTGTCCGTCGGGGCGGGGGAGGGGCCGGTCGCGGCGATGGAGCGCGTCGCGACCATGGCCCGGGGCGAGCTGTCGACCGAGCTCGCGCTGACGCTCTCGATGGTCCGCTCGGGGGTGCCGCTGGCCCGTGCTCTCGAAGGGCTCGCCGACCGGACCGCGCTGACGAGCCTCACACGCTTCGCGGAGGGGGTCGCCGTGGCCGTCGAGCGAGGCACGCCGCTCGCCGACGTCCTGCGCGCGCAGGCGCAGGACGTCCGGGAGGCGGGCCGCCGGGCCCTCATGGAGTCGGGTGGGCGCAAGGAGGTTCTCATGATGGTGCCCGTCGTCTTCCTGATCCTCCCCGTGACCGTGGTGTTCGCGATATTCCCGTCGATCGCGACCCTGAGGATCGGCCTGTGACGACCTTTCCGGACGGCGGGCGACCCGCGGTCCGTTCTCGATCTTGATGAAAAGACCTGGACGACCGACCAGGACGACCGACCTGGACCACGACCGCACGCGACCGCAGCGCGCGACCGACCGAAGGAACGAGATGACGAGACGACTGATGAGCAGGACCGTGCGTGCGAGGTACCAGCAGGTCGCGCAGGAGCGTGATCGCGGAGACGTCCCTGGCTGGGTCCTGGTGACCCTGATGACCGCAGGACTGGTCATCGCGCTGTGGGCCGTCGCGGGCCCCGCGCTCACGGAGACCTTCACGAACGCGATCAACAGCGTCGGCGGTCCGTGAGCCTGGCGCGTCGGCGACTGGTCCCGTCCCCTGGCCGGGGCGTTCGCGCGCAGGAGCAGGGTTCGGCAGTCGTCGACTTCGTCCTCGTCTCCGTCCTTCTCCTCGTCCTGTTCCTGGGCGTTCTCCAGGTGGTGCTCGCGGTGCACGTGCGAGCGATCGTGATCGACAGCGCGGCGGAGGGAGCGCGGCTGGCTGGCACGGCAGACCGGACCACCGAGGACGGAGTGGCGCGGACGCGAGCCTTGATCGACGCGGCCTTGTCGGAGCGGTTCGCGCAGGACGTCTCGGCGCGAGAGGTCGACCACGACGGGCTGCGGGTCGTCGAGGTGACGGTGACCTTTCCGTTGCCCGTCGTCGGGCTGCTCGGCCCGTCGGGAGCGGTCACGGTGGACGGGCACGCGTTGAAGGAGGAGCAGTGAGCGGGCGCGAGGGGGCCGGAGTGCGACAGCGTGAGCGGGCGGCCGGGGAGGGAGGGGCCGCCCGAGGGGCAGTCCGAGGGCCGCGAAGGGGGCCTTGGCCCCGCGCGGTCCGCAGGCGTCGCTCGAGACGTCTCGGGGGGCGGGAGCAGGGGAACGCGATCGTGGAGTTCCTGGGAGCCGCACTCCTGCTCCTCCTGCCCGTGATGTACCTCGCGCTGACTCTCGGAAGGATCCAGGCGGCGACCTTCGCGGTCGAGGGCGCCGCGAAGGAGTCGGCCCGTGCCTTCGTCACGGCCGACTCGGTCGCGCAGGGTGAGGCGCGGGCCGGCGTCGCGGTCTCCCTGGCGCTGGCCGACCAGGGGTTCGAGGACGTGCGACCTGCCGACGTCCTGTCGATCTCGTGCTCGAGCCCGCACTGCCTCGCCCCGGGGAGCGAGGTCGCCACGGTCGTGCGCTACGACGTCCCGCTCCCGTTCGTCCCGCCGGGGGTCCGGTCGTGGGTACCGTTGTCCGTCCCGGTCGAGGCCGCCCACGTCTCGCCCGTGGACCGGTACGCGGGGGCCCGGCCGTGAGGCGCGGACGCCGGACCGCGTCAGCGCCCCGGACCGACGCACGACGCGGCCGGCTCGTGCGGGGGCGCGACGATGACGGCCAGATCATGCTCCTCACGAGCGCCTTCGTTGCGTTCGCGCTCCTCCTGGTGACCGTGGTGGTCTCGGCGACGGGGGTCCACCTCGACCGCAAGCGACTTCTCGACGTCGCGGACGCGGCGGCGCTCGACGCCGCCGACTCGATGAGCGAGGACATCTTCTACGAGGGGCGGGTGCCCGTCCCTGGGGAGCAGGCGGTGCTCCGGCTCAGCGACGCGGAGGTGCGGGCCTCGGTCGAGGAGTTCGTGGCCGCGCACCCCGAGATGCTGGACGACCTGCATGCTGTCACCATCGTCGAGGCGTCGACGCCCGACGGACGGACCGCGGAGGTCCGGCTGGTCGGGTTGTCCCGCCCGGTCCTCGTCACCTGGGTGACCCAGCTGTGGTCGGACGGCATCCTCGTGCGTGCCGAGTCCAGCGCGCGCGCTTGGTGAGTCCCGAGGGTCGGTGGTACGCATGACCATCCGGTGAACACGGGCGGTACAAGGTGACCAAGTACGTTCACTTTCTTAACGAACCATGCAACTTTTGTCTGATGACTGACAAAACAAGGGTTCGCCGCTATGGTGATCCGGTCCGACACCCTCCAACGACGGAGACTTACATGAACGCACGTGCAAGGAAGCAGTGGATTGCCGGCGGAGCACTCGGTGCGATGCTTCTCGGAACCGTCGCGATGGCCTCCGGGGCCGTCGCCGACGAGGTGACCCACGGTGAGGAGGACGTCCAGATCCAGGTCGCCGTCACGCCGGTCGGAGCGCTCGCGCTCAACGTCGCCAACCCGTCCGTCACGCTGGGCGAGACGACGGACGAGGACATCTGGGCCGCTGGGAACCGTGAGTTCACGGGTCTCCTCGACGGTATCAGCGTGACCGACGACCGCAACGACGTGGGTGCGGACGCGAGCTGGACCGTCACCGGCCAGGTCAGCAGCTTCACGGCGGCAGGCCTGCCGGAGATCGACTCCTCCAACCTCGGCTGGGTCCCCGAGCTGGCGAACCCGATCCCCGGCGACTTCAACGTCACGCCGGGCCAGCCGATCGCGGGCGAGCTCCAGGAGGTCCCCGCAGGCGAGGGCCCCGGTGGGGACTGGCTCACGGGTGGCGTCCAGGTCGGCGACCTCCTGGTGTCGAGCGGCTCCTCGCTCGAGGCCAAGGGGCAGTCGTTCGGCGTCAAGGCCGGCCTGAACCTCACGGTCCCCAAGGGCACGCCCTCCGGTGCGTACGCGTCGACGCTGACGCTCACGCTCATGGAGAGCTGACGGCTCCTCGCGAGACCAGTCACGGACGGTGACGACGCAGGGCCGACGGATGTCCGTCGGCCCTGTACCGTCTCCGGAGCAGCAATCCCGTTCGACGAAGACCGGAAGTCGTGGTGAGCACGGACATGAAGAAGGCGCGTGAGACAGGACCTCGGCCTGCGAGGAGGCCCGGTGGCGGGTTCGTGCGCGGGCTCGCGTCGCTGGGGGTCCTGGCCCTCGCCCTGACAGGCGTCGTCGGATCTGCCCAGGCGACCGCCCCCGACCCGGGGGGCATCCGGTTCTCGGTCACCACGGCCTCGCCCGACGGCCCCGACGACCGGAGGATCTTCGACTTCGTCGCGGAACCGGGCGCCCAGATCCAGGACCAGGTCGCCGTCTCCAACCACGGCCCTGCCCCCGTCACGTTCGCCATGGTCACGAACGACGGGATCTTCACACCCACGGGGAGCTTCGACATCCGCACCTCCGACCAGGAGCCCCAGGACTCCGGCGGGTGGTTCGAGGTGCAGCAGAGCGTCGAGGTCCCCGCAGGGGAGACCGTCATCGTGCCGTTCACCATCACGGTGCCGGACAACGTGACACCGGGCGACCACCCCGCCGGGATCGTCGCGACGGTCACGACGGCATCCTCTGCCGCCGGCCCCGGGGTCGGGGTCGAGAGCCGGGTGGGTGTCCGCGTCAACCTGCGGGTGCCGGGGGAGGTCGTGCCGTCGATCGCGCTCGACCAGGTCACCGCGACCTACACGCCGTCGTGGAACCCGTTCGCGCCCGGCGACGTCCGGGTGTCCTACGAGGTCACCAACGACGGCAACCTGCGGGTCGGCGGGGACCAGACCATCAAGGCCTCCGGGGCGTTCGGCATCGGAGCGACGACCCTCGACCGGGGCGTCGAGGGGGTCAAGGAGCTGATCCCCGGCACGTCGCGCTCGACGGCCGTGACGATCGGAGGGATCTGGCCCGTCGGCCCCGTGACGACCGAGGTCGTCGTGGTCCCGTCGCTCGTGGCGACCGAGGGGGAGACGGGCGGCGCGATCGACGTCCCCGCCGCGGACCTGCGTCCCGTCACCGTCACGGTGACGACCTGGGCCGTCCCCTGGGTCCACCTGCTCCTCGTCGCCGTGGTGGTGCTCGTCGTGCTCGGCGTGCGCGACAACCGCCGACGTCGCAAGCAGCGCCTGGAGGCGCTCCTCGCGAAGGCCCGCGCCGAAGGTCGCGCCTCGGCAGCAGGTGAGCCCGCCGCCGACGACGGCACCGCTCCCGCGCAGCCCGGCACGGGCACGCTCGCCGCACCCGACGCCGAGGTCGAGCCCGTCCACGGGGCGCGAGCGCCGTCGTCGGGCGGCTGACGAGAGACGCTGCGGGCGCACGCCCACGGGACCGGGCCGTGCGGGGCGCCGTCGTCGCGTAACCTTGAGGACCGTGGCCACCATCGACTTCCCGCACGAGATCCGCGCCCTCCGATCGACGCTCGACACCATCAGCGCCGTGAGCGACCCGGACGCCCTGCGCGTCCAGATCGCCGAGCTGTCGGACAAGGCGTCGGCGCCGGACCTGTGGGACGACACGGACGCCGCCCAGAAGGTCACGACCGCGCTCTCGCAGACGCAGTCCGAGCTCGACCGCATCACGAACATGAGCGACCGGATCGACGACCTGGAGACGCTCGTCGAGATGGCCAGTGATGCTGACGTCGGCGACGCTGACAGTGCGGCGACCCTCGCCGAGGCGGCGTCCGAGCTCGAGCTGATCCGCAAGGACCTGGGCGTCCTCGAGGTCAAGACCCTGCTCTCGGGCGAGTACGACGCCCGTGAGGCGGTTGTGACGATCCGCGCCGGTGCCGGCGGCGTCGACGCGGCCGACTTCGCGGAGATGCTCATGCGCATGTACCTGCGCTGGGCCGAGCGCCACGGCTACCCGACCCAGGTCCTCGACACGTCCTACGCCGAGGAGGCTGGCCTCAAGTCCGCGACGTTCGAGGTCAAGGCGCCCTATGCGTTCGGGCACCTGTCGGTCGAGGCCGGCACGCACCGCCTGGTCCGCATCTCGCCGTTCGACAACCAGGGCCGCCGCCAGACCTCGTTCGCCGCTGTCGAGGTCATCCCGCTCATCGAGCAGACGGACTCGGTCGAGATCCCCGACTCGGAGATCAAGGTCGACGTGTTCCGCTCGTCGGGCCCCGGCGGGCAGTCCGTCAACACGACGGACTCGGCCGTGCGCATGACCCACATCCCCACCGGGATCGTCGTCTCGATGCAGAACGAGAAGTCGCAGATCCAGAACCGTGCCGCGGCCCTGCGCGTGCTCCAGTCCCGCCTGCTCCTGCAGCGTCAGGCCGAGGAGAGCGCGGCCAAGAAGGCCATGGCAGGAGACATCAAGGCGAGCTGGGGCGACCAGATGCGCTCGTACGTCCTGCACCCCTACCAGATGGTCAAGGACCTGCGGACCGAGTACGAGGTCGGCAACACCTCGGGGGTCTTCGACGGCGACATCGACGGTTTCATCGAGGCCGGGATCCGGTGGCGCCGCAGCGCTGACCAGGCCTGACGGAGGGGCCGGGACCTCGTGTCCCGGCCTCTTCCGTCACCCGGGGTGAAACGTCCCTCCGGCGGTCCGGATCCCGACGCACCCGGCGTGTCAGCGGTGTCAGGGCATGAGGGCGTGCCTACTCTCGTGGGCGACCAGCGAACTGTTTTCGCTTCCCCCAACGAGAGACTGGTCAACCCCTGTGATCCGTTTTGAGAACGTCTCGAAGGTCTACGCCCGCGGCGCCAGACCTGCCCTGAACGGCATGTCCGCCGAGATCGAGCGCGGCGAGTTCGTCTTCCTGGTCGGCGCGTCCGGCTCCGGGAAGTCGACCTGCCTGCGGCTCGCGCTGCGCGAGGAGCGGCCCACGCAGGGCAAGGTCTTCGTCGCCGGCCGCGACCTGTCGACCCTGTCGAGCTGGAAGGTCCCGTCGCTGCGCCGGCAGATCGGCGTCGTGTTCCAGGACTTCCGCCTGCTGCAGAACAAGACGGTCTTCGAGAACGTCGCGTTCGCGCTCCAGGTGACGGGCCGGCCGCGTCACATGATCGCCGTGACCGTCCCCGAGGTCCTCGAGACGGTCGGGCTGCAGGGCAAGGAGAAGCGGCGCCCGCACGAGCTCTCGGGCGGTGAGCAGCAACGTGTCGCCATCGCTCGCGCGTTCGTCAACCGACCCTCGATCCTGCTCGCGGACGAGCCCACGGGAAACCTCGACCCGAACACGTCGCTCGGCATCATGAACCTGCTGTCCCGCATCAACGCCACGGGGACCACGGTCGTCATGGCCACGCACGACTCGGGCTTCGTCAACCAGATGCGCCAGCGCGTCATCGAGCTCTCGAACGGTGTCGTGCTGCGCGACCAGAAGGACGGCGTCTACGGCGCGGGGGTGCCCATGCCCGACGGCGACGCTCTGCGTGAGCCGACCGGTCACCTCGCGGAGCGGCCGTGGTCGCCGCCCGTCGAGGTGCGCCCGGTGCCCACGATCGAGCCGCCTGCTCGCGTCCAGCCGTCGCAGCAGGGTGCGACGCGCGGCTCCGCCGTGAGCTCGACGCAGGTGCAGCGGTCCAGCCGGGGGGAGTGGTAGCAGGTGCGCGCCCAGTTCATCCTCGCCGAGATCGGTGCCGGCCTGCGCCGCAACCTCGCGATGACCATCTCGGTCGTCCTCGTGACCTTCGTGTCGCTCACGTTCGTCGGGGCGTCCGCGCTCCTCCAGATGCAGATCGACAAGCTCAAGGACGACTGGTACGACCGGGTCGAGGTCTCCGTCTTCCTGTGCCCCATCGACTCGCCCAACCCGACGTGCGCCGCGGGCGAGGCCTCGCCCGAGCAGGTCGAGTCGCTCGAGTCGCTCTTCGAGACCGAGCTCGGTGCCGAGGTCCAGACGGTCTACTTCGAGTCGAAGGAGGACGCGTTCGCGGCCTTCCAGGAGCGGTTCCCCGACGGGTACAACGGCACGCAGCTCACGGTCGACGACATGCAGGCCTCGTTCCGCCTCAAGCTGACCAACCCGGAGAACTACGAGGTCGTCAACGACGTCGTGACCGGCCGCCCGGGCGTCGAGGGGGTCGAGGACCAGCGCCGGATCTTCGACTCGCTCTTCCTGGCGCTCAACCGCGCCTCGCTCATGGCCGGTGGCCTCGCCGTCGTGATGATGCTCGCCGCGGTGCTCCTGATCACGACGACGATCCGCCTGTCCGCGATGAGTCGTCAGCGCGAGACCGAGATCATGAAGCTCGTGGGCGCGTCCAAGCTGTTCATCCAGCTGCCGTTCATCCTCGAGGGGGCGATCGCCGCGGTGGTCGGTGCGTTCCTCGCGGTCGGGGGCCTGTGGCTCGGGGTCAAGTACCTCGTGACGGACTGGCTCCAGAGCTCGGTGAGCTGGATCGCGTACATCTCCGAGTCAGACGTGCTGCGCATCGCGCCGCTGCTGCTCCTCATCGCATTCGTCCTGGCGGCCATCTCCTCGGTCGTCACGCTCAGCCGATACACGAGGGTGTGACATGTCCCAGCTGACCCGACGCCTCGCAGCGGGCGGAACCGCGCTGCTCCTCCTCCTGGGAACCGCGGTCGCCGCGACCGCCGACGACCTGGACGACAAGCGTGCGGCGGCCGAGCGTCGCCAGAGCCAGGCCCTCAAGGACAGGGAGGGGCTGGAGTCGCAGCTCGAGGGCACCGACGCGGAGCTGGCCCAGGCGATCCTGGACCTGCAGACCATCGAGGGTCGCCTGCCCGTGGCGCAGGCCGAGCTCGACACGGCGACGGCGGAGCTCGAGCGCACCCAGCGCGAGGCCGCGCAGCTCGAGGTGCGCCTCCAGGACGCGCAGGCCGAGGAGCAGGCCATCAACCTGGACATCCAGGAGTCCGCGGGCAAGGCGAGCTCGGCGAAGCGGAGCATCGCGGAGATGGCTCGCCAGGCCTACCGGGGCCAGGGCGAGGTCAGCGGTCTCGGCATCGTGACCGGGGCGCAGAGCACCGAGGACTTCATCGAGCAGTACGCGATGTCGTCGACGGCGGCGCGCACGCAGGCTCGCGCCCTCACGGACCTCCAGGAGGCCGAGTCGATCGCACGCAACCGTGAGGCGCGCCTGACGGCGATCCGCGAGACGATCGCGGACCTCAAGGTCCAGGCGGACCAGAACGTCGTCGCGGCCGACGCCGCGCGGACCGCGGCGGCGGACCGCAAGGCCGAGATCGAGGGGCTGATTGCGGAGCAGCAGGCGAAGCAGGCGACGATCGAGTCGCGCAAGGAGGCCGCGCTCGCCCAGATGGCCGCCAACGAGCAGGCGCAGGCAGCGCTGACCTCCGAGCTCCAGGGCATCATCGCGGCACAGACCGAGCGCGACCGGAAGGCCGCCGAGGAAGCGGCCAAGCAGCCGCCGCCCGCCACGGGTGGCGGGTCCGGCGGGGGTGGTGGCAGCACCGGCGGCGGCGGGGGTGGTGGCGGCGGCGGTGCCGTGACGTCCGGGTTCCTGGCCTACCCGACGGCGGTCCCGCACATCACCTCGAGCTACGGGATGCGCAAGCACCCGTTCCTGCCCGTGACGAGGTTGCACGCGGGCATGGACCTGCGCGCGTACTGCGGCACCCCGATCTACGCGGCGGCCGGTGGCACCGTCCAGTTCGCGCGGACGTACGGCGGTCTCGGCAACCAGGTCGTGGTCAACCACGGCACGGTGGGGGGCAAGAACCTCATGACGAGCTACAACCACCTCACCCGGTACGTCGTCTCGGCCGGGCAGAGCGTCTCGCAGGGGACCCTCGTCGGCTACTCGGGGACGACCGGCACGAGCCAGGTCTGTCACCTGCACTTCGAGGTCTACGAGAACGGGTCGACGGTCGACCCGGCCAAGTGGCTGCGCTAATCACCTACTGGTCGCGCGTCGAACTCGCGTAACCTGGGACGTCGCGCCGCACGGTGCGGGTGGGTCCGTCCTGGGCGCACCACGAGCTCGAGCAGATCGGATGATGCCCTCATGGCGAAGGAGACTGGCCGCAAGATCATCGCCAGCAACCGCAAGGCCCGCCATGACTATCTGATCGTCGACGTGTTCGAGGCCGGGCTCGTCCTGAGCGGCACCGAGGTCAAGGCGTTGCGTCAGGGGCGAGCGTCGCTGCTCGACGGCTACGTGGCCGTCGACGGCGGTGAGGCCTGGCTCGAGAACGTGCACATCCAGGAGTACTCGCAGGGGACGTGGAACAACCACGCTCCCCGGCGCAAGCGCAAGCTGCTGCTGCACAAGGACGAGATCCTGCGGCTCGAGGCGAAGTCGCGCGAGAAGGGGTACACGATCGTGCCGCTCTCGCTCTACTTCCTCGACGGCCGCGCGAAGGTCGAGATCGCTCTCGCGCAGGGCAAGCGCGAGTACGACAAGCGTCAGGCTCTGCGCGAGCAGCAGGACAACCGTGAGGCGCAGCGCGCCATGCGCCACCGGCAGAACCGGTGACGAGTGCGCGAGGTGGGCGACGTCGTCGTCCTCCTCGCGCCGTCGGACGGCGCGCCCGGCCGGTGGACGTGCATCCGGCTGCCCGACGACGTAGCGTCGCAGGGTAGTCGTCGTCACCTTGCCGAGGAGGCCCCGTGGTCAAGCTCCGTCAGTACATCCCTCGCGTCGCAGCAGGCGCTTTCATCCTCAACTCCGGACTCACGAAGCGCGGCGCGGACGAGGCCACCGCGCAGGGGATCCACGGCATGGCCGCGGGGACGTTCCCGTTCCTCGAGGACCAGGACCCCGTGCAGTTCACCAAGGCGTTGTCCACGACCGAGATCGCGCTGGGCACGGCACTTCTCGTCCCGTTCGTGCCGACCGGCGTGGTCGCGCTCGGGCTCGGGGCCTTCTCCGCGGGGCTCGTCTCGATGTACCTCAAGACGCCCGGGATGACCGAGCAGGACGGTATCCGGCCCACCCCTCAGGGGATCGGTCTCGCCAAGGACGTCTTCCTCCTGGGCATCGCCGGCGGGCTCCTCGTCGACGCCCTGAGCCGTAAGAAGTAGCACCTGGAAATACGTTCGCCCGCGGTGGTGTTGATCCCGTAGGCTGGTACCACTGACCCGGTGTCGAACCGGACGGTCGCCACGGCGGCCGGACGGGGCGGGGCTCGGTCGGTGATTGACAACTGCACAGGGGGTGATCGGTTTCGACGGTGGTCGTGCTTCGAGGAGAAGCGGGCCGAGGATGCAGACTTATCTCGTAAACGACGTCTGCAAACCAATAGGTGCCGATTCCAAGCGCACCGACTTCGCACTCGCCGCCTGAGCGAGCCTTCGAAGTCCGTCAGCCCGGGGTTGCTCTCGCCCCGGTCCCTGGCGTCAGCTAGAGAGCCACTGCTTACGACGTTCGTCACCGGCGGCGTAGGGACTCTTAGATGACTGAGCCCGTCAGCACCTTGTCTGCGTGAGTGCTGGGGCCGAGAAAATCAACAGCAGACTGCGCCCGGAGAAGTCCTGGATTTGCGCCACCGGACCGGGGTTCGATTCCCCGCACCTCCACCATGTCGCCCTCGGGCGGCGTATCACCCCAGTTGTCACGACGAAGGGCCGCCCCACGGGGCGGCCCTTCGTCGTGTCCGTCTCTGCCGTTCACGGGGGGCCGGCAACCGCTACCAGCCGTTCGCCCGCCAGGCCGCGGCTCCGTCGTCGCCGTCGAGCCACTCGATGCGCAGGACCAGGTCGCCGAGCTCGAGGCGCCCCGCCTCCCAGGCGTCGATCTCGCGGCCCAGGAGGTCGGTGACGTACCGGTCGCGGTCGTCGCTGAAGGCGTCCACGCGGTCGGCGTCGTCGAAGTGGACGCGCCACTGCAGGCGTTCCTCGGGGTTGACGTAGGTCGGGAAGGACTGCGGGCCCACGGTCTCCCAGTGCGTGCAGACTCTGGTCACGAGGTGACCGATCGGAGCGGCCCCGTCGTACACCCTCCCGACGCGACGCCGATACGTCTCCAGTCGCTGCTCGCGCCCCTCGACCGCTGCAAGCTCATCCACGGCGACCACCGGATCCGACGAGACGGGCGTCCTGGTGGGGAGCGTCTCCGCCGCCGCCGTCGTCGCCGGGGGACTCGGGGCCGTCGTGCCCGCCGCGACGGGCGGTGCCCGGGCGCCGGTTCCTCAAGGCCCTCACGATCGCGCGGACGACCAGCAGCACGAGCGCGGCGACCACGAGCCAGGGAAGCAGCGCGCCGACGGCGACGACGAGCGCGTTGAGCGCGACGAGCAGCGCACCCCAACCGGCCGAGAGGCCCCCGAGGAAGCCCGCGGGACGGATCGTCACCTCGGGAGCCTGTGAGAGGACCTGGACGGTGAGGGTCGACATGTCGACCCGGTCGGTGATCGACGCACGTTGGGACTGGAGGCTCTCGAGCTCCGCCTGCCGTGCCGTGAGCTCCTTCTCCGCCGCCAGCAGGTCCGCGGTCGTGGCGGCCTCGGCCATGAGCGCCTGGAGGCGGGCGACCGAGGTGCTGAGCGCCTGGATGCGCGCGTCCAGGTCGATCGCGGTCGCGGTGACGTCCTGGGCGTCGAGGGAGACGTCCTGGACCTCGCCGATCCCGTCCAGGGCCTCGACGGTGGCCGTGACCTTCTCCGCGGGGACGCGGACCGTGAGGCTGCCGAAGGCCTCGCCGTCGTCCCCGACGTGCTCGGCGCGACTCTCCACCCGGCCGCCGGCGGTCTCGACGAGCTCGCTGATGGCCTGGACCGCCGCTCGCGGGTCTCCCGCGACGACCGTGAGGTCGCCCGTGGTGATGACCTCGCGGTCCTCGTCGGGGACCGACGCCCCTACCTGGAGGCCGGACCCACCGTCGGCTCCGTCGGCTCCGTCGTCTGCGACGCTCTGCTGGCTGACGGCCCCCGCGGCCCCCGCGGCGTCCGACGCGTCGGTGCCGCGGTCCGTGGCGGAGCACCCCGCGAGCAGAAGACTGCCGAGGAGAGCGATCGTGACGACCGACGGCGTGCGGGGCGAGGTACGCATGCGACGACCCTAGGTGGGGGGTCGCCCGGAGGGCGGTGTTTCGGGCGGATCGTGACCGTCTTGTGAACTCCCCGACATCGCACCGATACACGTGGCCGTGCCGCGACGGGGCGTCGGTCGAGGGGCCCTTCCCAGCCCCTCGACCTGCGAGAACGCTTCCACCCGGGGTCCGTGAGGGGGCGCCGGAGCCTAGCCGAGCGCCTCTCGGACGCGGGGCGCCACCTCGGTGCCCAGCAGCTCGATCGCGCGCAGCGACTCCTTCTGGGGGACGCCCGACAGGTCCATCTGGAAGATCTGGCGGTCGTGGCCGAGCGCGCCGTGCAGCTCGACGATGCGCTCCGCGACCTCCTCGGGCGCGCCGATGAAGTAGGCGCCTCCGCGTGCGGCCGTCGCCTCGTACGAGACACGGCTCGGCATGGGGAACCCGCGCTCCGCCGAGATCTTCTTCATGTTCTGCAGGTAGTAGGGATAGAAGAAGTCCCGAGCCTGCTTGCCGTCGTCCGCGAGGAACCCCATGGTCGACACCGACACCTCGAGCGCGGCGGCGTCGTGCCCGGACTGGGTCGCGGCACGGCGGTACAGGTCGACCAGTGGGGCGAACTGCGCGGGCTTGCCGCCGATGATGGCGTAGTTGACGGGCAGGCCCAGGACGCCTGCGCGCACCGAGGACTGCGGGTTGCCGCCGGTGGCGATGGCGATGTCGAGGTGCTCGCCGCGCCCGGGCTTGTCGAACGGTCGGGGCAGGATCAGCGCATCCTCGAGCGGCGGTCGGAACTTGCCCGACCATGTCACGGGCTTGCCCTCGTCGAGCAGGCGCAGGAGCACGATCTTCTCGTCGTAGAGCGCGTCGTAGTCGTCGAGGTCGGCCCCGAAGAGCGGGTACGACTCGATGAACGAACCGCGCCCGGCGAGCAGCTCCACGCGGCCTCCCGAGTACTGGTCCATCGTCGCGAACTGCTGGTAGACGCGCACCGGATCCTCGGTCGAGAGGATGGTGACGGCGCTCCCGACCGTGATCCGCTCCGTCTGGGCGAGCGCCGCGGCGATCATCGTCGAGGGGGAGGAGATCGCGTAGTCGGGACGGTGGTGCTCGCCGATGCCGGCGTAGTCGAGCCCGACCTCGTCCGCGAGGCGGATCCGCTCCAGCACGTCGCGCAGACGCTGGGAGACCGGCATCTGCTCGCCGGTGGTCGGGTCGGGGGCGTTGTCGCCGAAGGTGTAGAAGCCAAGTCGCATGTCAATGCAAACGTATGGAGCAGGCGGATATTCCCCGTCGCGTGCGCGAGGATGAGGTGTGCTGATCTGCTGCGGGCTCACGACGTTCGACATCACCCAGGTGGTCCACGAGATGCCAGGGCCGGACCAGAAGGTCGTCGCGACGTCGCAGCGCGCGACCTTCGGAGGGCCGGCCGCGAACGCGGCCGCGACGGCTGCAGCCCTCGGGGTGCCCGTGCGGTTCGTCACGGCGATCGGCGCAGGGGCTCTCGCCGAGGTCGTGCGCGCCGAGGTGCTCGCCACCGGGGTCGACCTGGTCGACGTGACCGTGGGTGCGGCCGGTGCAGCGGATGCGGTGGTGAGGGGGCCCGCGGTGTCCACCGTCCTGGTGCCCGGTGGGACGGGCGAACGTGCGGTCGTGAGCACGAACGCGACGGACCGACCCGCGGCCTCCGGCGACGCGGGCGCGGTGGGTCGTGCGTTCGACGGGGTGCGCTCCGTCGCCACCGTCGGGTCGGTGTCCGTCAGCGCTATCGGCGAGGGGACGAGCGGCGCGACCGGCTCGACCCGCCGTGCGTCGGCCGGCGGGCGCGACGTGCTGCTCCTCGACGGCCATCATCTTCGGCTCGCCCGAGCGCTCGCAGAGCGGGCTCGCGAGCTGGGCGTCCTCGTCGTGCTCGACGGCGGCTCGTGGAAGGACGGCACCGCCGAGCTCGTCCGGCTGTGCGACGCGGTGGTGCTCTCGCAGGACTTCAGGGTGCCCGGAGGTCAGGTCGAGCACGTGCTCGAGGACGTGGCGGCTCTCGGTCCGGCGTTCGTCGCCCGCTCACGCGGCGGCGAGCCGCTCGAGGTGCTCGACGACGGCCGTCGCTCCGAGCTCCCCGTACCGGCGGCGGGGGTCGTCGTGGACACGCTGGGAGCCGGCGACGTCCTACATGGTGCGTTCGCCGCAGAGGTGTCCCGCGGGCGGTCGTGGGAAGGAGCGCTGCGGGAGGCGTCGGTCGTCGCGAGCCGCTCCGTGACCTTCGAAGGAGCGCGTGGCTGGATCGCGCACTGAGTCGCTCGGGTCGTCCGCGCACGGCCGGAACGGCACGATCCCGCGGCTACCGAGTGGTCTGACCTCGGGCGCTCCCGGCCGGGATGCGCAGCGGCCCGAACGAAGTACAACGGTTTGGTCTCGGCGGCCCGAGCGGGTTGACACGCGCTTAGTAAAGGAGGTCTACTAACAAACATGACAACGGCAGTCACGCGAAGTGCAGTCACCCGGAGAGGTCTGAGCACAGGTCTCAGGCCCACCTCCAAGGTGCTTCCCGAGCACGCTCGCGCGCACAACCGTTCGCTCGTCCTCCAGCACCTCTTCCACGAGGGCCCGACGTCGCGTGCAGACCTTGCGCGAGCGACCTCGCTGACGAGGGTCACCATCTCGGACCTCGTCTCGGTGCTCATCGCCGAGGGGCTCGTCGAGGAGCTCGGGATCCGTCCGGGGCAGCGGGTGGGCAAGCCGGCCATCCTCATCGGGATGCGCACGAGCGCCTACCAGATCGTCTCCGTCGACCTCACCGACGACGCCCTCATGCGTGGGGCCGTCATGTCCCTGACGGGCGACTTCGTGGTCCGGCAGAGCCTGCCGATCGAAGGTCGTGCCGGCACAGAGCTCGTGGACCTCCTGACGCGCTTCTGCCGGGGGCTCATCGCCGTCGCGACGCGTCCGGTGCTCGGGGTCGGGATCGGCTCGCCGGGTGTCGTCGACAGCGAGGGGCGCGTCGTCGAGGCGCCGAACCGCCGGTGGTACGACGTCCCGCTCGCAGAGCAGCTCAGCGAGAGCCTGGCCCTGCCCGTGCACGTCGCCAACGACGCCAACATCGCGGCCCTCGGTGAGTTCACGTTCGGCGGCGCGGACGGCACGGGCCTCATGGTCCTCACCGTCGGCGAGGGTGTCGGCGCGGGAATCATGCTCGACGGTTCCCGGGTGCGCGGCGCTGCCGACGCGGCGGGCGAGCTGGGCCACGTCACCGTCGTCGACGACGGTCTGCCCTGCGCCTGCGGGCGGTCGGGGTGCCTCGAGACGATCCTCTCTGTGCCGGCTCTGCGCCGCGCGGTGGACGGGCTCGACAAGGAATCTTCCGATGCCGTCCTGGCCTCGGTCGGCAGGCTCCTGGGCATCGCCCTGGCGCCTGTTGTGTCAGCGCTCAACCTCGGCGAGATCCTCATCAGCGGTCCGGCGGACCTGCTCGACGGTCCTCTGCGCGATGCAGCGATCGACACCATCAACGCTCGAACGATGCCGGCCATCAACTCCGGCCTCGAGCTCCGGATGGCTTCTCTCGACGAGGACGTCGTCCTCGCCGGAGCCGCCGTCCTCATCCTGTCCGGCCAGCTGGGCGTCTCGTGAGCACTGCTCGTGAGCTCCCGTCGGGCTGAACCGGTCCTGCAGTAATCCCAGTAGCAGTACCGCAGTACCTCCCGTTTCACCTCAGGTGGTGTCATCGACGCCGCCACTTCGAATTACCGAGAGGAAGTACCCCAGTGAAGAGGAACCGCCTCGTCGCCACCACGGTGGCTTCGACGATCACCCTTGCGCTTGCGCTGACCGCTTGCGGCTCCGGCGACTCCGGCTCCGGCGAGACCGCGTCCGGCGACGCGAAGACCGGCGACATCCGCGTCTGGCTCGTCGGCGCCACGGACACGCCGAAGGAAGCGCGCGAGTACCTGAAGACGACGTTCGAGGCCGAGAACAAGGGTTCGACCCTCACCATCGAGGAGCAGTCCTGGACCGGCCTGGTCGACAAGCTCACGACCTCGCTCGCGAGCTCGGACAGCCCTGACGTCGTCGAGGTCGGCAACACGCAGGCCGCTGCCTTCACCTCGTCCGGCTTCTTCACGGACCTGACGGACCAGTACGAGGAGCTCGGCGGCGACGACCTGCTCCAGGGCTTCGTCAAGGCCGGTTCGTACGACGGCAAGTTCTACGCCCCGCCGTACTACTCGGGTGCGCGCGTGGTCTTCTACTCGCAGCAGGTCGTCGACCAGACCGGCACGCAGGTCCCGACGACGCTCGACGAGTACGTCGCGAACGGCCAGGCCATGACGACCGACACGCGCTCGGGCATCTACTGGCCCGGCCAGGACTGGTACAACGCTCTGCCCTACGTCTGGGAGAACGGCGGCTTCATCGCCGAGCAGAAGGACGGCAAGTGGGAGGCCGGCTTCTCGTCCGAGGGCGGCATCAAGGGCCTTCAGCAGGTGCAGGAGGTCATGACGACGGCCTCGAAGGCTCCCAAGGACGGCCAGGAGACCGACCAGCAGGTTCCGTTCTGCGAGGGCAACATCGGCTACCTGTCCGCTCCGACCTGGCTGCAGGGCGCCATCAAGACGCCTGAGGACGACGCCAAGGCGCCCGGCTGCCCCACGACCTACGGTTCGGACCTGCACGCCTTCGCCCTCCCGGGTGCGACGGCCGGCGAGGCCGCCAAGGTCTTCGCGGGTGGTTCGAACCTGGCCATCGCGGCCAAGTCGAAGAACCAGGAGCTCGCGCTGAGCGCGCTCGAGATCATGCTGAGCGACGGCTACCAGAAGTTCCTCGCGGAGAAGGGCAACATCCCCGCGAAGGCATCGCAGGCGCAGTTCCTCCCGCAGGACGAGATCACGCTGGCCGGCGCTGCTGCCGCCAAGAACTCGGAGCTGACCCCGGCCTCCCCGAAGTGGGCTGACGTCGAGGCCAAGCGCTACCTCCAGGACGCGTTCGTCCAGATCGCCGAGGGTGGCGACGTCAAGGCGATCGCCGAGAAGCTCGACCAGCAGATCGAGGAAACCCTCAACAGCTGATCCCCGGGGTACGCCTTCGTGAGGAGGGGTGCCCTACCAGGTGCCGCAGGGGTGGGGGTTCCACGGAGCCCCCGCCCCTCGGCATGACTGGACCATCGCACGACTTGTACCCCGCACGGTCCTGCTCGAACCGTGCACCCCCTCGACGGAGTGAGAAAATGAGCTCATCCACCCTCGAGTCGTCCCCAGCGGTCGAGCTGAAGGACACTCTCAAGCCCCCGAAGAAGCGCTCGCCCAAGCTGCCGTGGCTGTTGCTCGCCCCCAGCCTGCTGGTGCTCGGCATCATGGTCGGCTACCCGCTGATCAACCTCTTCATCATGTCGTTCCAGAAGTACGAGCGCGCCCAGCTGATGGGCGTGCCTGCTGAGTGGGTCGGCCTCGAGAACTACACGGACACGCTGACCGACCCGATGTTCTGGACGGTCCTCGCGCGCAGCTTCGCCTTCATGGTCGTGTGCGTGTTCCTCACCATGGCGATCGGGATCCTCCTCGCCCTGCTGATGATGCGTCTCAACAAGTTCTTCCGGCTGCTCGTCTCGGTCGGCCTGCTGCTCGCCTGGGCGATGCCCGCCCTCGCGGCCGTCATCGTGTGGGGGTGGATCTTCGACACCCAGTACGGCGTCGTGAACAACATCCTCACGAAGATCACCGGGGACAACTGGATGGGTCACTCGTGGCTCATCAACCCGTGGATGTTCTTCCTCGTCGCCACGCTCGTCATCGTCTGGCAGAGCGTCCCGTTCGTCGCGTTCACGATGTACGCCGGCCTCACCCAGGTCCCCGGCGAGGTGCTCGAGGCCGCGTCGCTCGACGGCGCCACCCCGGCTCAGCGCTTCCGCCTCATCATGGTGCCCTACGTGCGCAGCATCATCGTGGTGCTCATCATCCTGTCGATCATCTGGGACCTGCGGGTCTTCACCCAGATCTTCGCGCTGCAGGGCATCGGCGGTATCGCGGAGAAGACCAACACCATCGGCGTGTACATCTACCAGATGGGCATGGCGCAGGGGCACTACGGCGCCGCCAGCGCCATCGCGGTGATCCTGGTGTTCATCATGATGGGGATCTCGTACTACTACGTGCGCCAGACCGTCAAGGAGGAAGAGCTGTGAGCACCCTCAACCCCACCGTCGCCGGGACGGCGAAGGTGGCACCCCTGTCGGCGGGGCGCGGACCGCGCAAGACCCGCGAGGGACAGCGCAAGAAGGTCTCGAACGCGATCTACAGCGTGATCGCCGTGGTCGTCTTCCTCTGCTCCATCTTCCCTGTCTACTGGATGGTCAACTCGTCGTTCCTCCCGACGAACCTCATCCGCAACAAGGACCTGACGTTCTTCCCGGGGTCCAACTTCACGCTCAACAACTATCAGGACGCGATCTTCAACCAGGAGCGCGCGCCCTTCCTGCCCGCGCTGGGCAACTCGATCCTGGTCACGTTCTTCGTCCTGATCGTGTCGATGATCCTCGCGTTCATGGCGTCGCTCGCCGTGACCAGGTTCAACTTCAAGGGTCGCAAGGCGTTCATCATCGCGATCCTTGCGGTGCAGATGATCCCGGGCGAGGCCATGATGATCTCGATCTTCCGGATCATCGACGGCTGGCAGCTCCTCAACACGATCATCGGCCTCGGCATCGTCTACCTGTCGGGTGTGCTGCCCTTCACGATCTGGACCCTTCGTGGGTTCGTGGCAGGCGTCCCGGCAGAGCTCGAGGAGGCCGCCATGATCGACGGCTGCTCGCGGTCCAAGGCGTTCTGGCGGATCACCTTCCCGCTGCTTGCCCCCGGCCTCGTGGCGACCGGTGTCTTCGCGTTCATCCAGGCCTGGAACGAGTTCGTGATGGCGCTGATCATCATGACGCGTCCCGAGTCGATGACGCTCCCGCTCTGGCTGCGGACGTTCCAGCAGGCGACCCAGGCGACGAACTGGGGCGGGCTGATGGCCGGTTCGGTGCTCATCGCGATCCCCGTGGTCGTCTTCTTCCTGATCGTCCAGGGACGCATGACCGGTGGCCTCGTCTCGGGTGCGGTGAAGGGCTGACGTGAGCGAGGTGAGAACGGCTGCCTCGTCGCTCGGCGAGGCAGCCGCCCTGCCCGGCGGCCACTCGGTCGGCCTGGACGTCGGAGGAACGAAGGTCCTCGGCGTCCTGCTCGGACCGGACGGCTCGATCGAGGGGTCGGTCAAGCTGCCGACCGTTCGAGGCCCGCAGGGTGTGGTCTCCAGTGCTGCTCGGGCCGTCCGGTCCCTGACGGACGCGGCAGGCCTCGAGCCTGCCGCGCTCGCGGGACTCGGCCTCGGTGTCCCCGGGCTCGTCGACCCGCAGAGCGGGTCCGTGATGCACGCGGTGAACCTGGGGATCGAGGGTGAGCCGTTCGCGCTCGCCCACGAGCTGTCGGCGATCTTCGGGGGGATCCCTGTGGACGTCGACAACGACCTGAACGTCGCGGCGCTCGGCGCCTCGCACGCGATGGGCGCCGACGGTCAGGACCTGGCCTTCCTCGCCCTCGGTACGGGGCTCGCGGCCGGCATCGTGCTCGGAGGTCGGCTCCGTCGTGGTGTGAGCGGGGCGGCCGGTGAGATCGGCCACATCCCGATCAACCCCGAGGGGCCGTTGTGCGCGTGCGGGCAGCGCGGTTGCGTCGAGACCTACGCCTCGGGCACGGCGCTCAGCGCTCGATGGCCCTCGCAGTTCGGCCGTCCGGCGCCGCTCGAGCTCTTCGAGGCGGCCGCGGCCGGGAATCCCGAAGCGCTCAGGATCAAGGGCGAGTTCGCTGCCGCTGTGGCGAGTGCTGTCCGTATCCTCGAGCTGACGGTCGACGTCCGGCACGTCGTCCTCGGAGGTGGAGTGACCGGTCTCGGTCAGCCTCTCCTCGACGCCGTGCGGGGGGCCCTGGTCGCCCAGGCGAGCACGTCGCCGTTCTTGTCCTCGCTGGAGCTGGAGAAGCGTGTCTCCTTGGCGCCCAGCGATGTGCCCGTTGCCGCGGTGGGAGCAGCCATCGCCGGCCGTAGGAAGGTGTCCTGATGGAAGTTGTGATTGCGCCCGCCGATCAGCTCGCGGTGCTCGCCGCCGAGGCGATCGACAAGCTGGTTCGTGCCAAGCCGGACTCGGTGATCGGTCTCGCGACCGGTTCGAGCCCGCTCAAGGTGTACGACGAGCTCGTCCGTCGTCACACGCAGGAGGGGCTCTCGTTCGCCCAGGCGAAGGCCTTCATGCTCGACGAGTACGTCGGGATCGCGGAGGACCACCCGGAGCGCTACCGCAACGTCATCGAGAAGGAGATCGCCTCGCGCGTCGACTTCGCCCCGGACGCCGTGCAGGGACCCGACGGGAACGCCGAGGACCTCGTCGCGGCGTGCGCCGACTACGAGCGCAAGATCGTCGATGCCGGCGGCGTCGACCTGCAGATCCTCGGGATCGGCACGGACGGGCACATCGCGTTCAACGAGCCGGGTTCGTCGCTCGCCTCGCGGACGCGTATCAAGACGCTCACCGCGCAGACCCGTGAGGACAACGCGCGCTTCTTCGGCGACGACCTCGCGCAGGTGCCGCAGCACTGCCTCACCCAGGGCCTGGCGACCATCATGTCGGCCAAGCACCTCGTGCTCCTCGCGTCGGGCAAGGGCAAGGCAGAAGCCGTCCACCAGCTCGTCGAGGGCCCGGTCTCCGCGATGTGGCCCGCCACGGTCATGCAGATGCACCCCCACGCGACCGTCCTGGTGGACGATGCCGCAGCCTCGCGTCTGCAGCTCGGCGACTACTACCGCCAGACGTTCCTCTCGAAGCCGGAGTGGCAGGGTCTCTGACCGACCCACTCCGGAGGGCCGTGCAGGCCCGACCCACAGCCGCCCGTCGGTTCCGATCACGCCCCTGGTCGGAGCCGACGGGTTTCTCCTTCCCCGACGTAGACTCGAGATCATGATCGAACCCTTGACCCTCCCCACCAACGGACCTGCGGCAGGCAGCCCGTCCGGACCGGAACCGATCGTCCCGGACAGCGACCCGAGCAGCGGTACGTCGACGAGCGTCCTCGAGCGCACGGAGACCACGGCGGAGGTCGAGCCCGGGGACCACGAGCGTTTCGCGCACTACGTGCGCAAGGAGAAGATCATGCAGTCGGCGTTGTCCGGCAAGCCGGTGATCGCGCTGTGCGGGAAGGTCTGGGTGCCGGGCCGTGACCCCAACAAGTTCCCCGTGTGCCCCACGTGCAAGGAGATCTACGACGGCCTTCGCGCCCCGCAGGACGGCGAGGGTGATTCCGGCAAGTGAGCGGGCAACCTCTCTCGAACTCGTCCGCTCGCCCGTCCTCGAACCTTCCCCCAACGGCCCCGCTCGGGGCGTCCTCGGCCGCCGCGTCGCACCTGTCGCCGGCCTTTCCTCGTCGCGCCCCGTGGGGCACGGCGTCCAAGTTGCGCGCCTGGCAGGCCGAGGCGCTCGAGCTCTACCGGACCCGTGCGCCGCGTGACTTCCTCGCGGTCGCTACCCCGGGCGCGGGCAAGACGACGTTCGCGCTCCGTGTCGCGACCGAGCTCCTGGAGCAGGGGGTCGTCCGCCGGGTGACCGTCGTCGCGCCCACCGAGCACCTCAAGCACCAGTGGGCGGACGCAGCGGCCCGCGTGGGTGTGCGCATCGACCCGAACTTCCGCAACAGTCAGGGACGCCACGGTTCCAGCTACGACGGTGTCGCGCTCACGTACGCCCAGGTTGCGGCGAAGCCCGCGCTGCACACTGCGCGGACCGAGGCCGAGCGGACCCTGGTCATCCTCGACGAGGTCCATCACGGTGGCGACGCCCTGTCGTGGGGCGAGGCCGTCCGGGACGCGTTCGAGCCCGCGACCCGGCGCCTCGCCCTGACGGGCACCCCGTTCCGGTCGGACACCGCGGCGATCCCGTTCGTGACGTACGAGCGGGGCGCCGACGGCATCCGTCGGTCGGCCGCGGACTACACCTACGGCTACGGCGACGCGCTGCGCGACCACGTCGTGCGCCCGGTGATCTTCCTGTCGTACTCGGGACAGATGCGCTGGCGCACCAAGTCGGGCGACGAGGTCAGCGCACGTCTCGGGGAGGCGCTCACCAAGGACATGACGGGCCAGGCCTGGCGCACGGCGCTCGACCCGGACGGCGAGTGGATCCCGTCGGTGCTCGCAGCGGCCGACAAGCGTCTGACCGAGGTCCGTCGGGCGATCCCCGACGCGGGCGGCCTGGTCATCGCGACCGACCAGACCGACGCGCGGGCCTATGCGGGTCATCTGGCGCGCATCACGGGCAGGTCGCCGACGGTGGTCTTGTCGGACGACGACGGCGCGAGCGGTCGCATCGACGAGTTCTCGGACGGTGACGGTCGGTGGATGGTCGCGGTCAGGATGGTCTCCGAGGGTGTCGACGTGCCGCGGCTCGCCGTGGGCGTCTACGCGACGTCGACCGCGACCCCGTTGTTCTTCGCGCAGGCCGTGGGACGGTTCGTCCGTGCTCGCAGGCGCGGCGAGACGGCATCGGTCTTCCTGCCCAGCGTGCCGCACCTGCTCGCGCTCGCGAACGGCCTGGAGCTCGAGCGCGACCATGCGCTCGACCGGCCGCTCACGGCCGAGGAGCAGGGGGACATGTACAACCCGGAGGACGCGCTCATGGCGGCCGCCAACCGGGAGGACAAGGCGTCCGACGATCTCGCGGACGGCATGCAGGGCTCCTTCCAGGCGCTCGAGGCGCAGGCGTCGTTCGACCGCGTGCTCTTCGACGGGGGCGAGTTCGGCACCGAGGCGGACGTCGGTTCTGACGAGGAGCAGGACTTCCTCGGTCTGCCGGGGCTGCTCGACGCGGACCAGGTCACGAGCCTGCTGCGCCAGCGTCAGGCCGACCAGATGTCCGCCAGGTCCAAGAAGTCGCGGGCGGCCGAGGTCGAGCGCAGCGAGCTCGACCACCGTCGTGCCGCGGAGCTGCGCAAGGAGCTGTCGCAGCTCGTCGGTGCCTGGGCGCGCCGCAGCGGGCAGCCGCACGGCACGGTGCACACCGAGCTGCGCCGCCGCTGCGGTGGGCCCGAGGTGCCGTTGGCGACGGTCGCCCAGCTCGACGCGCGGGTCGCGGTGCTCCGAGGATGGTTCGTCGGCAAGAAGTAGCGACCTGTGCCACGACGGTGCGAGGCCCGCACGCTCACCGAGCGTGCGGGCCTCGCACCGTCGACGGGGGGCGTGCGTCAGTCGAGCGTGCGTGTCACGGTCGGCAGCGCGGGGTCGCCCGCGGACAGGCGGCGTGCGCCGCGGGGCAGCTCGGCCCGTGCCTCGGCGTGCCGTCGTGCCGCGTTGTGGACCCCGTAGGCGCCGATCCAGCGCGAGTCGACGGCGCCGTCGACCACGAGGGGAACGTGCAGGGGGCGCAGGTCCTCGTCGTCGCCCGGCTCCCAGGCTGCCACGACGTCGTCGGGCCCGGTGACGAGGACCTCGGCGAGGGCCCTGCCGTCCTCGCCGTACTGGCGTGCCGCAGCCTTGCGCCCTCCGGTGCTGGTCTTGAGCGTCGAGGCCTTGGCGACCGACTGCAGGACGCCGTCGGCGTCGGAGCGGGCGACGAGCTTGTAGACCATGCCGCAGGTCGGGGCGCCCGAGCCGGTCACGAGCGAGGTGCCCACGCCGTAGGCGTCGACGGGGGCTGCGGCCAGGGCGGCGATCGCGTACTCGTCGAGGTCGGACGTGACCGTGATGCGGGTCCCGGTCGCGCCGAGGCCGTCGAGCTGCTTGCGCACCTCGACGGCCTGGATGCCGAGGTCGCCCGAGTCGAGACGGACCGCGCCGAGCCCCGTGCCCGCGGCGGCGATCGCGTTCTCGACGCCCCGGCGGACGTCGTAGGTGTCGACGAGCAGGGTCGTGCCGACCCCGAGCGAGGCGACCTGGGCGGCGAACGCCGACTGCTCGTCGTCGTGCAGGAGCGTGAACGCGTGCGCGGCCGTGCCGATCGTCTCGATCCCGTACCGCCGCCCCGCCTCGAGGTTCGACGTCCCGGCGAATCCCGCGACCGCGGCCGCGCGGGCGGCGGCGACCGCGGCCAGCTCGCTCGCGCGGCGTGAGCCCATCTCGAGGCAGGGGCGGTCGACGGCGGCGCTCGTCATGCGTGAGGCGGCCGACGCGACCGCGGAGTCGTAGTTGAGGATCGACAGGACGAGGGTCTCGAGCAGCACGGCCTCGGCGAACGTGCCCTCGACGACCATCACGGGGGACTGCGGGAAGAACACGTCACCCTCGGCGTACCCGGTGACGGAGCCGGTGAACCGGTAGCCCGCGAGGTAGTCGAGCGTGCGGTCGTCGACGACGCGCGCCTCCTGGAGCCAGGCGAGCTCGAGGTCCGTGAAGCGGAACGTCGCGAGCGACTCCAGGACGCGGCCGGTGCCGGCGAGCACGCCGTAGCGCCGACCTGCGGGCAGGCGGCGCGTGAAGACCTCGAACAGGCAGTGCCGGTCGGCGGTGCCGTCGGCGAGCGCGGCCTGGAGCATGGTGAGCTCGTAGCGATCCGTGAGGAGCGAGGTCTGCGGGGAGGGGGCGTACGGTGCGAACGGGGCGGTCCGGGCGGCCGGGGCGTCCGTGCCCGGGTGGTCTGCGGGGCTCATGTGCCCAACCTAGGGCAGAGGACGGCGCGGCGGCGGGCGCGGGACGCCCGTGGACACGTTCCGGGCCTCCCACCAGGCCGTGGACAGGCCCTCGGGGCGTGGACACGGCACTGCTGGACTTCACCCACCCCATAGAGTGGGGGAGTGACTGGAACGGCGACCGCGGGGCCTCGCCTCGACGAGCAGATCGACACGCGGGAGGGGCTGTCCCTCGCCGACACCTGGGTGACCCTCGTGTGGAACGACCCGGTGAATCTCATGAGCTACGTGACGTACGTCTTCGAGAGCTACTTCGGGTACACGCAGCAGAAGGCGAGGACGCTCATGCTCCAGGTGCACCAGGAGGGGCGCGCGGTCGTGTCGTCGGGCGGCAGGGAGAAGGTCGAGGTGGACGTGCAGGCGATGCACGAGTTCGGGCTGTGGGCCACGATGCAGCGGAGCGGGGAGTAGTGCGGCCGTTCCGGCGGGCGCGTCGCGGGTACGTCGCGGAGCTGAGCGCGTCCGAGCGCCTCGTGCTCGCGCACGTGGTGGGCGACGTCGTCGAGCTCCTGCAGGAGCAGACGGGCACGGCTCCCGCGGAGGGCCTCGAGGCCGCACGGATCGAGGGCGTCGCGCCGTTGTCGGCGCCACCCGAGGAGGTGCGCGCGCCCACGGACCCTGCGGTCCGCCGTCTGCTCCCTGACGCCGCTCCCGAGGACGCGGGGGTCTCGGCCGAGTTCCGCCGGTTCACCCAGGGCGACCTGGCGGCCGAGAAGTCGCAGCGGTTGCTGCTCCTCGCGGACCTGCTCCTCGCGGGGGACCCGCAGGACGCGGAGGTGCTCACGCCGCTGATCGTCCGGCCCGACGACGCCCGTCGCGTCGCGGGGGCCCTCACCGACATCCGGGTCGTCCTCGCGGAGCGTCTGGACCTGCGCACCGACGACCAGGTCGAGGACCTCCACGACGAGCTGCTGGCGCGTGAGGAGTCGGGGGCCGAGCCCCCCGAGGAGGCTCCGGACGCCGCGCGGCGCTTCCTTGCGAGCGTGTTCCTGCTCTCGGGGTGGCTGCAGGAGTCGTTGGTCGAGCTGATGCTCGCCGAGGTGCGGCGCACGCCCCGCTGACCTCGCCGGGGCCCGTCGGGCCACCCGTGCCCGCCTATCATGCTTATAAGCCACTCGCGAGATGTGTGTCAAGATGCGCGAGGGGTGGAGTAGTGCCACGATTGTCCTGGTTGAACCGGGACGTCCGCGTCCTGGCCGAGAGAAAGAGGGACAACATGCCTACGTGGCTCATCATCCTGCTCGTCGGAGTCGTGCTGCTCGTGTTCGGTGTGGCAGTCGAAGCGGCAAAGTTCCTGATCTGGCTCGGCATCATCGTGCTCGTCGTCAGCCTCGTGGTGGGGCTGATCGGACGGGGCAAGGCGAAGGTCTAGGGGACCCGGGTCGCCGCCTGAGGGCAGCGTCCCGGGAGCCGGGACCGAGGGCGTCGCACGCGAGTGCGGCGCCCTTCGTCGTGCCCGGACCCGGCGGTGTTCACCGGCACGTCGCCTCCTCCGTCGTCCTGACTCTTCCCCGGACCGCTTCCGCGCGCGGCCGCAGGACGCCCCTGTGGTCGGTCCCACAGGCCGCTGCAGGCAGCGCGACCTCCCTTTCTGCCGCCCCGGCACTAGGCTCGTCACCGTGAACGACGCACCCATCGGCATCTTCGACTCGGGAGTCGGTGGCCTCACGGTCGCCCGCTCGATCCTCGACCAGCTGCCGAACGAGTCGCTGCTGTACATCGGTGACACGGCGAACAGCCCGTACGGACCCAAGCCGCTGGCCGCTGTGCGTGCCATGGCGCTCTCGATCATGGACCAGCTCGTGGACGAGGGTGTCAAGATGCTCGTCATCGCGTGCAACACGGCGTCGTCGGCGGTGCTGCGCGACGCCCGCGAGCGGTACACGGCCCGCTACGGGATGCCGGTGATCGAGGTGATCCTGCCTGCTGCGCGGCGTGCGGTGGCCGCGACCCGGACGGGCAACATCGGTGTCATCGGGACGCGGGGGACCATCGAGTCGCGCGCGTACGACGACGCGTTCGCGGTCGCCCCCGGCCTGCGGCTCACGTCGCAGGCCTGCCCCGAGTTCGTGCGTCTCGTCGAGGCCGGGGTGACGTCCGGTCCGGAGGTGCTCGAGATCGCGCACGAGTACCTCGCCCCCGTCCGAGCGGCCGGCGTGGACACGCTCGTGCTCGGCTGCACGCACTACCCGCTCCTCGCGGGGGCGATCTCCTACGTCATGGGCGACGAGGTCACGCTCGTGTCGAGCGCCGAGGAGACCGCGAAGGACGTGTACCGCACGCTCGTCGCGCACGGTCTGGAACGCTCGCGCGAGGCGGGCGCGCCGGCGCACCGGTTCCGGGCGACGGGCAGCGCCGAGCCGTTCGACCAGCTCGCGCGCCGCTTCCTCGGGCCCGAGGTCTCGCTCGTGGAGGCCGTCTGATGCGCCTGGTCGTCATCGGCTCCTCGGGCTCGTTCGCGGGCCCCGACTCCCCGGCCTCCTCGTACCTCGTCCAGGTGCCCGACGACGTCTCACCGGACGGGCGCGAGTGGAACCTCCTGCTCGACATGGGCAACGGCGCGCTCGGCGCGCTGCAGCGGTTCGTCGACCCGCGTCGGCTCGACGCGATCGGGCTGTCCCACCTGCACCCCGACCACTTCGTCGACGTGTGCGGGCTGTACGTCTACCTGAAGTACCACCCGGACCGGGCGGCCGCGGCGTCGGCGACGTCTCCCGTGCGGCCCGGTGACGCGCCCGCCGCGGGGGCGCTGCCCGTCTGGGGGCCGTCGAACACGGCCGAGCGCATCGGGGCGGCCTACGGCCTCGAGGCGGGGGAGTCCATGGAGTCCCAGTTCGCGTTCGAGGCCTGGGAGCCGGGGCAGGTCGTCACGGTGGGTCCTCTGGAGATCGAGCCCTTCCGGGTCTACCACCCGGTCGAGGCCTACGGCGTGCGGGTCACGGGGCCCTCTAGCCTGGTCCCGGGCGAGCGGGTCACGCTCGCCTACACGGGGGACACCGACGCGTGCGACGCCGTCGTCGAGCTCGCGCGCGACGCGGACCTCCTGCTCGCCGAGGCCGCGTTCCAGGAGGGGCGGGACGACGCGGTCGACCGCGGCATCCACCTGACGGGCAGGCGCGCGGGCGAGGTCGCCACGGCGGCCGGCGCCCAGCGGCTGGTCCTCACGCACCTGCCGGCCTGGAACGACAAGCAGGCGGCGCGCGAGGAGGCCACGGCGGTCTACGCCGGGCCGGTCGACCTCGCGGCGACGGGTCGGGTCTTCACGCTCTGAGGCCCGGATAGGCTGGCTCCATGACTTCAGCCTCCACCTCCCAGACCGTCCGCGCGGACGGTCGCACGCCCGACGAGCTCCGCCCCGTCACGATCACCCGGAACTGGCTCGACGCCGCCGAGGGCAGCGTGCTCGTCGAGTTCGGGCGCACGCGCGTGCTGTGCGCGGCCTCGTTCACCGAGGGCGTGCCGCGCTGGCGCAAGGGCTCGGGGCAGGGCTGGGTCACGGCCGAGTACTCGATGCTGCCGCGCGCGACCAGCACCCGCAGCGACCGTGAGTCCGTCAAGGGACGCATCGGCGGGCGCACGCACGAGATCTCGCGCCTCATCGGGCGCTCGCTGCGAGCGGTCATCGACGTCTCGGCGCTCGGTGAGAACACGATCGTGCTCGACTGCGACGTCCTGCAGGCTGACGGCGGCACCCGCACCGCGGCGATCACGGGTGCGTACGTCGCGCTCGCCGACGCCGTGACCTGGGGCAAGAAGCACGGGGCGATCAAGGGCGGCAAGAAGGTCCTCACGGACTCGGTCTCCGCGGTGAGCGTCGGCATCATCGACGGCACCCCCATGCTCGACCTGCCCTACGTCGAGGATGTGCGCGCGGACACCGACATGAACGTCGTGGTCACGGGCTCGGGAGACTTCGTCGAGGTGCAGGGCACGGCCGAGCACGCGCCGTTCAACCGCACCGAGCTCGACGTGCTGCTGGACCTCGCCCTGCGCGGTACGTCCGAGCTCGCGATCATCCAGCAGCTCGCGCTCGACGAGGCGTCGCGGTGAGCGCTGGGTCCGGTGTGAGCGTTCCTGCGGGGGCCCGGCTCGTCCTGGCGACCCACAACGTGGGCAAGCTCGCCGAGCTCCGCGCGATCCTGGCCGCGCAGCCCGGCCTGGACCTGCCGCCGGAGGCCGTGGTCTCGGCGCGCGAGGTCGGTGCCCCGGAGCCCGTCGAGGACGGCGTGACGTTCGCGGAGAACGCGCTCATCAAGGCCCGCGCGCTCGCCGCGGCGACCGGTCTGCCGGCCGTGGCCGACGACTCGGGCCTCGCGGTCGACGTCCTGGGTGGGGCGCCGGGGATCTTCTCCGCGCGCTGGTCGGGTCGGCACGGCGACGACCGGGCGAACCTCGACCTGCTGCTCGCGCAGCTCGGCGACGTCCCGGCGGAGCACCGCGCGGCGGGCTTCGTGTGCGCGGCCGCGCTCGTGACCCCGGACGGGGGGGAGTGGGTCCGCACGGGCGAGATGCGCGGGACGCTCCTGGGCGCCCCGCGCGGCGAGGGCGGCTTCGGGTACGACCCGATCCTCCTGCCCGACGGCGAGTCCCGCTCGGCCGCGGAGCTGTCGGCCGAGGAGAAGAACGCGATCAGCCACCGGGGCAAGGCGTTCCGCGCTCTCGCGCCCCAGGTCGTCGCGGTGCTCACCGGGACGACGGTCGACGAACCCCAGGCTCAGCCGCTCGCCTGAACGGTCCCCGGCCGGGTCCCGCCTGATCGCAGGTGGTGGCCCGTGCCAGCCCACTGGACGGATCGGCCAAGGACGTCCGAGCGGGCGTGACCTCCGGGTCGCGCTCGCCCGGACGTCGGGCCGCACGTCGAGAACGACGTTCCGTGCGCTCGACCACGAGGTTGCGGTCGCCAAGGCGGGCAGAACGACCTCAACTTCGTTCTCGGCACCAGGGGGCTCAGGACGTCGAGACACGCCCGCGCACCTTGAGGACCAGGAGGGCGACGAGCCGCCAGCCCACGAGCGTCGCGAGCAGGAACGCCGCGGACACCACGAGGAACGCGGTCGCGAGCCCCTCGCCCGTGGCCCAGCGCAACGCCATCCCCACGACCCACGTCGTGACCCACAGCACGACCCCGGTCGGCCAGGCCGCGAGCGGCCACCGCCAGGCGCGCAGGAGGACCCACCCGACCGCGAGCCCCACGAGGAAGGGCCACGCGATCGTCAGGATCGCGGTCAGGGGGCTGTCGGCGGAGTGCGTCGCCCGCCCGCCGGTCGCGAACGCGAGGACCGCGACGACATCGAGCACGACGGCCAGAGCGACGATGCCCGTCCGGACGGTCGGGCGGGGCGGGCTCGGGGCGGTGGCAGGCGTCGAGGTCATGGCCACGACGCTACCGGAGCACGGCCCCCGAGCCGGCGCGGGCCAGGTGGTGCGCGTACCGCGTCCGGGGAACGGGACGAAGGGCTCGGAGCGGGGTGGGGCGCCCGTCCACCTGCTCCCTTTAGGGTTGACCTGTGCACCTGGCTGTCGACGACCTCTCCTTCTCCTACCCGGGACGCCCCGTCCTCTCGGGCGTCTCGCTGCGCGTCGGCGCCGGCACGCGGCTCGGCGTGGTGGGGGAGAACGGCACGGGCAAGTCGACCCTCCTGGGTGTCCTGGCCGGGACGCTCGCCCCGAGCGGGGGCGAGGTGCGCCGCCAGGGCTCGCTCGCCGTCGTCGAGCAGGAGCTCGTGCCGCAGCCCGGGCAGACGGTCGGCGACCTGGTCCGCGACAGCCTCGCGACGGTGCGTGCCGTGGGCGCCGAGCTCGACGCCGTGACGCGCGACTTCGACCACGAGCACGGCAACCTCGCCGAGCTCTCGGACGTCCTGGCCCGCGCCGAGCACCTGGCCGTGTGGGACGCGGACCGGCGCGTCGAGGTCGCGCTGTCCCGGCTGGGGGCGTGCCGCGACCCGCTGCGCGAGCTCTCGACGCTCTCCGTGGGCGAGCGCTACCGAGTCCGTCTCGCATGCCGCCTGGCCGAGCGGAGCGACCTGCTGCTGCTCGACGAGCCGACCAACCACCTCGACACGAGCGGTATCGACTTCCTCACGGGCGAGATCGTGGCGTGGGGCGGTGGGGTCGTCATGGTCACGCACGACCGCCAGCTGCTCGACGACGTCGCGACCGAGATCCTCGACCTCGACCCCGCGATGGACGGCAAGCCCGTGCTGTACGGCCAGCCCGGCTACCTGGCCTACCGCTTCGCGAAGAACCAGGCCCTGCACCGGTGGCGTCAGCGCTACCGGGCCGAGCGCAAGCGCGCCGAGAAGCTCGCCGAACGGCTCGACGCGTCGTACGAGGGGCTCTCGGACGAGTGGCGCCCCGCCAAGGGCAGCCAGAAGCACCGGCGTGCGACGCACGCGCGCATCCACGTCAAGGCTGCGGACCGGCTCGTGCAGAAGCTCGAGGCCGAGGCCGTCGAGGTCCCCGTCCCGCCGCTCGAGCTGCGCTTCCCCGACCTGCTGGCCATGTCGCCCGGCTGGTCGCCCGACACCCCGCTGCTCGAGGTGCGCAGCCCGCGCGTGGACGCCACGCCTCGGGAGCGGGGCGGCGCGCCGGGCGACCTGCCCGACGGCGGCCCCGCCCTGCCCGGCGTCGTCACCCCCGCCGCGCCCTCTGCCGTGCCCACCGGTGCCCGGCTCGACCTGCCCGGGACGCGCATCGCGATCCCGCCGTCGGGTCGGCTGCTGATCACCGGGCCGAACGGCTCGGGCAAGTCGACCCTGCTCGCGGCCCTCGCGGGCACGGTGGGGCTCGACCGGGGCACCAGGACGGTCGCGGACGGCGTGCGGGTCGGGATCGTCGCGCAGGAGGGGCCCGCGCTACCGCCGGGCGCCGAGGAGCGCACGGGCTTCGAGGAGTACGCGCAGGAGGCGCTCGACCTGCTCTCGGCGGGCACGCTCGACCCGGACTTCCTGGTACCGGTCGCGTTCCTCGGGCTGCTGACCGAGGAGGACCTGGACCGCCCCCTGCGCGAGCTGTCCGCGGGGCAGCGCCGCCGCTTCGACCTGGCCCGCGCGCTGCTCGCGGTGCCGCACGTCCTGCTGCTCGACGAGCCGACCAACCACCTCTCGATCGACCTCGTCGACGAGCTCACCCAGGCGCTGCGCGTCACGCCTGCGGCCGTGGTCGTCGCGACGCACGACCGCAGGATGCGCGAGGACTTCGCGGACTGGCCGACCCTCGAGCTCTAGCGCACCCGGCGAGGCGTCAGAACCCGTTCTCGGGGTCGCCCAGGAGCTGGGCCACGTGGTCGGGGACGTAGTTCGCGAGCTCGCGCGGGGGACGCACGTAGTCGCCCGACGCGGGCGGGCGCTCGGGCAGCACGACCTTGTCGTGCGGCACGTCGACGTAGCCGATCGTCGAGAGCAGGTGCGAGATCATGTTGAGCCGCGCGTTCTTCTTGGAGTCCGACTCGACGACGAACCACGGGCTGCCGGGCACGTCGGTGTGCACCATCATCTCGTCCTTGGCGCGCGAGTAGTCCTCCCAGCGGTGGATCGACTCGAGATCCATGGGGCTCAGCTTCCACTGGCGCACCGGGTCCGAGAGGCGCGACCGGAAGCGCTTGAGCTGCTCGCCGTCCGAGACCGAGAACCAGTACTTGCGCAGGATGATCCCGTCGTCGATGAGCATCTGCTCGAAGACGGGCGTCTGCCGCATGAAGCGGTCGTACTCCTCGGGGGTGCAGAAGCCCATGACCCTCTCGACGCCGGCCCGGTTGTACCAGGAGCGGTCGAACAGCACGATCTCACCCGCCGCGGGCAGGTGGGCGACGTACCGCTGGTAGTACCACTCGGACCGCTCGCGCTCGGTCGGTGTCGGCAGGGCCGCGATACGCACGACGCGCGGGCTCAGGTACTGCGTGATGCGCTTGATCACGCCGCCCTTGCCGGCTGCGTCGCGCCCCTCGAAGATCACGACGACACGCGCCCCGGTGGCCTGGGTCCACTGCTGGAGCCTGACGAGCTCGGCCTGCAGCCGGAACAGCTCGGCCTCGTAGACCTCGCGGGGCAGCCCCTTGTCCTTCTTCGACTTCTTCTTCGACGTCTTCGACATGGCGTCACGCTACCGCTGGGCCGGGACGACGCGGGCGGGACGCGCTCGACGCCTGCGGGCGCCCCACGGGCTGTGGCCGTCCGCCCGTCAGCGCCCTGTGGCCACGGGCGAGGGCGCGGGCTTCATCCGCCGGTCGACCCAGCCGAGCCCTGCCGCGAGCAGCAGGAACACCACGGCCACGACGCCCGTGTTGAGCAGCGCCTGCGGGTACCCGATCTCGGTCACGTCCATGAACGGGTACGGGTACCAGTGCGAGAACGCGCCCTGCACGAAGATGTAGACGATCCACGCGAGCGGTGCGAGGACCGACCACCAGATCGTCGTGGTGTCGATGCGTGGCCGCGGCCCCACGACGAGCCACCCGAGGACCGCGAGCAGCGGCCCCGCCTGGTGCAGCAGGAGGTTCGTGAAGATCCCGGCGACGCTCAGCTCCTGGAGGCCCGCGAGGACGGTGTTGTACACGAGGCCCGTCACGGCGATGCACAGCAGCGCGTCGAGGCGCGCGACGCGGAACACGCGCCCGTCCCGCAGCGGGTCCACGAACAGCAGGGCGCACGTGGCCCCGACCAGGACGTTCGACAGGATCGTGAAGTAGCTGAAGAAGTGGACGACGAGATCCGTGGTGGTGTCGCCCGGGAGCGGTCCGCGCCCGAGCGTGCCGAAGAGCTCCCAGACGACGCCGACGAGCGCCATGGCCGCGACGACGCCGTGCCACCAGCGCGCCGCGGCCGGTCCGCGCAGGCGGTCGCCCACGCCTGACGACGCCGTCACGGGAGCGGAGGTCACGAGAGGCGGCCGACGTACGCCATGGCCTGCCGCAGGAGCGTGCCCTGCCCACCGTGCATCTCGAGCTGCACCTGGTCGCTGCACGCCTGCTCCGGCGTGAGCCATGCGAGCTCGAGCGCCTGCTGCTGCGGCTGGCAGTCGCCCGAGACCGGGACGACGTACGCGAGCGAGACCGCGTGCTGGCGCGGGTCGTGGTACCCCGTGATCCCGGGGGTGGGCAGGTACTCGGCGACAGTGAACGGCTGCGGGGACGCCGGGACGTGGGGCAGGGCCACGGGCCCCAGGTCCTTCTCGATGTGCCGCAGCAGCGCGTCGCGGATCCGCTCGTGGTACATCACGCGCCCCGACACGAGCGCCCGGGTCATCTGCCCCTCGGGCGTCACGCGCAGCAGCAGCCCGACGGCGACCACGTCGCCCGAGTCGTCGACCCGGACCGGGACCGCGTCGACGTAGACGAGGGGCAGGTGGGAGCGTGCGGCCGCGAGGTCCTCCGCGCTCAGCCACCCGGCGGGCTGGGGGATCTCGCGGGAGAAGTCGTCGGGCGGGAAGTCGGCGGTGTCCGTCACCTGACTGTTCTACCACCCGGGACGCGGACTCGCGCTGAACCCGGTGGGCGGGGTCGGCTCCCGGGCAGCGGTGGCTGCACAGCCCCGGACCCTGCCCACCGGTCGAGTCTCAGGAGCCCCCGGGCTCCGCCGCCAGGGCGTCGACCGGCGGTGCCACGGGCTCCGCGAGACGCGCGATGAGCTCGACGAGCAGGCGCTCGCCGACCGCGGACGGCAGCGCCTCGACGAGGGCCAGCAGCGGAGCCATGGGACCCGTGCCGGGCTCGGGGGCGTCGCCGCCGCGCGGGTCCGCGCCGCCCAGCACGGTGGCCTGCACGAGCCCCCACGCCGTGGCCGCGTCGAGCGACCCGAGCCCGGCGACCGCCTCGGCGGGCTCGATCCCCGGGGCCAGGCTCGCGATCAGGGCGCCCAGGACCTCCTGCGGGTCCGGGCGCGGCACACCGCGCACGGCCTCCGCGGCGGTGACCAGCGCGGCACCGAGCTCATCGACCACGCTCGCCGTCACAGGGGTCACCGTGAGGTGCGTCGTGTGCGGCAGGCGTGAGCCGTCGGGCTGGGTGTACCCGGGCTGCGGCTGGAGCACGAACCCGCTCGCGCGGACGGCGTCCGACCACACGTGCGGGTCGACCCGCCGGTCCGCGGGCAGCGACTCGTCGGTCGCGACCGCCACGAGCGGCCCCACCGGGTCGCCGACCACGCGCAGGCCCTCGACCGTGTCGAGCACCTGGCGCAGCGCGAGCGTCGCGACGGCGCACCGTGCCGTCACGGCCCGGTAGCCCGGCACGCCGAGCGCCTGCGTCACGGCCCAGGCCGCGGCGAGCGGCCCCGCCGACTTGGAGCCCATGATCGTCGAGTTCACGACCGGGTAGCCCGGCCAGCGCGTCGTCGCGAACAGCTGGTGGCGCTGCCGGTCCCGGTCCCGCGTGAGCAGGACCGAGGCGCCCTTGGGGGCGTAGCCGTACTTGTGGACGTCGGCGGAGATCGAGGTGACCCCCGGCACGCGGAAGTCGAAGAGCGGGACGTGCGCGGCGTCGTCGGGCCAGAAGGGCAGCACCCAACCGCCCACGCACGCGTCCACGTGGACCGGGACCCCCAGGGCGCTCGCGGCCGCCGCGACCTCCTCGACCGGGTCCACGACCCCGTGCGGGTACGACGGCGCGGAGACCACGACGAGGGCGACGTCGCTCCCGTCGCCCACCGCCGCGGCCAGGTCGGCCGGGACCGCGCGGCACGTCGCCGGGTCCACGGGGACGAGCACGAGGTCGAGCCCCAGGTAGGTCGCGGCCTTGTGGAACGCCGCGTGGACGGTGCTCGGCGCCACGACCTTGGGCGCCCGGCCGAGCGTCGCGAGCGTGTGCGGCGTGCCGTCCGCCCGCGGCGGCTGCGCCGCGAGGAACGCGTCACGGGCCGTCTTGACGGCGAGCAGGCAGCTCTCGGTCCCGCCGGACGTCACCGTCCCGACGACGCCGCTCGCGTCCTGCGCGCCCGTCCCGTGCAGCATGTCGCGCGCGAAGGCCACGAGCTCGCGCTCCATGACCGCGACCGAGGAGAACGTCGTGGGGTCCAGGGCGTTGAGCGGCTGGACCGCCCGGATCGCGTCCCCCGCGAGGGCGTCGAGCTCGGCCAGGTCCGGGTCGTAGACGTACGACAGGACGCGTCCTCCGTGCGTCGGGGCGTCGGCCGCCCGCAGCGCTGCGAGGCGGTCGAGGATGCCCTCGGTCCGCAGGACGGGCGGGGCGGGCAGGGGGGTGTCGTCAAGGGCGCTCATGCGCTGCGGGCTCCTCGGTGGGCACGTCGATGTCGCCCCTGCGCAGTCGATAGCGTACGAGGGCCAGGAGGCTCAGCGCGACAAGAACCGCCGGGACCAGCGAGAACGAGAGCGCGATGCCGTCCACTGCGGCCGTCGTCTGCTCGGGCGTGAAGCCCGCGCTCGACGACTGGTAGCCCGTGACCCACTGCACGAGGCTCAGCAGCCCGGCGCCGAACGCCATACCCGTCGTCTCGCCCGCGGTCCACACGCCGCTGAACGCCCCGCCACGGTCAGACGGCCCCTGGCCCGCGACGGGGACCGTACGGGCGTCGTGCGCGATCACGTCGGGCAGCATCGCGAGCGGGAGCGCCTGCATGCCCGCGTACCCGACGCCCGCGAGCGCGGTCGGCAGGTACACCCAGTCACCCGGAGCCCACGCGAGCGGCACCATGCACAGCGTCGCGACCGCGAACAGCGAGCTCGCGAGGACGAAGCTGCGCTCCTTGCCGACCCGGCGCGCGAGCCGGTTCCAGAGCGGCATGACCAGCAGCGCGGGCGCGATGAGCGCCGCGAACAGCAGGCTCACCGCAAGGGTCGACTCGAGGACGTAGGTCGCGACGTAGTTCGCGGCCGCGAGCATGAGGCCCGTCGCGAGGGCCTGGAGGAAGAACGCCGTGAGCAGGACCCGGAAGGGCTGGCTGCGGCGCAGGGTCGCGACGGCCTCCGAGACCGCGACGCGGAAGGCGCCCGCGGCCGAGGTGGCCGCCTGCGGGGCCTGTGCGCCCGCGGGGAGCGACGCCGTCGGGCCGGCTGCTCGTGCGCCACGCGGGGCCACCCGGGACGCGACGAACATGCCCGCGCCGATCACCAGCCCCGCGACCACGCCCAGCGTCAGGTACCCCGACAGCGAGCTCGTCTCGCCGCGCAGCACCGGGCCCCCCGCCCCGAACAGCAGGATCGCGAACGCGAGCGTCGCCACCCGCCAGCTGATGAGGCGCGTGCGCTCGTCGTACGTCGGTGCGATCTCTGCGGGCAGCGCGATGTACGGCACCTGGAACAGCGAGAACGCCGTCGCGGCGAGCAGGAAGGCCACGAGCACCCAGATCGAGGCCGCGACCGTCGACGCCCCGCCCGGCACCGCGAACGTCAGCGCGAAGAACACCGGGATCGTGCAGGCGCCGATCGTCATGAAGCGCCGCCGCGAGCCCGTGCGCGCCAGGTCGCGGTCGCTGCCGTACCCGATGAACGGGTCGATCACGACGTCCCAGACTTTGGCGCCCGTGACGACCAGGCCTGCGACCGCGGCCGGCACGGCGAGCGCGTCGGTCAGGTAGTACAGGAGCATGAGGCCCGGCAGGGTGCCGAAGCCACCCGTGCCGACCGAACCGACGGCGTATCCCGCGATCGTGCGCGGCCTGAGGCGTTCCACGCGCCACAGCCTAGACGTGATCTCGGTCACTGCCCGGGAGGTCCGGGGAGGTCGGCGCTCCGAGGGTCCGGCAGGCGGCCGCGAGGAACCCGGCGTATGTTCGCCCGCGGGCCGGGAATACCTCCCGGGAACCCGTTGCTGCACCTGGTGAACCCCTCAGGAAGGACCTTCATGGCAACCCAGGAACTCACCGGCGCCACGTTCGAGCAGACCATCAAGGACAACGACATCGTCCTGGTGGACTTCTGGGCGTCGTGGTGCGGCCCGTGCCGCCAGTTCGCCCCGGTGTTCGAGGCGTCCTCGGAGACCCACCCCGACGTCGTGCACGGCAAGATCGACACCGAGGCCGAGCAGGCGCTCGCTGCCGCCGCGAACATCACCTCGATCCCGACGCTCATGGCGTTCCGCGAAGGCGTCCTCGTCTTCTCGCAGCCCGGCGCGCTCCCTGCACCCGCTCTCGAGCAGGTCGTCGAAGCGGTCAAGGGGCTCGACATGGACGACGTCCGTGCGCAGATCGCCCAGGCCTCGGCCGCGGAGTCGAACGGCCAGGCGAACGCCTGACGCGTCGACCGCCCAGCATCACCGAAGGACCCCGGCCTCGGCCGGGGTCCTTCGTCGTGCAGGGCGGGTCGTGGTCCGTGGCCGTCAGGCGGCCGGCCGTGCGGCCGGCTCGTGCTCGGCGGCCCCTCGTGCGGCCACCGGTCGTGCGGCGTTCCGGCGGGCCGCGCGCTCGCGCGCTCGGTCCGAGGGCTCGGGGAGGCTCGCGAACCGCCGCTCGAGCGCGGTCAACCACCGTGCGCGCCGGGCGGGGGAGACCTCGGCGACGCGCGGGTGGTTGACCCACCGGACCCGTGGCACGCCGAGCTGGCCGAAGACCCCCCGGGCCACGACGCGGTGCACCGGGGCGCCGAACCACAGGCGGTAGAGCGGTCCGGGGGTGGTCATGGTCGTCACGAGCGTGACGCCCGAGAGCCCGAGCAGTCCTCGGAGGGTTCCGACCCGGCTCTCGGTGTACGCGAAGCCGGGGACCAGGACCTTGTCGAGGAACCCCTTGAGGCGCGCGGGCATGACCTCCCACCAGACGGGGTGGACCAGGACGAGGTGGTCGGCGGCGGCCAGGCGGTCCTGGTACTGCGCGACCCGGGGGTCGACGGTCCGTCCCTCGCGCCACGCGCCCAGGTCTGCGCGCCGGACCACGGGGTCGAAGTCGTCGAGGTCGAGGTCGATCACGTCGACGTCGTGCCCGGCGCTGGTCGCACCGCGGATCGCGGCGGCGGCGAGCGCCCGGCTGTAGCTGCCCTCGTAGGGGTGGTCGATCACGAGCAGGACGCGCACGGTAACTCTCCTTAACGTTGTTCAATCTAACAACGTTAGAGTTGCTGAACATCGTTAAGGTGTCAAGGTGAGGGCGTGCGGCCGACCCGTGGCCGCCGACGATCCGAGGAGGACGGGCGATGGCCGAGCGGCTGGACCGGGAACGCGTGGTGCGCGCGGCGCTCGCGCTGCTCGACGAGGTCGGGCTCGACGGGCTGACCTTGCGCCGGCTCGCCCAGGACCTCGGCGTCAAGGCGCCCGCGCTCTACTGGCACTTCGCGAGCAAGGCCGACCTGCTCCACGAGATGGCCGTCACCATGCTGCGAGACCTCGTCGACGGCGAGGCCTGGGACGAGGCGACGCTCGCCGGGTCTCCCTGGCAGGACTGCGTGCGCGACTCCGCGACGAACCTGCGCCGCATGCTGCTCGCGCACCGCGACGGTGCGCGCGTCTTCAGCGGCACCCTCGTCACGGACGAGGCGCTGCGCGACGCGGTCGAGGTCCCGCTGGGCGTCCTCACGTCCGCAGGCTTCACGCCCGACGACGCCGCGCGCGCCTGGGGGACCGTGCTCAGCTTCGTCCTGGGTTTCGTCGTCGAGGAGCAGGCGGGCGGTGGTGCCGGAGGTGCTGGCGGCACCGAAGGGGCGGGCGGTTTCGACGAGCGCTTCGGCTTCGGTGCCGACGTGATCGTCGCGGGGCTGGGGGAACGGCTCCGCTGACACCCGGCTCCGCAGCCGCCAGCGCTGGCGGGCCGACGCCCTGCGGAGGATCGTGGAGGGGGAGCGCGGACGCGACGAGGCGTCCGCCCCGGACGGCGGAGGACGTCATGAGCGGCTCGGTAGCGCGCATCACCCAGATCAGTGCACGGTCCGACGTGAGCTTCGACGACGCGGTGAAGACCGGGATCGAGAGGGCGAGCGAGACGCTGCGCAACCTCACGGGGGCGTGGGTCAAGGAGCAGAAGGTCGAGGTCAGGGACGGGAAGATCGTCGCCTGGCAGGTGGCGCTCGAGGTCACGTTCGTCCTCGACTGACGGTGGGCTGGGCGGGCGCGCCGGCTTGACCCGTGCCAGCACGGGCGGCTATTTGACCCTGCCTCCGGGATTCCCGTACCCTTGAACGTCGGTGCGCTCGGTGCGCACTGGTCCCGTGTGCCCATGGTCCGGTCGCACTCGCACGCCACGGTGTGTTGAGTCCTGCCAAGACGACCAGACATGGCGAGCACGCCAAGACTAGAAGAGATGAGCAACAACGTGGTGTACGCGATCGTCAAGGCCGGTGGCCGCCAGGAGAAGGTGTCCGTCGGCGATATCGTCGTCGTCGACCGTCTGTCGGCTGGTGCCGGACAGTCCGTCGAGCTTCCTGCGATCCTGCTGGTGGACGGGGAGAAGGTGACCCACGACGCTGCGGCGCTCGCGAAGGTCAAGGTCACTGCTGAGGTCGTCCGGGACGAAAAGGGCCCGAAGATCACGATCCTCAAGTACAAGAACAAGACCGGCTACCGCAAGCGCCAGGGTCACCGTCAGCAGCTGACCCGCCTCAAGGTCACCGGCATCAAGTGACTTCCCTCGGCGGCTCGTGACGGCCGCCACAGGTGATCCCACCCCCTCTTCTTCCAGCACGAAAGCAGGTTCGACATGGCACACAAGAAGGGCGCGAGCTCCTCGCGCAACGGTCGTGACTCCAACGCCCAGCGCCTCGGCGTGAAGCGCTTCGGTGGCCAGGTCGTCAGCGCCGGCGAGATCATCGTCCGCCAGCGCGGCACCCACTTCCACCCGGGCAACAACGTCGGTCGCGGTGGCGACGACACGCTGTTCGCCCTGACCGCCGGTGCGGTCCAGTTCGGTACGCGCCGCGGGCGCAAGGTCGTCGACATCGTCTCTGCCGAGGCCTGATCCACGACGCAGCACGCTTGACAGGAGGGGCGCACAGACGCGGTGCGCCCCTCCTGGTGTTCTTCCCCCCTGCTTGAGAGGACCATTTCCATGGCCACGTTCGTCGACCGCGTCGTCCTGCACGCCTCCGGCGGTGACGGCGGCAACGGTTGCGCCTCCATCCGCCGGGAGAAGTTCAAGCCGCTCGCCGGCCCTGACGGTGGCAACGGGGGTGACGGTGGGACCGTGCGGATCGTCGTCGACTCCCAGACCACGACGCTCCTCGAGTTCCACCACTCGCCGCACCGCCACGCGACCTCCGGTACCCAGGGCATGGGTGACCACCGCGCCGGCGCCAACGGCGGGGACCTGATCCTGCGCGTGCCCGACGGCACCGTGATCAAGGACACCGACGGCAACGTCCTGGCCGACCTCGTCGGCGAGGGCGCCGAGTACGTCGCCGCCGCAGGTGGCCGGGGCGGCCTCGGCAACGCCGCGCTCGCCTCCCAGCGCCGCAAGGCCCCGGGCTTCGCGCTGCTCGGCGAGCCCGGTGAGGAGGCCGACTTCGTCCTCGAGGTCAAGTCGATCGCCGACGTCGCGCTCGTCGGGTTCCCGAGCGCGGGCAAGTCCTCGCTCGTCGCCGCGATCTCCGCAGCCCGGCCCAAGATCGCCGACTACCCGTTCACGACCCTCGTCCCCAACCTGGGCGTGGTCCAGGCGGGCGACTCGCGCTACACCGTCGCCGACGTCCCCGGCCTCATCCCCGGCGCGAGCCAGGGCAAGGGACTCGGCCTCGAGTTCCTGCGCCACATCGAGCGCACCGCCGTGATCGTGCACGTGCTCGACTGCGCGACCCTCGAGCCCGATCGTGACCCGATCTCCGACCTCGAGGCCCTCGAGGCCGAGCTCGACGCCTACGCGGGCGACCTCGACATCGAGGGGGCCCGGCTCCCGCTCAACGAGCGCCCGCGCCTCGTGGTGCTCAACAAGATCGACGTCCCCGAGGCCCGCGAGCTCGCCGAGCTCGTGCGCCCCGACCTCGAGGCCCGCGGCCTGCGCGTCTTCGAGATCTCGACCGCGAGCCACGAGGGCCTGCGCCCCCTGACGTTCGCGCTCGCCGAGCTCGTCGACCAGGCCCGCCGCGAGGCCCCGGCCCCCGCCCCGGCGCGCACGATCCTGCGCCCCAAGGCCGTCGACGACGCGGGCTTCACCGTGACCCGCAAGGGTGGTGCCGAGACCGGCTTCTACTACGAGGTCCGTGGCTCCAAGCCCGAGCGCTGGGTCCGCCAGACCGACTTCTCGAACGACGAGGCCGTGGGCTACCTCGCGGACCGCCTCGCACGCCTGGGGGTCGAGGAGAAGCTCTTCAAGGCCGGCGCCGTCGCGGGCGACGAGGTGCGCATCGGCTCCGACAAGAACGCGGTCGTGTTCGACTGGGAGCCCACGCTCATCACGGGCGCCGAGCACCTCGGCGGCCCCCGCGGCTCCGACCTCCGCCTCGAGGACACCTCGCGCCCCACGCGTACCGACAAGCGCCGCGAGTACACCGAGCGCATGGACGCCAAGGCCGAGGCCCGCGCCGAGCTCTGGACCGAGCGCGAGTCCGGCCACTGGACGGACCCCGACCAGGACTGACCTCCCGCGCGGGTCGACGAGCGTCGTCGACCGTGCACGTCCGCCCGCAGGGCGGGTACGGCCCCTCGGGTCGTGCCCGCCCTGCGGCGTCCCCGGGGGTCTCGACCCCGCGCCCGGGCGGCACGGGCGCCCAGGGGGAGCGTCGTCGTCGTGCCCGGGCCGGCGGCATGCCGCCCACGCCGTCCCACCGTGAGGTGTCACACGGTGAAACGGCGCCCCGTCCGAGCGCCCGGCGCGGGATGATGAGCCCGTGAATGCGCTCTCCGCACGCTCCCAGGTCGCCACGGCCCACCGGGTCGTCGTCAAGATCGGCTCCTCGTCCCTCACCGGACCGGACGGGCACCTCAGCGTCCCGGCCCTGCACGCGCTCGTCGACGTGATCGCGGCCCGCCACGCGGCGGGCGGGCAGGTCGTGCTCGTGACGTCGGGGGCGATCGCCGCGGGGATCGGTCCGCTGGGCCTGAGCGCGCGACCGCGCGACCTCGCGACGGCCCAGGCCGCGGCCTCGGTGGGGCAGGGGCTCCTGGTCGCCCGCTACGCCCAGGCGTTCGCCGAGTACGGCATCCGCGTGGGCCAGGTGCTCCTCACGGCCGAGGACACCATCCGCCGCGGGCACTACCGCAACGCGCAGCGCTCGCTCGAGCGGCTCCTGGACCTGGGCATCGTGCCGGTCGTCAACGAGAACGACGCGGTCGCGACCGACGAGATCCGCTTCGGGGACAACGACCGTCTCGCGGCCCTGGTCTCGCACCTGGTGCGCGCCGACGCGATGGTCCTGCTGACCGACGTCGACGGCCTGTACGACGGCCCGCCCTCGCGCCCGGGCACGCAGCGCATCCGCGAGGTCCGGTCCGCGCTCGACCTCGAAGGCATCGAGGTCACGGGCCGGGGCAGCTCGATCGGGACCGGCGGCATGCTCACCAAGCTCGAGTCGGTGCGCATCGCGACGGGCTCGGGCATCCCGGTCGTCCTGACCAAGGCCGCGCACGCCGAGGGCGCGCTCGCGGGGCACGAGGTGGGGACCTGGTTCGCCGTGACGGGCAAGCGCACCACGCGCCGGCGCCTGTGGCTCGCGCACGCGGCCCGCACGCGCGGACGACTCGAGCTCGACGAGGGAGCGGTCGCCGCGGTGCTGGGCGGACGCGCGTCGCTGCTGCCCGCAGGCGTGGTCGGCGTCACGGGAGACTTCGACGCGGGCGACCCCGTCGAGCTCGTCGCCCCCGACGGGCGCGTGATCGCGCGCGGCCTCGTCGCGTTCGACTCGAGCGACATCCCGGACCTGCTCGGCCGTTCGACGCACGAGCTGCGCGACAAGCTCGGCGAGGGGTACGACCGCGAGATCGTGCACCGCGACGACCTCGTGCTCGTGGGGCGCAAGCGCAAGGCGTCCTGAGTCGTCTCACGGTGTGGGACGGTCTGCTCACCCCTTGACTCGGTGGCCTCGGGCGGCTTTCCTGTGCGCCAGGTGAAGAGCGCCAGCGCCAAGACCCGGCTCGCTGGCCAGCAACCCTTCGACGTGACGGGGTGCTCCGGGTGGTACCTGACCGCGACCCGTCGGGCGCGGTAAGCACACGGAGGAACGGGCGATGCGCGCACTCGGAACGCAACAGGGGCTCGACGGCAGGGGTGTCCGCTGCCTCGACGCGGGGACCCTCGTGCTCTGTTGTCGCTGACACGCGGCTGACCCCTCGCCGCTCCTGACGTGCGGCCGACATCCCGTCCCACCCTCGCCGTCCCCTGACGGCCCCCACCGCCGCTCACCGTGAGCCCGGCGTCGATCCGACGCACCCACGGTCCGTCGGCGACCCCTCAGCGCCCCGGCCGTGCCGGACCGACGGCGCGCACGACCGAAGGAGCACTGCTCGCATGTCCCTCTCGACCTGGCCCTCGGGCCCCGGCGGCCGCACGGCCCCGTCTCGCCGCGCGCTCGTCGCGGCCTCCCTCGCCGCGACGGCGCTCCTGCTCGGGGCGTGCGGCTCCGGTGGCGGCAGCACCGCGGACGGCGCGTCCCCCGGCCCGACGGCGGAGCCCGTCCCGGGCGGCAACCTCACCTTCGCGGTCACGGTCGACTCGCACTGCATCGACCCCCAGCAGGTCGGGAACAACGACGCGATCGCCTCGGCCCGCCAGACCGTGGCCTCGCTCACCGCGCAGGACCCGGACACGGGAGAGATCCTGCCGTGGCTCGCGGAGAGCTGGGAGGTCGACGCGGACGCCACGAGCTTCACGTTCACGCTCCGGGAGGGGCCGACGTTCGCCGACGGCACGCCGATCGACGCGGCCGCCGTCAAGACGAACTTCGACAAGATCGTCGAGCTCGGCGCGGCGGCCTCGCTCGGCTCTGCCTACCTCGTCGGGTACGAGGGAACCACGGTCGTGGACCCCCGCACCGTGCGGGTCGACTTCTCGGCACCCAGCGCGCAGTTCCTCCAGGCGTCCTCGACGTTCTCGCTCGGACTGCTCTCGCCCGCTTCCGCCGCGCTCAGCGTCGAGGACCGGTGCGCCGGGAAGTTCGTGGGCTCCGGGCCGTTCGCGGTGAGGTCCTACACGTTCGACCAGGAGGTCGTGCTCGAGAAGGTCGCCGGCTACGACTGGGCCTCCGGGGCCGACGACCACACCGGGGAGGCGTACCTCGACACCGTGACCGTGAAGTTCGTGCCCGAGGCCAGCGTGCGTACCGGCAGCCTGCTCTCGGGCCAGATCGACGCGACCGCGGCCATCAGCACGGTCGACCTGCCGCAGTTCGACGGCAACGGCTTCTGGCTCGCGTACCGGGCGAACCCGGGCGTCGTCTTCAACCTCTTCCCCAACGAGTCGCGACCGCTCGCCGCCGACCCGGCGGTGCGGCAGGCGATCAGCAAGGGCATCGACCGCGAGGAGATCGCCGCGACCCTGCTGACCCCGCAGGACGAGCCTGCGACGAGCGTGCTGTCGCACTCGACCCCGCTGTGGGCCGATGTCTCGGACGACCTCGCGTACGACCCGGACGGTGCGGAGGCGCTCCTCGACGACGCCGGCTGGGTCGAGGGCGCCGACGGTGTGCGGGTCAAGGACGGTCAGCGGCTGTCCACCACGGTCACGTTCTGGCAGGTGGCCGAGCCGCTCGAGCTCGTCCAGCAGCAGCTCGCGAAGATCGGCGTGGACCTCCAGCTCAAGCAGGTCACGGTCGCCGAGTCCACCGAGCTCAAGAAGTCCGGGGACTTCGACTTCGACTACTACAACCTGACGCGCTCGGACCCCGACGTGCTGCGCACGATCTTCTCGGCCAACGCGCGCAACATCAACAAGCGGGCACCCGAGGAGGTCGACGACCTGCTCGACCGCTCGGCCGCGTCGACGGACCCGGCCGAGCGGCAGGAGCTCGTGACCCAGGCTGCGCGTCTCCTGGTCCAGCAGGGGCATGCGATCCCGGTCTACGAGCTCTCGACGACGATCGCGGCGGCCGACACTGTCCACGGCCTGGGCTTCGAGGCGTCGACCCGCCTCGACTTCTACGGCGCCTGGGTCCAGCAGGACTGAGCAGCGGCTCGGCGGGACGCGTCGCGAGCGTCCCGCCGGGCCGGCGCTCCCGCCACCGATCCGACCACCTGCGCGTCACGACCCGCGTCACCATCCGCACGTCACCACCCGAGAGGAGCCGACCATGGGCCGGTACATCGCCCGCCGCCTGGGGCAGGGAGGCTTCGTCCTGTGGGCGGCCTTCACGATCTCCTTCTTCCTGCTCTACGTCCTGCCGAGCGACGCGGCCTCGATCAAGGCGGCCGGAGCCGACGGCGACCTCTCGGACCCCGAGCTCGTCGCGCGCCTGCGTGCCGAGCAAGGGCTCGACCGCCCCGTCCTGGTCCAGTACGCGCACGGCCTGTGGGGAGCGCTGCACCTGGACTTCGGGCGCTCGTTCTCCTCGGGGGCGCCCGCCACCAAGCTCCTGGCCGAGGCGCTGCCGCCCACGCTCCAGCTCACGGCCCTGGCCCTCGGGCTCGCGCTCGTCGGCGGAGCCGCGCTCGCGCTCGCGAGCACCTTCCCGCGCGCCCGCTGGCTCCGGCACGCGCTCGCGTCGCTGCCGGCCCTGGGCATCTCGTTGCCGACGTTCTGGGTGGGGCTGCTCCTGCTCCAGTGGTTCTCGTTCGAGCTGCGGCTGTTCCCCGCCATGGGCAACGAGGGGTTCGAGAGCCTCGTCCTGCCGGCGTGCACGCTCGCGATCCCCGCGAGCGCGGCGTTCGCGCAGGTCCTCTCGCGCAGCCTGCGCCAGACCCTGGCCGAGCCCTACGTCGAGACCGCTCGGGCCAAGGGCGCGGGGCGTGCGCGCGTGCACTTCGGTCACGCCCTGCGCAACGCGTCCATCCCGGCGCTCACGGTGCTCGGCGTGACGGTCGGGGGACTCCTGGCCGGTGCGGTCGTGACCGAGACGGTCTTCTCCCGGGCCGGGGTCGGTCGCCTGACGGTGACCGCGGTCAACCAGCAGGACGTGCCCGTGGTCCAGGCCATCGTGGTCTTCTCGGCCCTGGTCTTCGTCGTCGTGACCCTGCTGGTGGACCTGCTCTACCCCGTGCTCGACCCCCGGATCACCACCCGCCAGCCCTCCGCCGCGGCGTGAGGGCACGGAGGAGGACATCATGACCGCACGACTCGACACCTACACCGTCCCGGAGACCTTGTCCCCGGACGCTCCCGCGCCGGACGGGCCGGCCCCGCTCGACGGGCCCGACGCGCGGCCGTCCCTCACCGACCCGGCCCCGCTCGACGCCACGGACCGCCGCGTCAGGGGAGCGCGGTCGTCGCTGCGCGCGCTCGGCCGGGCAGGGATCGCGGTGCTGCGCCGCCCCGGCCTGCTGCTCGCGGTGCTGTTCCTGCTGCTCGTGGTCGCGTGGGCGCTCGCACCGGGCGTCTTCGCGTCCCAGGACCCGATCACGGGGGTCCCGGCGGACCGCCTGCAGGCGCCGAGCGGCGAGCACCTGTTCGGCACCGACCACCTGGGGCGCGACGTGTACGCCCGGGTGGTGCACGGCTCGTGGCTCTCGCTGAGCGCGACCGTGATCGCGGTCGCGCTGGGGCTGTCGGTCGGCTCGTTGCTGGGGCTGCTCGCGGGCTTCCTGCGGGGGTGGGTCGACGACGTCGTGGGGAGGGTGGTCGACGTGCTGCTCGCGGTGCCGAGCCTGCTGCTCTCGCTCGCGATCATCACGGTGCTGGGGTTCGGCACGGTCAAGGTGGCGATCGCGGTCGGCATCACGACGATCGCGGCGTTCGCGCGCGTCATGCGTGCGGAGGCGCTGCGGACGTCGTCGACGACGTACGTCGAGGCCGCCCGTGCGTCGGGCGTGCGCTGGTACACGGTGCTGCGACGTCACGTCCTGCCCAACTCGGCGGGCCCCGTGGTGGCGCTGACCGCGCTCGAGCTGGGGTCGTCCGTCCTCGCGATCTCGGCCCTGAGCTTCCTGGGCTACGGGGCCGCGCCCCCGACCCCGGAATGGGGTGCGCTGGTGTCCGGCGGGCGCGACTACCTCGCCGCCGCGTGGTGGCTCACGACGCTGCCGGGGCTCGTGATCGTCGCGGTCGTGCTGTCGGCCAACCGCGTCTCCCGCTCGCTCGAGAAGGACGGAGAGGACCGATGAGCGTCCCCGTGCCCGACGACGTCCTGCTGGACGTCCGGGATCTCCACGTCGGCTACCGCACGACGACGGGAGGTGACGCGCCCGCCGTCGACGGGGTCTCGCTCCAGGTCCATGCGGGCGAGGTCGTGGCGCTGGTGGGGGAGTCGGGGTCCGGCAAGAGCACCACGGCCCACGCGGTCATCAACCTGCTGCCGCGCGGGGGCCGCCGTACGTCGGGCACGATCCGGTTCGGCGGGCAGGACCTGACCGGGCTGAGCGAGGGCGAGTGGCGCGAGGTCCGCGGGCGCAGGATCGGCCTGGTGCCGCAGGACCCGACCGTCTCGCTCAACCCGGTCCAGCGCGTGGGCGACCAGGTCGCGGAGGTCCTCGTGATCCACGGGCTCGCACGTCGTCGCGAGGCGCGCAGGCGCGCGGTCGACCTCCTGGAGAAGGCGGGCCTCGACGACCCGGCCGCTCGCGCCCGGCAGTACCCGTCGCAGCTCTCGGGCGGCATGCGCCAGCGCGTCCTCATCGCGATCGCGATCGCCGCCGGGCCCGACCTCGTGATCGCCGACGAGCCGACGAGCGCGCTCGACGTGACGGTCCAGCGCCGCATCCTCGACCACATCGAGCTGCTGCGCTCGACGCTCGGCACGGCGGTGCTCCTCATCACGCACGACCTGGGGGTGGCCGCAGACCGTGCCGATCGCATCGTGGTCCTGCGGCACGGCCGGGTCGTGGAGGAGGGGCCTGCACGCAGCGTCCTGGCGGACCCGAAGCATCCGTACACGCGCGAGCTCATCGCGGCCGCGCCGAGCCTCGCGAGCACCCGCCTGGGCTCGGGGGCCGCGGTGCGGGCCACGGCACGGCCGGCCGCCAGGCCCGACGACGACGCCCGGGCCGCGCCGTCCGCCCCGCTCCTCGAGGCGAGGGGGCTGCGCAGGGAGTTCCCGCTGCCGCGCGGGGCCGCGTCGCGCTCCCTGGTCGCGGTCGACGACGTGAGCTTCGACCTGCACGCCGGGCAGACGTTCGCGCTCGTGGGCGAGTCGGGCTCGGGCAAGAGCACGACCGCGCGCCTGGTGCTGCGCCTCGAGCAGCCGACGGCCGGTTCGCTGGTGCTCGACGGGACGGATCTCACGGCGGCCCGCGGCGAGGAGCTGCGCAGGCTCCGTCGACGGTTCCAGGTCGTGTACCAGAGTCCGTACGCGTCCCTCGACCCGCGCTTCACGGTCGAGCAGATCGTCGAGGAGCCGCTGCGCGCGTACAAGGTGGGGGACCCCCGCGAGCGCCGGGCCCGGGTGCGCGAGCTCGTCGACCAGGTCGCGCTCCCGGCGACCTCGCTGGGGCGGGGGCCTCGGGAGCTGTCGGGCGGGCAGCGTCAGCGGGTCGCGATCGCGCGCGCCCTGGCCCTGCGCCCCGACCTGGTGGTCCTCGACGAGCCGGTCTCGGCGCTCGACGTCTCGGTCCAGGCCCAGATCCTGGACCTGCTGAGCGCGCTCCAGACCGAGCACGGGCTGGCGTACCTCTTCATCTCGCACGACCTCGCGGTGGTCCGGCAGGTCGCCGACCACGTGGGCGTGATGCACCGAGGGCACCTCGTCGAGACGGGGACCGCCGACCGGATCCTCCTCGACCCGCACGAGGAGTACACGCGCGAGCTGGTCGCGGCCATCCCGGGGCGCCGGGCGCTCGCGGACGTCGAGTGAGGGCCCAGGAGCCACGGGGCGGCCCTGACCAGGCCACCGCACGGCCGGTCCTCTACGGCGGGGGCGCGCGACGGCGTCGGGCCGCTTCACGTCTCGGACGCCGCAGACAGGCACGGCGCGTGCGTCGTAGGCTCGTCGCATGACCGCGCTCAGCCCCGCCTCCGACCTCGACCAGCCCGCGACCGCCGTCACGGGCACCCCGCAGGCGAACGACCCCACGGCCTCCGCGCCGTCCGTCGCCCGCGACGTCGAGGACACGGCCCGCCGCGCCAAGGTGGCCTCGCGCACGCTCGCGACCGCGACGCGAGCCACCAAGGACGCCGCGCTGCACGCGCTGGCCGACGCCCTGGTCGCGGCCACCGCGGAGATCGTCGCGGCCAACGCGCAGGACCTCGAGCGCGGACGGGCGAACGGCACGTCGGCCGGGCTCCTCGACCGCCTCGCGCTGACCCCTGAGCGGATCGTCGCGATCGCCGACGCCCTGCGCGAGCTCGCGACGCTGCCGGACCCGGTCGGCGAGGTCGTCCGCGGCTCGACGCTGCCCAACGGCCTGCGCCTGCGCCAGGTGCGCGTGCCCATGGGGGTCGTCGGCATGATCTACGAGGCACGCCCCAACGTGACCGTCGACGCCGCGGGCCTTGCGCTCAAGAGCGGCAACGCCGTCATCCTGCGCGGTGGCTCGGCCGCCGCGCGCTCGAACGAGGTGATCGTCGAGGTCCTCGGGCGCGCGCTCGCGGCCCAGGGGCTGCCCGCAGACCTGGTGCAGTCGATCGACCGGCACGGGCGCCCCGGCGCCGTCGCGCTCATGCACGCGCGCGGCCTCGTCGACGTGCTCGTCCCGCGCGGGGGAGCGGACCTCATCCAGACGGTCGTCCGCGAGTCCACGGTGCCGGTGATCGAGACCGGCGTGGGCAACTGCCACGTGTACGTCGACGCGTCGGCCGACCAGGCCAGCGCCCTGGAGATCCTGCTGAACTCCAAGACGCAGCGCGTCGGGGTGTGCAACGCGGCCGAGACGCTGCTCGTCCACGCCGATGCCGCGCCGCAGTTCCTGCCCGCGGCGCTCGCGGCGCTCGACGGCGCCGGCGTCGTGCTGCACGGTGACCCCCGGACGGCCGAGCTCGCCCCGGCCGGCGTCGAGATCCTCGCCGCGACCGACGACGACTGGGCGCGCGAGTACCTCGCCCCGGAGATCGCGGTGCGGGTCGTGCCGGACCTCGACGCGGCGATCGAGCACATCCGCACCTGGACCTCGGGGCACACCGAGGCGATCGTGACCCGGGACCTGGCCTCCTCGGAGCGGTTCGTGGCCGAGCTGGACTCCGCGGCCATCATGGTCAACGCCTCCACCCGCTTCACCGACGGGGCGCAGTTCGGGCTCGGTGCGGAGATCGGCATCTCGACCCAGAAGCTCCACGCGCGCGGCCCCATGGGGCTCGCCGAGCTCACGACGACCAAGTGGGTCGTGCACGGCGACGGCCACGTGCGTCCCTGATCACATGCTGCTCGACGTCCAGCACGACCGTGAGAGACTGGACGGCGATCGGCGCCCGCGCAGATCACCCGCTGACCCGCACCACGCTCAGAACCACTAGGAGGACATCGTGCTCGCTGCTGCCGCACAGGTTGCCCAGGAGAACACCGAAGCCGTCACCCACCTCCCGATCCCGCCCGTCGGGTTCGGCATCGTCGCCTTCGGGGTGCTCGTCGGCCTGCTCCTCGTGACCTACGCCTTCCGTAGCGTCGGTACCCGCCACTGACCCGGGCGCTGGTGGATCCTTCGGAGATGACGGCGAGCAGGAGGCCCCGGCTGGGGGTGATGGGTGGCACGTTCGACCCCATCCACCACGGCCACCTCGTCGCGGCGAGCGAGGCCGCGGCCCGCTTCGACCTCGACGAGGTCATCTTCGTCCCCACCGGGAAGCCCAGCTTCAAGCAGCACCAGAAGGTCAGCGCGCCGGAGCACCGCTATCTCATGACGGTGATCGCGACCGCCTCCAACCCGCGATTCACCGTGAGCCGGGTCGACGTCGACCGTCCGGGGCTCACCTACACCGTCGACACGTTGCGCGACCTGCGTGAGCTGCGCCCCGAGGCGGACCTCTACTTCATCTCCGGTGCCGACGCGATCGAGCAGATGCTGACCTGGAAGGATGCCGACGACCTCTGGAAGATGGCACACTTCGTGGCGGTCTCCCGTCCGGGACACCGGCTCAGTGTCGACAGCCTGCCGCCCGGGGTCGTCTCCACGTTGGAGATCCCGGCGCTCGCCATCTCGTCGACCGAATGCCGTCAACGAGCGGAGGCCGGCCAACCGGTCTGGTACCTGGTGCCGGACGGAGTCGTCCAGTACATCGCGAAGCACGGCCTGTACAGAGGATCAGCATCATGAGTGATCAGCACGGGAGCATGCAGCCCGTCCGCCCGTTGACGCGCCGAGAGATCCGCGAGCGTGAAGCCGCGGCGGCCGAGCAGGCGGCAGGAGGCGCGCCGTCCGCGTCGGGAGGCTACGCCCCGCCGCCGGCCCAGGCCCCGGCCGCCCCGCCGCCGTCGCGGCGTTCGATGCGTGACGTGTCGGCCCCTACCCCCTCGGACGGGTACTCGACCCCGGCGCCCGTCGTGCGCCCGCCGTCGATGACGGGTGGCATGCGCGGCGTCGACGAGACCGGTCGGCTCACCCCGATCCAGGAGACGGCCGAGCGGGTCGCGATCCGTCCTGCCCAGTCCCCGCCCCCCGGGATGACGCCCCCGGTCCGCCAGAGCATGCGGGCCCCGTCGACCGCACCGTCGCCGTTCGCGACGCCGACGCGTCCGGCGGTCCCCGAGCCGGCGCCCCAGAGCGCGACCTCCCCTTTCCCCCCGGCGCAGCAGGCCTCGCCCTTCCCGCCCGCGCGGGAGTCGGTGTCGTCACGGACGCCCGCGCCGGACACCCCGCGTGCCGCTGCGACCCCCGCGCCTGCCCCTGCGGCGCTGCCGTGGGAGCAGAGCGCTCCCAGCGGGCTCGCGCAGCAGGCGCCGGAACCGGCCCGTGCTGCCCTCCCGTGGGAGACGCAGGCCCCGGCCCAGCCGCCTGCGCCTGCGTCCCCGTTCCCCGGGGCGCCGAGCGCCGCGGCCCAAGGACCCGACGAGGACTCACCGTTCCCCGTCGCCGGGGGAGCGCGGCAGAGCCTCGCGGCCCGCGGTGCGGAGGACGACGAGGACGACGAGGTGGACGAGCGGCCTCCGGGGCACGCGTACACCTGGCTGCACTACCTGATCCTCATCGCCGTGGCCTTCGTCCTGGGCCTGCTGATCTGGAAGCTCCTCCTGGGCGAAGGGCCGAGCACCGCGGAGCCCGCCGCGCAGGTCGGCGTCGAAGCCACTGCTTCGAGCCCCACGCACCACCACGGCCCGTCCTTCTGACGGGCCTCGAGACAACACACGGAGAGTCGTGACTGCAACGGAACGCGCTGTCGAGCTTGCGGTGATCGCGGCCCGCGCCGCATCGGACCGCAAGGCCGAAGAGATCATCGCCCTGGACGTCAGTGAGCAGCTCGTGCTCACCGACGTCTTCCTGATCGCCTCGGGGACGAGCGAACGGCAGGTGTCCGCGATCGTGGACGCCGTCGAGGAAGAGCTGCACAAGGTGGGCGTCAAGCCCATCCGCCGCGAGGGCAAGTCGGAGTCGCGCTGGGTCCTGCTGGACTTCGGCGACATCGTCGTGCACGTCCAGCACTCGGAGGACCGGGTCTACTACGCGCTCGAGCGCCTCTGGAAGGACTGCCCGGCCATCGAGCTGCCCGAGGACGCACGCGGTGGGGACGGCTCCTCGGACGCGGGCGACGTGTCCGACGGCTCGATCCACCTCGCGGAGGACTCGCAGGCGTGAGCGCTCGCACCGTCGTCTTCCTGCGCCACGGGCGCACCGAGTACAACGCGGCCATGCGCCTCCAGGGGCAGGTCGACATCCCGCTGGACGCCGTCGGTCACTGGCAGGCCGAGCAGGGGGCACGGTCGCTCGCGGCCGCGCACGCCGCGACGGTCGTCGTCGCGTCGGACCTGACGCGTGCGGCCGAGACCGCCAGGTACTACGGGAAGGCGACGGGGCTGCCCGTCTCGCTCGACGAGCGCCTGCGTGAGCGTGGGTTCGGCGAGTGGGAGGGCATGACGGGCGAGGAGCTCTCCGAGCGCTGGCCCGACGAGTACGCGGCGTGGCGCCGTGGCGAGGAGCCCGCGCGTGCGGGCGCCGAGTCGCGGGCCGACGTCGCGGCCCGCATGGTCGAGGCCGTGACCGAGCACGCGGACGCGCTCGACGAGAAGGACACCCTCGTCGTCGTGTCGCACGGTGCGGCGATCACGCTCGTGATCACCGCGATGCTCGGGCTGGACCCGTCGACCTGGCGGGGGATCTCCGGGCTGAACAACGTCCACTGGTCCCAGCTGCAGCGCTCGGGGGCCAACGCCCACCCTGCGTGGAGGCTCGTCGCGCACAACGTCGGAGCGGACTTCTCGCTCGACGAGTGGGCGTCTGGACCCGATTGGATTTTCCAGCCGACTTCGGCATAAACTAGCGATGCTTCCGAGGGGGAAAACCTCACGGAAGCACGGGGCCAGCAATGGTTCTGGGGCTGTGGCGCAGCTGGTAGCGCACCTGCATGGCATGCAGGGGGTCAGGGGTTCGAGTCCCCTCAGCTCCACCCGACACGAAGGCCGTCTCCCGCGAGGGAGGCGGCCTTCGTCGTTGTCCGGGGTTGTTTTCACCCGGTACGGACCGAATGTGTCGTACGTCACGGGTGGGTCATTCGTCCCCACCAGCATCGCGCGGGCTCACGAGTACGCCGCATCAGCCCGGGACGGGGCAGGCTGCCTCGGCCGGCGTCACCGCCGCTCGTTCCCCCGTCGGTAGTTCCCGGTCGCCCGCGCCAGGAGGTGCTGCGCCCGGTCCTCGTCAGCCGTCTCCAGAGCGGCGATCAGTCGCGCCGCCTGGGCGCCGGAGATCGTCGCCACCAGCCGCCCGCCTCGGTAGGCCAGGACGGTCCCGGACGCCGTGACGCGGTGGTCGAACGGGTCCTCGACGAGTCGCCCGCGTGCGTCGGGCGGGCCGGATGCGCTCATGACGCGACCCTAGCCAGCGGCGAGCGGCAGATGCCAGGTGATTGGCGCCGTCGGGCAGGGGCGGACCTGCGGCGCGGGTGAGACGGGTGCGCCCGTCCGAGACGGGTCTCCGCACCGCTGGCGCACACACCCGCCTCGGACCGGACCGCCCGTCTCGCCCCCCGGACCGTGATCCGCGTGGACGACATTCGTCCACGATGCGTGCCTTGCGGCGGATCCTTTGCCGTACCGATACCGTGCAGCCATCCGAGCAAGGAGGTCAGCATGCGCATCGGCGTGCCCAGAGAGACCCGTCCCGGCGAGCGGCTCGTCGCCGCGACGCCCCGTACGGTGGCCCAGCTCGTGGGCCTCGGGTACGACGTCGTGGTCGAGCACGGTGCCGGTGAGCGCGCGAGCTACCCCGACGAGGCGTACGCGGAGGCGGGCGCGACCTTGGGGGACGCGGCGCAGGCGTGGGGAGCGGACGTCGTCACGGCCGTCAACAGCCCGTCGGCCGAGCAGGTCGCGTCGCTGAGCGAGGGGGCGACCCTGGTCGCCATGCTGGCCCCCGGTGCGAACGAGGCACTCGTGCAGCAGCTCGCGGACCACGGCGTCACGGCGCTGGCCCTCGACGCCGTGCCGCGCATCTCGCGCGCCCAGTCGCTCGACGTGCTCAGCGCGATGTCGAACGTCGCGGGGTACCGCGCGGTGATCGAGTCTGCGGAGGAGTACGGCGGCATGTTCGCCGGCCAGGTCACCGCGGCGGGCAAGACGGCGCCCGCGACCGTGTTCGTGATCGGCGCCGGCGTCGCAGGTCTTGCCGCGATCGGCACGGCCGCGAGCCTCGGCGCGCAGGTGCGTGCGTTCGACGTGCGGCCCGAGGTCGGCGAGCAGATCGAGTCGATGGGCGCGGAGTTCGTCCAGGCCGAGGGCGCGCGCCAGGAGGTCAGCACCGACGGCTACGCGAGCGCGCTGACCGCCGAGCAGGAGCGCCTCACGGCCCAGATGTACGCGGCCGAGACGGCGCGCGCCGACATCGTCGTCACGACGGCCCTGGTGCGGGGTCGTGCGCCGCGCACCATCAGCGCCGACATGGTCGCCGCGATGCGCCCCGGCAGCGTGATCGTGGACCTCGCGGCCTCGGGTGGTGGCAACTGCGAGCTCACGGTGCCGGGGGAGCGCGTCGTGACGGACAACGGCGTCGTGATCCTCGGGTACACGGACCTCACGAGCCGCATGCCCAAGCACACGTCGCAGCTCGTCGGGACGAACATCGTCAACCTGCTCAAGCTCCTGACCCCGGGCGGCGACGGACAGGTCGTGCTCGACCTCGACGACGAGGTGCTGCGCGGCATGACGGTCGCGCGGGCGGGCGAGGTCCTGTGGCCGCCGCCCCCGGTCGCGGTCTCGGCCGCGGCCCCGGCAGCTCCCGCGGTCGACGAGGCCCAGGCCGCGCTGGACGCAGCGACCGCGCTGGACGCCGCCCGACGACGTGGCACCCGCCGGGCGGTCGGGTACGCCCTGGCCGCGGTCCTGGCAGCGCTCGCCATCACGTTCTCGCCGCCCGCGTTCGTGGGGCACTTCACGGTGTTCGCGCTCGCGGTGGTCGTGGGTTACTACGTGATCTCGAACGTGAGCCACTCGCTGCACACCCCCCTCATGGCCCAGACGAACGCGATCTCCGGGATCATCCTGGTCGGCGCGCTCCTGCAGATCGGCGACTCGAGCTGGGTGGTCACCACGATCGCCTTCGTCGCGGCCGCCCTGGCCTCCGTCAACATCTTCGGTGGGTTCCTCGTGGCCTACCGCATGATCGGCATGTTCCGGAAGGAGGCCTGACCCGTGCTGACCTCCCTGGTCCAGGCTGCTTACGTCATCGCAGCAGTCCTGTTCATCCTCAGCCTCGCGGGCCTGTCCAAGCAGGAGACGGCTCGTCGCGGCAGCCTGCTCGGCATGACGGGCATGGGGCTCGCCCTCGTGGCCACGGTCGCGCTCGCGCTGAAGGACAGCGAGCGTCCCGTCATGGTGACGCTGCTGCTCATCGCCATGGTGTTCCTGATCGGCGCGGTCGTCGGGACGTGGCGGGCGCGCAGCGTCGAGATGACGCAGATGCCGGAGATGATCGCGCTCCTGCACAGCTTCGTGGGGCTCGCGGCGGTGCTCGTCGGCTTCAACTCGTACCTGACCGAGCAGGGTGACGTCGTGCACCTGGTCGAGGTCTTCCTCGGCGTGCTCATCGGCGCGGTGACGTTCACGGGCTCGATCGTGGCCTACCTCAAGCTGTCGGCGCGCATCCGGTCGAACCCGCTCATGCTGCCGGGGCGCAACTGGTGGAACCTCGGGGCGCTCGTCGCCTCGGGAGGCCTCATGGCATGGTTCATCGCGGGTCACGGGCTGCTGCCGCTGATCCTCATGACGGTCGTCGCGCTCGCGCTGGGCTGGCACCTGGTGGCCTCGATCGGCGGCGGCGACATGCCGGTCGTCGTCTCGATGCTCAACTCGTACTCCGGGTGGGCCGCGGCCGCGGCGGGCTTCATGCTCAGCAACGACCTGCTCATCATCACGGGAGCACTGGTGGGTTCCTCGGGTGCGATCCTCAGCTACATCATGTGCAAGGCCATGAACCGCTCGTTCGTGAGCGTCATCCTGGGCGGGTTCGGGGCCGAGGGCGGCACGGTCGTCGCCTCGGACCAGGACTACGGCGAGCACCACGAGATCCAGGCGGCCGAGGTCGCCGACCTGCTCAAGCACGCGCGCTCGGTCGTGGTGACGCCCGGCTACGGCATGGCGGTCGCCAAGGCGCAGTACCCCGTCGCCGACCTGGTGCGGCGGCTGCGCGAGCGAGGGGTCGACGTCCGGTTCGGCGTGCACCCCGTCGCGGGGCGCCTGCCGGGGCACATGAACGTGCTGCTCGCCGAGGCCAAGGTGCCCTATGACATCGTCCTCGAGATGGACGAGATCAACGGTGACCTGCCGGACACCGACGTGGTGCTGGTCATCGGCGCCAACGACACGGTCAACCCGGCCGCGCTCGACGACCCGGGCTCGCCCATCGCCGGCATGCCTGTGCTGGAGGTCTGGAACGCGAAGCAGGTGATCGTCTTCAAGCGGTCGATGGCCACGGGGTACGCGGGGGTCCAGAACCCGCTGTTCTTCAAGGACAACACCGCGATGCTCTTCGGAGACGCCAAGGATCAGGTGGAGAACATCATCCAGGCGCTCTGAGGCCCGGCGCGGGAGTGCGAACCTGCGCGGGGCGAGGGAGGCTGAGGAGGTGGGCGACGTCGTCAGGCAGAGCGACGTGGCTCACCTCCTCGTCGTCCCGGCCCGACGGCGCCGCGCACCGGGCGCGCTCAGGTCGCGCTCGATCCGTCGTTCGTCCCGGAGGACCCCATGGACAAGGTCGACCTGCGCAAGGAGCACCGCGAGCTCTACGCTCCGCCCCGTGAGTTCACACGGGTCGTCGTGCCACCGCTCGTGTACCTGCAGATCGACGGCGAGGGGGACCCGAACACGGCTCCGGCGTACACCGAGGCGGTCGAGGCGTTGTTCTCGCTCTCCTACGCCGTGAAGTTCGCGAGCAAGAAGGACCTGGGCAGGGACTACGTCGTCGGGCCGCTCGAAGGGCTGTGGACCGCGGACGACCCCGCCGCGTTCGTGCGCCGCGACAAGGACGCGTGGAGCTGGACCCTCATGGTGCTGCAGCCCGACTGGCTCACCGACGCGTTCGTGGCCGACGTGGCCGAGGTGACGGTCCGCAAGAAAGGGCTGCCCGCGCTCGACCGGGTGCGCTTCGCGACGTACGACGAGGGGGACGCGGTGCAGGTCCTGCACGTCGGGTCCTACGACGACGAGGCGCCGACGCTCGCCCGGCTGCACGACGAGTACCTGCCCGAGCACGGGCTGACGTTCAACGGCCCGCACCACGAGATCTACCTCAGCGACGTGCGTCGCACGGCGCCCGAGAAGCTGCGGACGGTGCTGCGTCAGCCGGTGCGCGCGCTCGGCGGGGCGGGACCCGCGGAGCCCCACGTGTCAGGACGAGCGTGACCTCTGCGTCACGCCGGCTCTGACAGGACCGGAGGGGCGCAGGCTCAGACCTTGCGGAGCTGGTTGAACATGGGGCAGTCGAACGGGTCGCGTGCCGAGAGGCCGACGCGGTTGAGATAGCGGACGACGATCGCGTACGACGCGAGCAGGTTGGTCTCGGTGTACGGCATGCCCAGGCGCGCGCAGTGCTCGCGGACCATGAGGCGGGCCTTGGCGAGGTGGGGGCGGGGCATGCTCGGGAACAGGTGGTGCTCGATCTGGTAGTTGAGCCCGCCCATGAGGACGTTCATGACGCGCCCGCCCGTGATGTTGCGCGAGGTCAGGACCTGCTTGGACAGGAAGTCGAGCTTGCTGGTCGCGGGGATGATCGCCATGCCCTTGTGGTTGGGGGCGAACGACGCACCCATGTACACACCGAAGACCGCCAGTTGTACACCGAGGAACGCGAAGGCCATGCCCAGCGGGAGGAACCAGAGCACGACGCCCATGTAGAGCGTGAGGCGAACGGCGATCGTCACGAGCTCCATGGTCCGCGCCCGGCTCTTCGCCGAGGACAGCAGCGAGCGGATCGAGATCATGTGCAGGTTGATGCCCTCGAGCGTCAGCAGCGGGAAGAACAGCCAGCCCTGGTGTCGGGTGATGAGGGCGAGGAAGCCCTTCTGCTCGGCCGCGCTCTCCTCGAGGAACGAGATGGTGTCGGTCTCGATGTCCGGGTCCTTGCCGACGCGGTTCGGGTTCGCGTGGTGGCGCGTGTGCTTGTTCATCCACCACGAGTAGCTGATGCCGACGACGCCGTTGGCGAGGAACCGACCCACCCGGTCGTTGGCGGGACCGGACGTGAGGATCGTGCGGTGCGCGGCCTCGTGCGAGAGGAACGCGAACTGCGTGAGGATGAGCCCCAGCGCGCCCGCGATGAGCAGCTGGAACCACGAGTCGCCCAGGAGCACGAAGCCGGCGACGGCGCCGCCGAGAGCGACCGTGAGGATCGCGGCGACCCAGCCGTAGTAGCCGTGCGTCCGCTCGAGCAGCCCGGCCTCGCGGATGCGCTTGGAGAGCTCGGTGTAGGTGCTGGTGACGCTGGTGCCGTCGCTGGTGCGCGGCTTCGTCGGGCGGAATCCGGGGCGGACTGCAGTGTCGGTCATACATCCCTCACAGGGCTGGGGGTCGACTTCCCAGCCGCGGGGTGAGCGAGATGCCCGTTGTACAGATGGTGAGAGTCTACGTGTGACATCGCGATCGGCGTGGAGGAAGCAGGGAGGTTGGGTGCGGGTTGCCTCGCTCTCAGGCCGTCGACCCCGTGTGCGGTGCGCCGAACGCCGTGTAGACAGCGGCGATGTCGTCGCCCCCGTGCCCGCGCGCCGACGCGCTGTCGTACAGGGCAGACAGCGCGTCCAGCAGTGCCGGGTCCAGCCCGGCGCCTGCGGCGGCTTCCGAGATGAGCCCGATGTCCTTGCGCAGCCCGTCGAGCGCGAACTGCGGCGTGAACTCGCCCCTGATCATCTCGGCGCCCTTGAGGTGGGCGTAGGGGGAGTCGGACGCTCCGCCCCCGATGGCGTCGAGGAACAGGTGCGGGTCGATGCCCTCTGCGCGCGCGAGCGCGATCGACTGGGCCGTCGCGGCCGTGATCGCGGCGAGCCACGCGTTGCACGCGAGCTTGAGCGCCGTGCCCTGCCCTACCTCGGTCCCGGCGACCACGACCTTCGCGGAGATCGCGTCGAGCACGGGGGAGATGCCGGCCAGGACGTCGGGGTCCCCGGCGGCGAGCACCGTGAGCTGCCCGTCCTCGGCCGGCTGCCTGGTGCCGAGCAGGTTGGCCTCGACGAGGGTCACGCCGAGCTGTCGGGCGCGCTCGACGATCCGGGCGGTTCCCTCGCGCCCGACCGTCGAGGCCTGGACCCACACGGCTCCGGTGCCCACCGAGGGGCCTGCCGCGTCCAGGACGTCGAGGACGGCGGCGGCGTCGAACAGGATGCTCAGGACGACGTCCGCCCCGTGCGCGGCCTGCGCCGCGGTCGGGGCGACGCGCGCCCCGGCGTCGGCGAGCGGGGCGGCGCGCGACGCGGTCCGGTTCCACACCGTGACCTCGAAGCCCTCGCGCAGGAGCGAGTGCGTGACGCCGGTGCCCATGGTGCCCGTGCCGAGGACGGTGACGGTCGGCAGGTCGCTCATCAGAACTCCTCGTGCTCGTCGGAGTCGCGCGCGGCGTCCTCGCCGCGGTCGAGGCTCGCGATCTGGGTCATGTCGTCGTCGGTGAGCTCGAAGTCGAAGATCTCGGCGTTCGCCCGCTGGCGTTCGGGTCTCGCCGACTTGGGGATGGTGATGATCCCCTGCTGGACGTGCCAGCGCAGCACGACCTGACCGACGGTCCGCCCGTGGGCCGTGGCGATCGCCTGGATCACCGGCTCGTCGAGCACGCCTTCCTCCTGCCCGAGCGGGCTCCAGCCCTCGACCGTGATCCCGCGCTCGGTGAGGAAGCGTCGTAGGCCCGTGCGTGCCAGCGCCGGGGAGAGCTGGATCTGGTTCACGGCGGGGACGTGGCTCGTCTCGGCGATGAGCCGGTCGAGGTGGTGCTCCCGGAAGTTCGAGACGCCGATGCTGCGGATCAGGCCCTCGGCGGCGAGGTCGATCATCGCCCGGTAGGACTCGACGTACCGGTCGAGGCGGGGCAGCGGCCAGTGGATCAGGTAGAGGTCCACGTAGTCGAGGCCCAGGCGGTCGAGGCTCCCGCGCAGGGCGTCGCGCGTCGCGTCGTACCCCTGGTCGGCGCCGCGGAGCTTGGTCGTGACGAACAGGTCGGCGCGGTCCACGCCCGACGCCGCGATGCCCTGCCCGACGCCGATCTCGTTCTCGTAGCGCGAGGCCGTGTCGATCAGCCGGTACCCCAGCCCGATCGCGCCCGCCACGGCCCTCGCCGACGCGTGGTCGTCGAGGGGCCACGTCCCGAGGCCGAGGAGCGGCATCTCGTGGCCGGACGAGAGCAGGGTGGTGGGGATGGTCATGTGGGCACCTCACGTCGGACGGGACCTGACCCTCTCGACACTAGGTGCGTGGCGCCGTCGTGCAACGTGGGACACGGCCCGACGGCGGAGCGCCCGTCCGGCGCGCGCCTCACCGGGTTGCGGGTCAGGACGCGTGCCGGAACGTCTGCCGGTAGTCCGTGGGCGGCACGCCGACCGCGCGGCGGAAGTGGTGCCGCAGCAGCGCGGCCGACCCGAACCCGCACAGCCGCGCGATCTCCTCGAGGTCGAGCCCCGACTCCTCGAGGAGGGTCCGCGCATGGTGCACGCGCTGGGTCGCGAGCCACTGCATGGGCGTCGTGCCCGTCTCGGCGACGAACGTCCGCGCGAACGTGCGCGTCGACAGGTGTGCGCGCCGCGCGAGGTCCTCGACCGTCTGAGGCTCGTCGAGGTGCTCGCTCATCCACGCGAGCACGTCGCGGATGCTCTGCTCCTCGCACACCGGCACGGGGCGGTCGATGTACTGGCGCTGCCCACCGTCGCGCTGGGGCGGGACGACCATGCGCCGCGCGATCGCGTTGGCGGCCGCGCTGCCGAACTCCTTGCGCACGATGTGCAGGCACGCGTCGATCCCGGCGGCCGTCCCCGCGCTCGTGACGATGTCGCCGTCGTCGACGAACAGCACGTCCGGGTCCACCTCGACCTGCGGGAACCGCGCCTTGAGGTCCTCCGCGTGGCGCCAGTGCGTCGTGATGCGGCGTCCGTCGACGAGCCCCGCCGCAGCGAGCAGGAACGCGCCCGAGCAGACGCTCAGCAGGACCGCGCCGCGGGCGTGGGCCGCGCGCAGTGCGTCGACGATCTCCGGCGGGTACTCGTCGCGGATGGTGAGCGCGGGGATCGCGACCAGGTCGGCGTCCTCGAGCGCGTCGAGCCCGTGGTCGGGGACCAGGGAGGCGCCCATGCTGGTGCGGACCGGCTCGCCCGCGACCGGGCCGCACACGCGGAAGTCGACCGGGGGGACGCCGTCGTCCGTGCGGTCGAGGCCGAAGACCTCGCACACGACGCCGAACTCGAACGGGGCCAGTCCGTCGGCGACGACGGCCGCCACTGTGCGCAACATCCTTCGACGCTACGCCCGTGGCAGGATCTTGTCGACACCTGTCTCTCCTGCCACTCGTGCGGGTCGTGACGCCGGACCAGGCTGGACGCATGGACATCGTGGAGCTCGTGATGAGAGTGGTCGTGGTCGCGGCGCTCGTGGCGCCGCTCGTGGTGATGGCGCTCCGGCGCCCACCGGTCGGGGGTCGGTTCCCCGCCGGGACGAACGACGGCTGGAGCCTGCCGCCGGCCGGGCGGGGAGACCCACGCCGACAGGTCGACCTGGTCGGTGCGCGAGGCCTTCGAGGATGAGACCAAGGCTGCGCCGACCGTCCGGCGTGGTGGGTTGTGCCGAATTGGTGAGGTACGGGAACATTTGCCCATGGCCTCCCGACGACGTGACCATGTCCCTGCCGTTGCCCTCCTGCTGACCGCTTCGCTGCTGGCTCTCGCGGCGTGCTCTGCGTCGCCCGAGCAGGAACCGGCGATCGAGGTCGCCCCGCAGGACGGGGCGTTCGACCCGCTCGCGATCACGCTGACCGGGCTCGGCGCGGGTCGCGAGGTGCGACTGGTCGCGACGACGGAGCTCGAGGGGAGCGCGATGTCGTCGCGTGCGACGTTCGTGGCGGACGAGGACGGGCGGGTGGACCTCGCGACGACGGCACCGACCGAAGGGTCGTGGACGACGGCCGACGCGATGGGACCGTTCTGGTCGATGAACCGTGCCAGCCTGGCTGCCCTGTCGGCAGACGTCGACGTCCGCCTCGTCGTGAGCGCCGACGACGATGTACTTGCCGAGGCCGTCGTCGAGCGGCGCGGCTACGGGGCCGACGTCGATGTCCAGGACGTGACCGACGACGGCATGGTCGCCGCCTACGCCGTGCCGGACGGGCTCTCGGCCGACGCCTCGTTGCCGGCCGTGCTCGTGTTCAGCGGCTCAGAGGGGGGACTGGGCAACGCCCGTGCCACCGCCATCTCGTTGGCCGCGCTCGGGTACCCGGCGCTGGCGATCAGCTACTTCAAGAGCCCCGGGCAGCCGCCGCAGCTGGAGAACGTGCCCGTCGAGACCTTCCTCACCGGGCTCGCGTGGCTGCGGGAGCAGCCCGGCGTCGACACCGAACGGGTGTTCACGTTCGGCCAGTCCCGTGGCGGGGAGATGGCGCTCTGGCTCGCCGCGAACCACCCCGACGAGGTGTACGGCGCGTTCGCGCCGACTGGGGCGGGCCGCCTGTACTGCGGGTACCCGAACCACGGGGTGCCCGCCTGGACTCTTGCTGGAGAGGGCCTGCCGTGCGCCGAGTATCGGTGGGGCGTCCCGCCACCTCCGGAGGCGGTCGTGGACGTCGACGCGATCGTCGGCCCCACGGTGCTCGCGTGCGGGAGGGCGGACCCCGTGTGGGAAGCGTGCCTGCTGCTCACGGAGGCGACGTCTCGGTTCAGTGACCCGACGCAGGTGCGCGCGATCGTGCAGGAGGACGCGGGACACTTCATCGTCCCGGCCCCTTACCAGCCCATCGCCCTGGACGAGCCGGGCGCGGAACCGGCAGCGACGCACCAGGCCCGTGTCGACCTCTGGAACGCCGTCGCCGACGTGCTCGCACAGGCGCGGCAGTAGGCGCCGCCCATCCGCTGGGCCGGAGGCTACGGTGCCCAGCGCGGCACGAGGGCCCCGCACAGCACGACGCCCCGGTCTCCACGAAGGAGACCGGGGCGCCGGTGCGTTGCGGGGACGGGGTCAGCGGGCGCCGACCGCCTCCTCCGAGGGCCCCGCGGAGGCGGAGAGCGAGTCGAGCTCGGTCGCCTCCCACGTGGCCTGGCCGAGGCTCGGGATCATGGCCCCGAGCGCGGGGCGCCACGTGGCGAACTGCTGCGGGAAGCAGCGCTCGAGCACGTCGATCATCGCGGGCACCGCGGTCGAGGCGCCCGGCGAGGCGCCGAGCAGGCCGGCGATCGAGCCGTCCGCGGCCGCGATGACCTCGGTGCCGAACTCGAGCACACCGCCCTTGGCGGGGTCCTTCTTGATGACCTGCACGCGCTGGCCCGCGGTGATCTTCTCCCAGTCCTTGGGGTGAGCCGTGGGCATGAAGGCCTGGAGCGCCGTGAACTTGGCCTCGGGGCTCGCGACGAGCTGACCGACCAGGTACTGCGTGAGGTCGATGTTCTTGAGGCCTGCGCCGAGCATGGACCCGATGTTGTGGGTCCGCAGCGAGGTGAAGAGGTCGAGCAGCGATCCCTTCTTGAGGTACTTGGGGCTGAACCCGGCGTAGGGGCCGAACATCAGGTACGTCTTGCCGTCGACCACGCGCGTGTCGAGGTGCGGGACGGACATGGGCGGCGAGCCGACGTCGGCCTTGCCGTACACCTTGGCCTGGTGCTGGGCGACGATCTCCGGGTTGTCGGTGCGCAGGAACTCGCCGCTGATGGGGAAGCCGCCGTAGCCCTTGGCCTCCTTGATCCCGGCCTTCTGCAGCAGCGGCAGGGCGCCGCCGCCCGCGCCGACGAACACGAAGCGGGCGTTGACGGTGCGCGGCCCCTGCTTGGCGTTCCAGGACACGTCCTTGACGGTGACGTCCCAGGTGCCGTCCTTGCGCTTCTTGAGGCGGTTGACCTCGTGCTGGAGGTTGAGCTCGACGTCGTGGGCCGTGAGGAAGTCGAAGAGCTGCGAGGTGAGCGCGCCGAAGTCGACGTCCGTGCCGCTCGTCGCACGGGTCGCGGCGACGGCCTCGTCGCCGTCCCGGTCGAGGACTAGCAGGGGTGCCCACTGCGCGATGACCGCGGGGTCGTCGGTGAACTCGAGCTCGCTGAACAGCGGGTGGGCGCTCAGCGCGGTGAAGCGGCGCTTGAGGTAGTCCACGTTGGCCGCGCCGCGCACGAACGTCATGTGCGGGGTGTGGCTGATGAAGCTCGCGGGCTCGGGCAGGTGGCCCCCGGTGAGCAGGTGGTGCCAGAACTCGCGCGACACCTCGAACTGCTCGTTGATCGTGACCGCCTTGGAGATCTCGACGGTCCCGTCGGCCTTCTCGGGGGTGTAGTTCAGCTCGCAGAGCGCAGCGTGGCCGGTGCCAGCGTTGTTCCACGGGTTGGAGGACTCCTGGGCTACCGCGTCGAGGCGCTCGAAGACCTTGATGGTCCACGTGGGCTCGAGGAGCTTCAGGAGGGCGCCGAGGGTCGCACTCATGATGCCGCCGCCGATGAGGGCTACGTCGATGGTGTTCTGACCCGTTGTCTTCTTAGTCGCCACCGCTCGATTTTACGCTTGTGAAGGAGTGCACATGCTGTGCCGTCCGTCACGGTCGTGCGTCACACTTTTTCGGGACCAAGGTCCCTGGACGTCGCGTCCTAGGTCCTCGCGACGCGCTGATCTGGTGTTTTGACCAGAAACCTCGTATCTATGCGCCAGGATGGTCACGACGGTCGCACCCGCCCCCCGCGACCCGACTCGCCCCGTCCGCGCCCGACCCTTCTCGTGAGGCCCCCCACATGAGCACTCCCACCCCCGGCCGCGTCGTGGTGGTCGGCGCCGGCATGGTCGCCCACCGGTTCGTGAGCCAGATGATCGCACGCTCTCCCGAGGGGGCGTGGCACGTGTCCGTCGTCGGGGACGAGGACCGCGCCCCGTACGACCGCGTGCACCTGTCCGAGTACTTCACGGGCCGCTCGGCGGACGACCTGACGATGGAGCCCTCGGTCTGGGACGACTCGCGCACCGAGCTGGTCACGGGCGACGCGGTCGCGGCAGTGGACCGCGAGACGCAGACCGTCACGACGAGGTCCGGGCGCGTGCTCGCCTACGACCACCTGGTCCTGGCCACGGGCTCCTGGGCCTGGACCCCGCGCACCGAGGGCACCGACCTGCCGGGCGTGTTCAGCTATCGCACCCTGGCCGACCTGGAGGGGCTGCGCGAGTACGTCGGGCTGCGCACCGCACGCCTGGGGCGTCCGCTGCACGGCGTCGTCGTCGGGGGAGGCGTGCTGGGGCTCGAGGCCGCGGCCGCGCTCCAGACCCTCGGCGCGGCCGCGACCGTCGTGGAGTTCGCCGACCGCCTCATGAGCGTCCAGCTCGACGACGCGGGCGGCGAGGCGCTGCGCGTGCTCGTGACCGACCGCGGCATCGACGTCCGCACCTCGACCGGCGCCACGGGGCTCTCGGCCGCGGGCGACGGCGCGGTGGGCGGTATGGACCTGTCGGACGGGTCGCGGATCCCCGCCGACGTCGTGATCTTCTCGACCGGCATCCGGCCCCGGGACCGCGTCGCGCGCGAGGCGGGCCTCGCGATCGGCGAGCGCGGCGGCGTCGTCGTCGGTGCGGCGTGCCACACCTCGGACCCCGCCGTGTGGGCCATCGGGGAGTGCGCGTCGTTCGAGGACCAGTGCGTGGGCCTGGTCGCACCGGGCAACGCCATGGCCGACGTCGTCGTCGACCGGCTGCTCGGCGGCAGCGCGACCTACTCCCCGGCGCCCGAGGGGACCAAGCTCAAGGGCGTCGACATCGAGGCGGCGAGCTTCGGCGACGTGTTCGGGCTGACGCCCGGCGCGCTCGAGGTCACGTTCGCCGACCCGGTCGCGCGGACCTACCGCAAGCTCGTCGTCTCGGACGACGCACGGACCCTGCTCGGCGGCGTGTTCGTGGGCGACGCGGCCCTCTACTCGTCGCTGCGCCCCCTGCTGGGGCGTTCTCTGGGCGCCGACCCGTCGGCGTTCCTCGCCCCGGAGGGCGGCGCCCCGGCGCTCGGCGGCGACCTGCCCGACGACGTCGTGGTCTGCTCGTGCGCGAACGTCACCGCCGGGACGGTCCGCGGGGCGGTGACCGAGCACGGCTGCACGAGCCTGGGCGAGGTCAAGGCGTGCACCAAGGCCGGGACCGTGTGCGGGTCGTGCGTGCCCGTGCTCACCAAGATCGTCAACACGACGCTCGAGGCGGCCGGCGTCACGGTGTCGAACGCGATGTGCGAGCACTTCACGATGTCCCGCGCCGAGCTCTTCGCGCTCGTGCGGCAGGACGGGCTGCGCACCTTCACCCAGATCGTCGCGGCGCACGGCACGGGCCGAGGCTGCGTGGTCTGCAAGCCGGTCGTCGCCTCGATCCTCGCGTCGCTGTGGGGCGGGTACATCCTCGACGGCGAGCAGGCTGCGCTCCAGGACACCAACGACCGCGCGCTGGCCAACCTGCAGAAGGACGGCACGTACTCGGTGGTGCCGCGCGTCCCCGCCGGGGAGATCACGCCCGAGAAGCTCATCGTGATCGGGCAGGTCGCGCAGGACTTCGGCCTGTACACGCGCGTGACGGGCGCCCAGCGGATCGGGCTCTTCGGGGCCCGGATCGACCAGCTCCCGGAGATCTGGCGCCGCCTGGTCGACGCGGGCATGGAGTCGGGGCAGGCGTACGGCAAGTCGCTGCGCGCGGTGAAGTCGTGCGTGGGTTCCTCGTGGTGCCGGTTCGGGGTGCAGGACTCGGTGGGCATGGCCGTGCGTCTCGAGCTCCGCTACCGGGGGCTGCGGTCGCCGCACAAGTTCAAGATCGGTGTCTCGGGCTGTGCGCGCGAGTGCGCCGAGGCGCGCGGCAAGGACGTGGGCGTGATCGCGACCGAGAAGGGCTGGAACGTGTACGTGGGCGGCAACGGCGGCTTCTCGCCCCGGCACGCCGAGCTGCTCGCGGAGGACCTCGACGACGAGACGCTCGTCGCGGTGGTCGACCGCTTCCTCGCGTACTACGTCCGGACCGCGGACCGCCTGCAGCGCACGGCCCCCTGGGTCGCGGACTTCCCCGGCGGGATCGTCGAGCTGCGCAAGGTCCTGGTCGAGGACTCGCTGGGCATCGCGGCCGACCTCGAGGCCGAGGTCGCGCGGCACGTCGAGTCGTACGTCGACGAGTGGGCCCAGACCCTCGACGACCCGGACCGGCTGTCGCGGTTCGTGTCGTTCGTCAACGCACCCGACCAGCACGACCCGGACCTCGCCTACACGGGCGTGCGCGGGCAGGTGCGACCGGCCCGCCCCGGCGAGCCGTCCGACAACAACCCGGTGATCGCCCGCACGGTGGAGGTCCGCAAGTGAGCGCGACGGCATGGACGACGGTCTGCCCCTTCGAGCGGCTCGTGCCCGAGCGCGGCGTCGCCGCGCTGGTCGACGGCACCCAGGTCGCGGTGTTCCGCCTGGCCGACGACCGGCTGTTCGCGGTCCAGCAGCGCGACCCCTACTCGGGGGCCAACGTGCTCTCGCGCGGCATCGTCGGTTCGGCGGGCGAGACCCCGACCATCACCTCGCCCATGTACAAGCAGGTCTGGGACCTGACGACGGGGCGGTGCCTCGACCCGAGCGGCAAGGAGCCCGAGGCCCTGGCGACCTTCGAGGTCGCGGTCGAGGACGGGACGGTCCTGGTCAGGGCCTGACCGGCGCTCGGCGGCGCACGGGGACGCCCGACGGCCAGGGCGCGAGCGGGGGCAGGTCCACCGCGACCCCGCCGCGGCGTGCGACCGGGGTGGTTGCGCTCTCGCGTCCTGCGAGCCACGCGGCGACGTCCGCCGCGGAACCCGTCACGGTCGTGAGCGCGTCGTCTGCTCCCGGGGCGGCGGCCCGCACGCCCTCGGGCCCGACGACGGCGCGCGCCCCGTCCTCGTCCCGCGCCACGAGCACGGGCTCGGCCAGGCGCAGGCCCAGGAAGTCGAGCAGGTGGTCGGTGAAGGCGAGCCCCCAGGTCGCGGACGGCGTGAGTCCCTGGGCGGTACTGACCTCGCCCAGGTCGGTCGCGTGGATGCGGACCTCTCGCCACCAGCAGTCGAGGACGTCGGCGACCGCCCCGTCGCGATACGTCACGGGTGCGTCCCACCCCGTGCGGTCGGTCAGGTCCCAGGCCGCGTCGAGCCGTGCGCCTGCCGCCCCGAGCGCGTCGAGGTGCTCGTCGCGCGAGCGGGTCGCGCCGGACTCGATCCCCGCCGCGCGGCCCTCGGCCCCGCCCTCGTAGACCTCGGCCGTCTCGCCGCGGGCCGCGAGCTCGGCCTGGCGGGCGAGCGCGTCGCCGACCATCGCGACGTGGGAGAGCACGTGCCCGACGGTCCACCCGTCGAGCGCGCTGGGGGAGCGGAGCGCGGCGTCGTCGAGCGTGCGGACGGCCTCGACGAGCTGGTGCAGCGCGGCACGCGCGTCGGCGCGTGCGGCGCGCGTCGCGTCGGAGGTGGTGTGCGTGCCGGTGATGCTCGTGCTGGTGTCCTGCGTGGTCCTCGTCATGGCCAGAGCAGCCCCTTCTCCCAGTCGTGGCCGACCGCGCGGTAGCGCAGCCGGGTCTGTCCGCGGTCGTCCGACGCCTGCCAGAACTCGACCGACGTCGGCGCGAGCGCGTAGGCGGTCCAGGTGGGCTCGATCAGCGTCGGGTCGTGCTGCGCGCGGGCGAGCGCGCCCGCGAAGGCGTCCCGGTACTCCTGCCGGGACGCGAGGGCCTCGCTCTGGTGGCCCACGAGCGCGGCGGCGCGCGAGCCGTCCGAGCGGGCGAGGAAGTCCGCCGCGCTCGTCGCGGGGTCGGCGGGCGTCACAGGCCCGGTGACGCGGACCTGGCGTCCCAGGACTGGCCAGAGGAACGTGAGGGCGGCGTGCGGGTTCTCTGCGAGGTCGCGGGCCTTGGGGCTTGTCGAGACGGTCGCGAACCACCATCCCGAGGGGTCGACGTCCTTGAGGATCACGGTGCGCGCGTGCACCTCGCCGGAGGCCCCGGCGGTCGCCAGCGTCATGGCGTGGGGGAGCGGCACCCCGGCGTCGATCGCCTCCTCGATCCAGGCGCGGAACAGCGTCACGGGGTCCGACGGCGTCGCGTCCGGTTCGAGGGTCGGCAGTCCCGGGGCGAAGGTCGGCAGGGCGCGGAGGCGCTCACGGAGCGACGAGGGCTCACGGGCGGAGCGCTCGTCCCGGGTGTCGCCGGGGCCTGGCGAGCCGTGCGGCCCGGCGCTCATCGACGTGCCGCCGTGCTCGGGTCCAGCGCCGGTTCGAGCATCGACACGAACCCCTCGACCGCGGCGCTCATCGCCGCCGGGTCGTCGAGGGCCCGCGCGAGCACGTACCCGCCCTGGACGATCGCGACCGCCGCGTACGCGCGGTCGTGCGCGGCGTCGTCGGGCAGGCCGGTCTCCTCGAAGACCGCCTGGACCCGCGCGACCAGGCCCGCGAAGTAGTCGCGGACGGGGCCGCGCAGCTCGTCGTCCGACATGACCGACGGGTCGCTCGTCAGGCGCCCGACCTTGCAGCCCGCGAGCGCCGGACGCGGCCGTTCGAGGTAGGCCACGAGGCGTTCGGCGGGTGAGCGGTCGGCGTCCTCGAGGTCGCTCGCGACGGACGAGAGGGCGTCGTGGGTGGTCGCGCTGATCGCGGCGAGCGAGAGGTCGTGCTTGGTGGGGAAGTGGTGGTAGAGGCTGCCCTGCCCCACGCCGCTCGCCTCGAGGACCTGGCGCGGGCTCGTGCCCTCGACGCCCTGTGCCCAGAACAGGTCGCGGGCCGCGCGCACGAGGCGCTCGCGGCTCGGGAGGTCGGTGTCGGTCATGCCGACACCATACCTACCTCTAGGTATGGTGTCGAGACCTCGGCTGTCGCCAACGTGCGAGCGAGGGCCTTGGAGGAACCCCACGACGGGCTGTGGTCCGGCCCAAGAAGAAGCGGCTCGCCTTGTCGGGGCAGGCCGGGGAGAGGTAGCTGGCGCGCGAGGAGGATCGTGGTCGTGAAGCCCTCCTCCGACCACGACGACACCGGTCCTGCGGACGTCCGCGACCTCCTGGACACCCTCGTCGCCCGCGGCCTCGCCGGCACCGCGCCGACGCGCGCCGAGGCGGTGGCCGTCCTGCGGACGAGCGACGACGACCTGCTCGACGTCGTCGCTGCGGCCGGGCGCGTGCGTCGCCACCGGTTCGGCCGTCGGGTGCGGCTCAACTACCTGGTCAACCTGAGGTCGGGCCTGTGCCCCGAGGACTGCTCGTACTGCTCGCAGCGCCTCGGGTCCACGGCACAGGTCCTGAAGTACTCGTGGCTGAGCACCGAGGACGCGGTCGCCGCCGCCCGGGCAGGGGTCGCAGGCGGCGCCCGTCGCGTCTGCCTCGTCGCGAGCGGGCGCGGGCCGAGCGACCGCGACGTGGCACGGGTGTCCGCGATGGTCGACGGGATCAAGCGCGAGCACCCCGACGTCGAGGTCTGTGCGTGCCTCGGCCTGCTCCGCGACGGCCAGGCCGACCGGCTGGCCGCAGCGGGCGCCGACGCGTACAACCACAACCTCAACACGTCCGAGGCGACGTACGCCGACATCTGCACCACGCACGAGTACGCGGACCGCGTCGAGACGGTCGAACGGGCGAGGGGCGCCGGGCTCTCGCCCTGCTCGGGGCTCATCGCGGGCATGGGCGAGAGCGACGAGGACCTCGTCGACGTCGCGTTCGCGCTGCGCGACCTCGGGGCGGACTCCGTGCCCGTCAACTTCCTCGTGCCGTTCGACGGGACGCCCCTCGCGGGGACGTGGGACCTCACGCCCCAGCGGTGCCTGCGCATCCTCGCCATGCTGCGCTTCGTGTGCCCCACGGCAGAGCTCCGCCTCGCGGCCGGGCGCGAGGTGCACCTGCGCTCGCTCCAGCCGCTCGCGCTGGAGATGGTGAGCTCGATCTTCCTGGGCGACTACCTCACGAGCGAAGGGCAGGCCGCGCAGGCGGACCACGGCCTGCTCGCCGACGGAGGTTTCGAGGTCGAGACGGCGCGCGGCGACGACGGCGTCCCCCTGGACGGGCCAGGCACGGGGATCGTGGCGAGGGACGGTGGCGCCCCGTCGGGCGTGGCGGGCGGGACAGGGGTCACGGTCCGCCGTCGTGGAACCGGGACGACCGTTGCCCCGAACGCGTGAGCGCTGCCACCGGTGCGACCCGAGAGGGCGGCCCTCGCCCCGAGCTGCCGATGAGTTCGGGCGCCCGCGCCGGTCGGAGAGGGACGGTGTGGCGACGGAGCCACCCAGAGACGGAGGATCTCCCATGGCCGCAGAACCCGACCAGCCCGCCGCCGAGTCCGCCCAGCCCGTCGAGCCCGGCGGCGCGCCCGCCGGGGTCCTCATGACGGACTTCTCGTCCCCCGGCGCTGCACCGACCTCCTGGGCCGACGCCCTGGCTCAGCTCCAGGGCGCCGAGATCTTCTGGCTGTCCACCGTCCGCCCCGACGGGCGCCCGCACGTCACTCCGCTCATCGCGGTCTGGGCCGACGGGGCGCTCCACTTCTGCACCGGCCGCACCGAGCGCAAGGCGCTCAACCTCGCGGCGAACCCCGGGTGCGTGCTGACCACCGGGACCAACCTCCTGAGCGCGGGGCTCGACGTCGTGCTCGACGGGGCCGCCGAGCGGATCACCGAGCACCACCTGCTGCAACGCCTGGCCGACCGCTGGGCGTGCAAGTACGACTGGCACTTCGAGGTGCGAGACGGCGCCTTCTGGGACAGCGAGGCGCCCGCGGACGGCTCCGAGCCCGGCGAGCAGGCCACCGTGGAGGCGTACGTCTTCCGGGTGCAGCCCACGACGGTCTACGCGTACGGGCGCGGCGAGGACTACACCGCGACCCGGTGGCGCTTCGAGGACGGGGCTAGCGTGGAGCCGTGACACCCGCCCAGCGCCGTGTGCTGCTCGTCGCGATCCTCGCCTCGTTCGTGTCGTTCCTCGACGGGACGGTGGTCAACGTCGCGCTGCCCGCGATCGCCGACGAGCTGGCCGGGGGAGTGCTCGACGGGCTCGCGCTCCAGCAGTGGGTCGTCGACGCGTACCTCATCACGCTCGGGTCGCTCATCCTCGTGGCGGGTTCGCTGTCCGACGTCCACGGGCGCCGCCGCGTCATGTGGTGGGGGCTCGTCGGGTTCGCGCTCACGTCGGTGCTGTGCGCGCTGGCCCCGACGGGCGTCGTGCTCGTGGTCGCGCGCGGGCTGCAGGGCATCGCGGGCGCGCTGCTCGTTCCGAGCTCGCTCGCGATGATCATCTCCTCGTTCAGCGGCGCCGCGCAGGCCAAGGCGATCGGCACCTGGACCGCGTGGACCGGCACCGCGATGATCGCCGGACCCCTGCTCGGCGGCGTGCTCGTCGACACGCTGTCCTGGCGCTGGGTGTTCGGCATCAACCTCCTGCCCGTCGCGGTGACGCTGTGGATCCTGCGCGGCATGGAGGAGGGCGACACCGAGACCGGTCGGCGCATCGACGTGCGCGGAGCGGTGCTCGCGGCCGTCGGGCTCGCCGGGCCCGTCTTCGCGCTCATCGAGCACGGGCGCTTCGGGTGGGGCAGCCCGGTCGTGTGGGTGCCGCTCGTCGTCGGGATCGCGGCGCTCGTGGCGTTCCTCGTCTGGGAGCGGCGTGCCCCTGACCCCATGCTGCCGCTGTCCCTGTTCTCGGTGCGCAACTTCGCCGCGGGCAACGTCGCGACGGCCGCGATCTACGGGGCGCTCGCGTTCGGCGGGTTCGCCGTGACCCTGTTCGTCCAGCAGGTCGCCGGGTACAGCGCGACCCTCGCGGGCCTCGCCCTGCTGCCCGTCACGCTGCTCATGCTGTTCCTGTCGTCGCGCTTCGGGGCGCTCGCGGGCCGGTACGGGCCGCGCCTGTTCATGACGGTGGGCCCCCTGATCGCGGGCTGCGGGTACCTGCTCATGCTCACCACGACCGCCGAGGCGAGCTACTTCACGCAGCTCCTGCCCGGCATCCTGCTGTTCGGCCTGGGCCTCGCCGTCACGGTGGCGCCCCTGACCGCGGCGATCCTCGGCTCGATCCCGGCCGCGGACGCGGGCATCGGGTCGGCCGTGAACAACGCGGTCTCGCGCATCGCGGGCCTCGTGGTCATCGCGTGCGCGGGGATCGTCATCGGACCCGTGCTCGACGTCGCAGGGTTCCACCGGGCGCTGATCGTCACCGCCGCGCTGCTCGTCGCGGGCGGCCTCGTGAGCTGGGCGGGCATCCGCAACGAGCAGGTCGTGGCGGCGGGGGCCGCCGACGCACCGGCGGCGTGAGACGCGTTCCGCCTACTCGACCACGTGCAGGTCGTGCGGTGCGTTGTTGAGGCGACGGGCGCCGTCGGGCAGGTCGTCCGGGAACGCGACCACGATGTCCTCGATGCGCACCCCGAAGTTCCCCGACAGGTAGATGCCCGGCTCGACCGAGAAGCACATGCCGGAGACGATCGGCTGCTCCTCGCCCTCGATCATGTACGGCGGCTCGTGCGTCGTGAGCCCGATCCCGTGGCCCGTGCGGTGGATGAACTGCTCGCCGTACCCGGCCTCGGTGATGACGGCGCGCGCGGCGCGGTCGACGTCCTGGCACGTCGCGCCGGGCCGCACCGCGTCGACCCCGGCCTGCTGTGCGGCACGGACGACCTCGAAGACCTCGCGCTGCTGGTCCGTCACGTCGCCCCCGACGTGCACCATGCGCGTCATGTCCGAGCCGTAGCCGTCCTTGAGGCCGCCGAAGTCGAGCACGACCATGTCGCCCTCCTGGATGACCCGGTCGCCCGCCTCGTGGTGCGGGTTGGCGCCGTTGGGCCCCGAGCCGACGACCGTGAAGTCGACCTGCGAGTGCCCGTGGTCGCGCAGGAAGCCCGCGAGGTCCGCCGCGACGTCGAGCTCGCGGCGCCCGCTGAAACGGATCTCGACGATGTCCGCGAACGTCGCGTCGTTCGCGGCTCCCGCGGCCGCGAGGCGCTCGATCTCGTCCGGTCCCTTGACCGCGCGCAGCATGGGCAGGGCCTGCGTCATCGCCGAGTACGACGAGCCCGGCAGCGTGCGCTGGAGCCCCAGCAGGTGCATGGCCCAGGCCGAGTCGGAGATCGCGTAGCGCCCGGCGGCGTCGAGCAGGTCGGCCGTGACCGCGTACTCGTCGACGCCGTCCGTCCACGCCGTGACGTGCAGGGCCGCGGCGCCGGCCGCGCGGTCGAGGTCAGGGCGTTCCAGGACGGGCACCACGATCGACGCCTCGCCGTCGGCCGGGACCACGAGCAGCGTGATGCGCTCGGTCATGGCCGTGGGGGTGTACCCCGTGAAGTACGTCATGTCCGGCCCGGGGGTGACGAGCACCCCGGCGAGCCCGGCGTCCCGGGCCTGGGCGGCCGCGCGGTCGATGCGCGCGGCGAAGTCCTGTGCGGTGAACTCCCTCATGGGGCCAGCCTGCCACCGCTCTCGCCGGTGCGCCGGGCGAGGTGCCCGACGGCGGAGCCCGTCCCGGGTGCGCGGCTCGCCGTTGGGCGGTGCCGGCGCTCAGGCCTTGCGGTGCTCCGCGACCCCGCGCAGGGCCTCGCGGCGGGTCCGCAGCTCCTCGCGGCCCTCGCGGGTGATCTGCGCCCAGTTCCGGTTCTTCGTGATCCGGGCATGGACCAGGCTCGCCTCGGTGAGGTCGTGGAGGCGGGCCGCGAGGTTGCGCTCCTCGATGCCCGTGAGGCGGGCGAGCGCGGGCTGGTCGGCCTCGTCGGCGTCACCGAGCACCGCGAGGACCCGCAGGTTGTCGGTCGCGGGGTCGCCGATGCTCACGGCGCCGTCGCCGGCCGCGAGGGTCTGCCGCTCGCCGCGCAGGGCGACCAGCGCGGCTGCCAGCAGGGCGAGGCCCAGAGCGATCATCGCCATGAGGCCGGGCGTCGAGAGCGGGAAGAAGAGCGGCGACGAGAGGGTCGCGATCCCGAACGACGCGGCCATCGTCGCGAGCCCTGCCACCCACAGGAACCGGTCGGAGGCGCGCAGCCCCAGGACGACGAGGCCGAGCCCTACGAGGAAGGGGACGCCCGTCGTCCAGATGATCCAGGGGAGGAAGAAGGCGATCAGTGCGCTCAGGACGAGCGCGATCCCGTACCCGTCGCTCCCGACGCCCACCCCCGAGGGCAGCCGCAGGGCGAAGGCCACGACGTACGTCGCGAGGAACCCTGCTGCGGGCACGAGCATGACGAGCCAGAACCAGCTGCCATCGAGCAGGCCCATCCCCGCGACGACCAGCACGGCCAGCCCGCAGACGGCGAGCGGGAGCGAGCGGGCATGTCGTGCGGCGCGGGTCCGCAGGCGTGCGGAGTCGGCGGCGACGAGGGCGGGGACGGTGGCGGACATGGGCTTCACGGTACGTCACCGACCGGCCGCGGGGCGCGGACCCCTGGTGGGCGACGCGCAGCGCGTCGCGCGGGGAACCGCGCCCCGTGGGAGCGGGACAGACGGCTCAGACCGTGATGACGACCTTGCCGCGCACGTGCCCGGTCCGGCTCGCCTCGTGGGCCTTCGCGGCGTCGGCCAGGTCGTAGACCTCGGCGACGTCGACCGTGAGCTGTCCGGCGTCGGCGAGGCGGGCCAGCTCGGTCAGCCCCTCGACGTCGGGGCGGACCCACACGTAGTGCCCGCCGAGCTCGTCGCGGGCCGCCGCGTCGACGACCGAGGCGACCGTGCCGCCGTCGCGCAGCACGTCCGGCGTGGTGGCCAGGGCCTCGCCACCGATGTAGTCGAGCACGACGTCGACGCCCTCGGGAGCGAGGGCGCGCACGCGCCCGGAGAGTCCCTCGCCGTACGTCACGGGCTCGGCGCCCAGCGAGCGCAGGTACTCGTGGTTGCGCTCGGACGCCGTGCCGATCACGCGAGCGCCACGGGCGACCGCGATCTGCACGGCCATCGACCCGACGCCCCCCGCGGCCGCGTGCACGAGCACGGTCTGACCGCTGCTCACCCCGGCGCGGTCGATCGTCTGGAGCGCAGTGAGCCCCGCGAGCGGTGCGCCGGCGGCCTGCTCCCACGTCCATGCCGCGGGCCTGCGGGCCAGCGTGCGGACCGGGGCCGCGACGAGCTCGGCGGTCGTGCCGCCGGAGACCACGTCCTTGCGCACGTACCCGAAGACCTCGTCGCCGACCGAGAGCTCGGGTGTGTCCAGGCCGACCTGCTCGACGACGCCCGCGACGTCCCAGCCGGGCACGACCGGGAACGTGGCGTCCATGATCGCGTCGAGGTAGCCCTCGCGGACCTTCCAGTCCACGGGGTTGACGCTCGTGGCCTTGACCCGGACCAGGACGGTGTCCGGCCCGACCTTGGGCGTGGGGAGCTCGCTGAGCTCGAGGACGTCGGCTCCGCCGTAGCGGGAGTAGGTGATGGCTCGCATGAAGGCGGCAACGGGCGGGGCCGGCGCCGAGGCATTCCCCGGCGCCGCCGCCCGTCGGGTCCCGGCAGGTCAGCCGTCGATCGCGCTCGGGTCCATGTACATGACCTCCCACAGGTGCCCGTCGAGGTCGGAGAAGCTGCGCGAGTACATGAAGCCCTCGTCCTGGGGCGGGTTGGCCTGCGACCCGCCCGCGGCGAGGGCCCGGTCGGCGAGCTCGTCGACGCCCGGGCGGGACTCGGCGCTGATCGCGTTGATGGTCTCGGTCGCACTCTGGGCGTCGACGATGTCCTTCGACGTGAACCGGCGGAAGAAGTCGTGCGTCAGGAGCATGACGTAGATCGCGTCGCTGATGACGACGCACGACGCGTTCTCGTCGGTGAACTGCTCGTTGATCGAGAACCCGAGCTGCGTGTAGAACGCCTTGGACCTGTCGAGGTCGGCCACGGGCAGGTTGACGAAGATCTGGGTTCCGGTCATGACGTGCTCCTTCGGACGTGCCGCCGCGGTGCTCCGCGGCGAGGACGGGTGTCGTCGGGTAGACCGGCGGTCCTCGGAGAACTCATCGGCGCTCGCCGACCTCGCGTCGGCGGAGGGGTCAGACCAGGACCTCGCCGTCGCGGGCCACGACCTGGCCGCCCGCGACCACGAGCGCGCGGGCCGGTGCCCGGACCACGGCGTCCATGGTGTTCTCGGCGTCGACCAGCACGACGTCGGCACGCGCACCCTCGACGAGGTCGTGCACCCGGCGTCCCACGAAGGGCGCGGCGTCGCTCGTCGCGAGCCGGGCGGCGCGCACGATGTCCTCGTCGTGGCGGAAGCGCGCGAGCTGGGACAGGCGGGTCGTGAGCGCCAGCAGGTCGCCCGTGCCGTACGGCGCCCACAGGTCGCGGATGCCGTCGGTGCCCAGGCCCACGCGCACCCCGTGCTCGCGCAGCAGGTCGAGGGGGAGGGGGGTGGCGCCGATCGGGGCGACGGTCGTCATGCTGATGCCCGCGTCGCCCATGGCCTCGACGAGGTCGGCCATGCGCGTGGGGGGGAGCTGCCCGACCGCGAACCCGTGCGCCACGTTGACCTTGCCCTGCAGGCCCGCGCGGATCGTGCGCTCGATCATGAGCTCGATCTGGAACGCGCCCAGCTCGCCGCCGTCGTGCAGGTGGACGTCGACCCCGACGCCGCGCCGCTCGGCGATCTCGAACAGCCCGTCGAGCTGCGTCACCGGGTCGCGGTCGATCGAGGCGGGGTCGAGCCCGCCGATGTGCTCGGCCCCGGCGGCCGCTGCGGCGTCGAGCAGCTCGAGCACGCCGGGCCGACGCAGGACGCCGTCCTGCGGGAACGCGACGATCTCGGCGTCGACCGTGCCGCCGAGGACGAACAGGGACTCGCGGACCACGTCGATGCCGCGCAGCCCGAGGCCGAGGTCGACGTCGACGTGGGTGCGGATCGCCGTCGTGCCGTGGCGCAGGAACTCGCGCAGGACCGCGACCGTGACGTCGACCCCGGGGATGCCGAGCTCGTCGCGGTGCTCGCGCTCGTGCGCGATGCGTCCCTGCGTGGTGGCTTCGCCGCCGTAGCTGACCCACGGCTTGCCCCACCAGCTCTTGTCGACGTGCGCGTGCGCGTTGACGAACCCGGGCAGGGCCAGGAGGCCGCGCCCGTCGATCTCGCCCGGGGCGGGCACGCTGCCCGACGGCGCAGCCTCCGCGGGGGAGTGCGGCGTCACCCGGGTGATGTGCCCGTCCGCGACGTGGAGGTCGACGGGGTCGGCGCCCCATGGCCTGACGTTGCGCAGCACCGACACGGCGACCTGGGGAGAGCTGGGGAACGGCGGCATCTGAGGTCCTTCTTCCGGTGGTGCTGTCTGGCCTGGTGCAGGGCCCACCCCCAGGGGGCCACACTGGTATGAATGGTATACCATTTCTCGGCGGGGCTTCCGGGAGGATGGACGCATGAGCGCAGACCAGCCGTTCGAGCCCGAGGCGGACCGTGTCGCCCGGATCGTGCGCGAGCAGATCATCGACGGCGACCGCACGCCGGGCGACCGGCTCGTCGAGCGCGACCTCGCGGCCGAGCTCGGCGTGAGCCGCGTCCCCGTCCGCGACGCCCTCAAGGCGCTCATCGCCGAGGGGCTCGTGACCCCGCGCCCCCGGACGTGGGCCGTCGTGCGGACCTTCACCGACGCCGACGTCGACGACCTCATCGAGGTGCGCTCCGCGCTCGAGACCCTGACCTTCCGCCTCGCGGCCGAACGCAGGACCCCCGACGAGGTCGCCGCGCTCGAGGCCGTCCTCGACCGCGAGGCCCGGGCCGCGCGCGACCACGACGCGAAGGCCGCCCACCGTGCGGGCGCCGACTTCCACGAGCTCGTCGCGACGACCGCCGCGAGCCCGCTCCTCGACGAGATCGGCGCGATCACCGCGAGCCGCCTGCGCTGGCTCCTCGGGCAGCACCTCGACCTCGAGGAGATGGTCGACGAGCACCGCGGGCTCCTGGCCGCGATCCGCGCGGGTGACGGGCAGGAGGCGGCGCGCCTCGCCGTCGGGCACGTGCAGACCAGCCGCGACGCCGCGCGCGCCCGGCGCGCCGCCCAGGGCCCGGCGCGAGGCTGAGAGATCAGCCCTCCCGGCGCACGTCCTCGGGAGACTTGTCGGGACGCCAGCCGCGCCACACCGCGTGCCGCAGCTTGCCGTCGCCGTCGGGGGCGCTCGTCCAGTCCGCGTAGTCGACCTCGCCGACCAGGTGCGGCGTGACCCAGCGGGCGTCCGAGGCGTCCGCCGTCGGGACGTCGAGGGCCGGGTTCGTGACCCGCTCGATCCGCCCGAGCCGCGTCACGAGGTCGCGCCGCTCCTTCTCGGTGAAGCCCGACCCGACGCGGCCCACGTAGCGCAGACCCTCGTCGTCGGGCACCGCGAGCAGCAGCGAGCCGACCAGGTGCGACCTGTCCCCGTGCCCCGGGCGCCAGCCGACCACCACGACCTCCTGGGAGTGCGAGTGCTTGACCTTGATCCAGCTCCGCGAGCGCCGCCCGGCCGTGTACGTGCTCGTGCGGCGCTTGGCCACCACGCCCTCGAGGGCGAGCTGCCTGCTCGTCGCGACCGCCCCCGCGAGGTCGCCGTCGAACGCGGGCGGCACGTGCACCGTCGAGGACTGGGCGACCAGGTCCTCGAGGATCTCGCGGCGCTCGTCGTAGGTGCGCCGGACGAGCGAGCGACCGCCGACGGACAGGACGTCGAACAGCATGAGCTCGACCCCGACCTTCGCTCGCGCCGCCGCGACGTCCCCCGCCCTGGTGAGGTTCGCGCGCTGCTGGAGCCGTCGGAAGCTCGGGCGACCGCGTGCGTCGAGCGCCACGATCTCGCCGTCCACGACGACGGGCAGGTCGGCCGCCGGGACGCGGGCCGCGAGGTCCGCGAGCTCGGGGTACGTCGCGGTCATGTCCTTGCCGCTGCGGCTCACGAGGCGGACGGTCGGGGCGGAGGTGCCGCCGGGCGCGCCGGGTGCCGCGGCACCGTCGGTGACCTGCGCGACCACCCGGAAGCCGTCCCACTTCATCTCGTAGGCCCAGTCGTCGGGGTCGCCCTCGGCCGTGAGCGTCTCGACCGTCCCGGCGGTCGCGAGCATCGGGCGGGGGAGGGCGGCGGCCGCGGGCTCGTCGTCGGGCTCGCTGGGGTGCTGCGCCTTCGCCTTGCCGCGGGGCGAGGCGTGCTGTGTCGCGCGCTGCGGCGCCCGCCCCTCGTCGCGCGGGGCCATGAGGTGGATGAGCCAGTTGTTCTCCTGGGCTCTGCCTGATGTGCCGGAGGAGCCGTGCTGCTGATGACCCCCCGTGTGGATGAGTGCGAGCCGCCGCGTCCCGTGCTGCTCGCCGTGCAGCGTGACGATGACCTCCTCGTCGTCGCGCCACTTCTCGAGCTCGTACGTGCCAGCGTCCCAGATGGTCACCTCGCCACCGCCGTACTCGCCCGCCGGGATGGTCCCCTCGAACGATCCGTACGCGAGCGGGTGGTCCTCGGTCTGGACCGCGAGGTGGTTCTGCTTCGTGTCGGTCGGCTCTCCGCGCGGCAGGGCCCAGCTCACGAGCACGCCGTCGTGCTCCAGGCGGAAGTCCCAGTGCAGGCGGCGCGCGTGGTGCTCCTGGATGACGAAGGAGTTCCCCGCTGGCGACTCGTCGGGCGGCTCTCCCGATCCCGGGACCGGCTCGGGCGTCCGGGAGGCGTCGCGCTTGGCGCGGTAGGTCTCGAGGCGGTCGCGCCGGGGTGCGTCTCCCGGTGCGGTGTCGCGCCCGCCGTCGTCCGTGCTCCCGCCGCCCGACGGCGCCGCGCCCCTGCGCGCGAACGTCGCCATGCGCTCGGGCGTGGGTTCGAGCGAGGCCAGGTGGCCCGCGGTGAGGGCCGCGAGCGGGTCGCCCATGCTCTGGACGCGCTCCACGACCTGGTCCTTGTCGAGGTGCGCGAGGTCGGGGTCGTCGAGCTCGTCCCACGTGCGCGGGGCCGCGACGGTCGGGTGGGCACGGCCACGCAGCGAGTAGGGCGCGATGGTGGTCTTGTTGCCGTTGTTCTGGCTCCAGTCGACGAGCACCTTGCCGCCGCGCAGCGCCTTCTTCATGTCGCTCACCACGAGGTCGGGGTGCTCGGCCTCGAGGTAGCGGGCGAGCTCGTGCGCGACCGCGCTCACCTCGTCCGTGGTCTGGTGGCCGTCGAGCGCGGCGTACAGGTGGATGCCCTTGGACCCGCTCGTCACGGGCAGGGGGTCCAGGCCCATGCCGCGCAGCACGTCGCGGGCCAGGCGCGCGACCTCGGCGCACTCGGGCAGACCCGCGCCCTCGCCGGGATCGAGGTCGAGGACGAGCCGGTCGGGGTTCTTCTGGACGCCCGTCCGCCCGAACTGCCACTGCGGCACGTGGATCTCCAGGGCGGCGACCTGCCCGAGCCACGTGAGCGTCGCGAGGTCGTTGACGAGCGGGTACTCGTTCGCGTGGTCCTTGTGCTGGATCGTGCGCCGCCGGACCCACGTGGGCGTGCCGGCGTCGAGGTTCTTCTGGAAGAACACGGGTCCCTCGACACCGTTGGGCCAGCGCTTGCGCGTGGCAGGGCGGTTCGAGGCGTGGGGGAGCAGGACGTCGGCGACCGCCGCGAGGTAGGCCAGGACCTCCCCCTTGGTCGTGCCCGTGGCCGGGTAGAGGACCTTGTCCAGGTTGGTGAGCTTGAGGCGGTGACCGCCGACGCTCACGGTCTGCGCCGCCGTCGAGGTGGCCATGGGTCCATGGTTGCCCGGGGCGGGTGGTTGCGCTCGGCGGGGCGGCGAGAGCCGTAGGAGCTAAACGTGCAGTTGTGCAATCTTTGCAGTCGTGCATACAGTGCAGTCATGCAGACCGCACCGACGTCCCTCCGCGAACGCAAGCGCGCCGAGACCTGGCTCACGATCCACCAGGCGGCCGCCGCACTGGTCCGCGAGAAGGGGCTCCACCACGCGACCGTCGAGGAGATCGCCGCCGCGGCGGGAGTCTCGCCGCGGACCTTCTTCAACTACTTCACGACCAAGGAGGAGGCGATCCTGGGGCTCGTGCCCCCGACCGTCTCCGACGAGGCGCTCGCGGCCTTCCGTGCCGAGACCGAGGGGCCCGCGTTCGAACGGGTCGTGCGGTTCCTGCTCTCGATCCTGCGCTCGACGCTCCACCCCGGCGTCCCGTTCGCCGAGCGCAAGGCGCTCGTGCGGGAGCACCCCGAGCTGCGCAAGCACGCCATGGGCTACGTCTCCCAGGTCGAGGGGCTCGTCAACGACCTGCTGTCCGACCGGGCCGAGGACGGGACGGGGTTCAGCGAGCTCGCGTCGCTGGGCCTGCCCGACAGCCCCGACACCGCGCGGGCTCTCCTCATGCTCGCCGGCACCATCATGCGCTTCGCGTACTCGCGCAACCCCGGCACCGCCCTGAGCGACGCCGACGCCGAGGCCGAGATCAGCGAAGCGATCACCATCTTCCGAGAGGTCTTCGAGGCCACGCTATGACCACCACCCCCCGAGCCGGCACGCCGGCACCCACCCGAGGCGCGACGACCACCCGAGGCACCGCGCCCGACCAACCGTCGTCCCCGGACACCCCGGCGGTGACCCCGAAGGACCGGGGCATCGTGCTGCTCTTCCTGGGCCTCATGGTCACGATGCTGCTCGCGTCGCTCAACCAGACGGTGCTGTCGAGCGCGCTGCCCACCATCGTGGGCGAGCTCGACGGGGTCGAGCACATGAGCTGGGTCATCACGGCCTTCATCCTGGCCTCGACCATCACCATGCCGATCTACGGCAAGGTCTCCGACGTCCTGGGGCGCAAGCCCTTGCTGCTGACCGCGATCCTGCTGTTCATGGCGGGTTCGGTCATCGGCGCCCTCGCGGGCGACATGAACCTGCTCATCGTGGGCCGCACGGTCCAGGGCCTCGGTGGCGGCGGGCTCATGATCCTGTCTCAGGCCGCGATCGCCGACGTCATCCCCGCCCGTGAGCGCGGCAAGTACATGGGCATCATGGGTGCCGTCTTCGCGGTCTCCTCGGTCGCGGGCCCGCTGCTCGGCGGCTGGTTCACCGAGGGTCCCGGCTGGCGCTGGGTCTTCTGGATCAACATCCCGCTGGGCGTCGTCGCGGCGCTCGCCGCGATCTTCCTCCTGCACCTGCCCAAGAAGGCTCGCAGCGCCGAGCGCGTGCGCCACGACTACCTCGGCATGGCCCTCATGGCCGTCGCGACCACGGCGCTCGTCCTGGTCGGGACGTGGGGCGGCTCGCAGTACGCGTGGGGCTCGGCGACGATCCTCGGCCTGATCGCTCTCGCGGTCGTGGCGGCCGTCGCGTTCGTGCTCGTCGAGAGGCGCGCCGACGAGCCGATCATCCCGCTGCACCTGTTCGCGGACCGCAACTTCACGGTCACGACCATCGCGGCCCTCGCGACGGGCATCGCGATGTTCGGCGCGATCGGCTACATGCCGACCTACCTGCAGATGGCGACCGGGGCCAGCGCGACCGTCGCCGGCCTGCTCATGATCCCCATGATGGGTTCGCTGCTCGTCACTTCGGTCGTCACGGGGCAGATGGTCTCGCGCACCGGGAAGTACAAGGTCCTCCCGATCGTCGGGTCGCTGATCCTGGGCGTGGGCCTGGCCCTGCTCTCGACCGTCGAGGCGGACACCCCGACCCCGATGATCTGCGTGTTCCTCGGGGTGATCGGGATCGGGCTGGGCAGCAGCATGCAGATCCTCACGCTCATCGTGCAGAACTCGTTCCCCCTGCGCGAGGTCGGGACCGCGACCGCGGCCAACAACTACTTCCGCCAGGTCGGCGCCACGCTGGGCTCGGCCGTGGTCGGCAGCGTCTTCATCGCTCGTCTGACCACGCTCCTCGCGGAGAAGTTCCCGCAGGGCACGGGCTCGGCGGGAGGGACGGGCTCGCTCACCCCGGACCTGGTGCAGTCCTTGCCCGACGGCGTGCGCGCCCTCGTGATCGAGTCCTACAACGAGGCGCTCGTGCCGCTCTTCCTCTACATGGTGCCGCTCGCGGTCATCGCGGCGATCGCCCTGTGCTTCGTCCACGAGAAGCCGCTCGCGACCTCGGTCGAGCACGAGATCGCCGCGGAGTCCCTGGCCGAGGGCCAGCTCCTGGTGACCGACGCCGACGCCGACGGGGCGAGCGACGCCGTCGGGCGGGGAGAGAGCGTGCGCGCCGGGGCGCGACCCGAGCGGTAGCCGGACCCGCACACGCGACGAAGGGTCGCCCCGACACCGTGTCGGGGCGGCCCGTGGTCGCGCGCGGGCGCGTCAGGCGGTCGTGGCGCCTGCGGTCGCGAGCTCCGGTGCCGGGCGATCCTTCGCGAGCTCCTGGTAGGACTTGTGGTCCGTGAAGAGCTCGTCGCGCAGCGGGTTGCGGCGCTTGGTCACGATCACCTTGACCTGGTAGACGGCGACCGCGACGTTGGCGAGCAGCGAGACCAGGCTCACGACGAACAGTGCCGTGGGGTTGTGCGAGGAGTCGACGGCGAACGACGAGTCCGAGACGAACGTCGGCACGGCCATCGTGAACATCATCCAGAACGCGAGCGTGTGGGCACGGTGCTGGAGCCAGGCGCCCTTGCGCAGGAAGAACGCCGGGATCGTGCAGCTGATGAGCAGCGCGGCGCCCGCGTAGAACGCGTGGTCGCCCACGCAGTTGTAGACGTACGCGAAGTTCCACAGGTCGTACGCGATGATCCAGAACCACATCATGTCGGGCCAGACCATGTCGCGGAACCGGTCGCGCGTGATGTAGATGCCGGCCCAGCCGCAGATCGTCAGCAGGTTCAGGATGCCCGCGATGCCGTTCATGATGTTCCACGAACCGCCGACCATGAACACGCCGTCGACCATGCCGTCCATGCCGTAGACCTGGAAGTCACGGATCACGGCCTCGGCGATGTTGAGCGCGAGGATCGCCGGGGGGAAAAGCAGGGCGTACTTCATCGCCCCGACGCGCTTGTTGTAGCGGATGAGCATGAAGCCGATGCACCCGGCGAGGGCCGAGTACACCTTGACCCAGTGGAACCAGGTGCCGGTCGAGGACCCTGCCCCCGCGGTGTGAGGCCAGACGAAGATCGTCAGCAGGACCGGCAGGACGACGAAGATGCCGATCGCGGCGGTCTTGGACCAGCGGACGAGCTCGTTGAGGCCCACGAGGGCAGCGAGCACCACGAACCACATGACGGCCGCTTGCCAGGGGATGGAATCGAAGAGGAACACGTCGCTCCCTTTCTCAGGACGACGGGACGGCTCGTGGCCGCCCGGGGTGGAGGACGGTGCGCCAGGTGAGCGAGCCCGGTCCCGGCGCACCGTCGGGTTCCGGGCCGTCGCGTCACTCGGTGTCGGAACGCGCCTCCTCGAGGTGCAGAACCTGGCGCACGATCGTCACGAGCACGGCGTCGTCGACCTCCGGGGTGTTCCGGGCGAGGCCGACGAGCCCGTAGACGAGGACGTAGAAGGTCTCGGGCACGTGCTCGATGCCGATGTGGTGCCTGGCCGCGTAGGCCTCCACGGTCGTGGCGCCGATGCACTCGACCACGGCCCGCACGGCCCGGTCGAGGAAACGGTTGTACAGCCCGGCGCTCTCCGTGCGCTGCATGTCGTCGCGCAGCGGGGCGACCGCCCGCAGGTGCGTGCGGAACATCGCGATGCAGTCGACGAGGGCCTTGTCGATGTTCCCGGGCTGGCGCGCCGCGTCCCACGCGCGCACGGCCTCGACGAACTCTGCGACGTAGCCCTCGAGCACGGCGTCGACGAGAGCGTCCTTGTCGGGGAAGTAGTAGTAGACGAGGCCCCGGGCGATGCCCGCGCGCTCGGCGACCTCCTTGGTCGAGGTCCGGGCGATGCCCTGCTCGGCGAACAGCTCGCGGGCGGCGTGCACGATCTCCTCGGCACGAACCTCGGGTGCTGAACGTCGCCTCCTCGGCGTCGTCGCGTCGGTCATCGGAGCCCCTTCCTGAGCTGATAACTGGACGCTAGATCCACTATTGACACAGCGTCAACAGTGTTCGACCAGGTCAGGACGTTAGTCCCGGGCTTCGGGGCCCAACGGCCCGTCGCGACGGGCGCTCGGGGCCACGACGTGAGACGAGCGGTGGGCGAGGGCGGACGCCGGCGCCCCGGGACCTGACGGTGTGCGACGGTGGAGGATCGACGTCGGCACGATCAGCGAGGAATCCATGAGCGGTGAACCCCAGGTCGGGGCAGAGCTGAGGGCCCTGCGGGAGCACTTCACGCGGCTGATGATGACGTACCGGTTCGGCATGGACGAGGTGATGACGAAGATCACCATCCTGCGCGACGAGTTCGCCTACGCCCACGAGTACAACCCGATCGAGCACGTGTCCTCGCGCCTCAAGTCGCCGGAGTCGTTGCTCGCCAAGGCGCGTCGCAAGGGCGTGGACCTGACGATCGAGGCGCTGCGCGCGGAGATCTTCGACATCGCGGGCGTGCGCGTCACGTGCAGCTTCGTGTCCGACATCTACACGGTGCGCGACATGATCGCGGCCCAGCGCGACGTCGTCGTCCTCGAGGAGCGCGACTACATCGCGCACCCCAAGGGCAACGGGTACAAGAGCCTGCACCTGATCGTCGAGGTGCCCGTGTTCCTGTCCGACCGGGTGCAGCCCGTGGTCGTCGAGATCCAGATCCGGACCATCGCCATGGACTTCTGGGCCAGCCTCGAGCACAAGATCTACTACAAGTACGACAAGGCCGTGCCGCAGCGCCTCCTCGACGAGCTCAAGGAGGCCTCGCTCGCGGCCTCCGAGCTCGACGCCAAGATGGAGCGTCTGCACGAGGAGGTCCTCCAGCACTCGCGCGACACCGCGGTCCTCCGCCCGGGGACGGAGAAGATGGCAGGTCCGTTCACGCCGTCGTGGGAGCTGCTCGACTCCTACCTGCGCGGCAGGCCGGGTGCGACCGACGCCGAGCCGGCAGGCTAGATCAGCGTCTCGACCGCTATCCGCACGGTGTCCCCGACGTCGACCCCTTCACGGCGACGTACCGCGGCCTTGACGGGCAGGACGAACGTCTTGCGCTCGGCGTCGGGGAAGACCGACGTGGACCAGCGGGACTCTCCGAGCGTGACCTCGACCTTGACCGAGCCGAACCCGGCCGGGGGGAGCGGGGAGTCCGCGATCTCGTCGCTCACGTCGGTCGGCAGGGCGGCGAAGACCCACGTGTCGCTGCGCGCGGTCCATCGCCACAGCTCCGCCTCGAACTCGTACCTGGTGCCGACCATGCGCCCATGATGCCGGGCGGCACCCACAGCGCGCGGTCCGCGCCGCGGGCAGTCGCGCCATGATGCTCCCCGACGGCCCGCGCCACCGGCTCCAGATGGTCTGACGACTCGCCAGCCCTCGCGCCCGGGAGCACCATGGAGGCATGAGGGCCATCTGGAAGGGTGCCATCACGTTCGGTCTCGTCAACGTGCCGATCAAGGTGTACTCGGCGACCGAGGACCACGACGTGCCGCTGCACCAGGTGCACGACAAGGACGGCGGTCGGATCCGCTACCAACGACGGTGCGAGGTCTGCGGCGAGGTCGTGGCGTACGAGCACATCGACAAGGCGTACGACGACGGCGAGCGCACGGTCGTGCTCACGGCCGAGGACCTGGGGGCGCTGCCCGCCGAGCGCAGCCGCGAGGTCGAGGTCGTCGAGTTCGTGCCGAACGACCAGATCGACCCCATGCTCCTGGACCGCAGCTACTACCTCGAGCCGGACTCGTCCTCGAACAAGGCGTACGTGCTGCTGCGTCGCACGCTCGAGGAGGCCGACCGGACCGCGATCGTGAAGTTCGCGCTGCGTCAGCGCACGCGGCTCGCGGCGCTGCGCGTGCGCGACGACGTGCTGGTCCTGCAGACGCTGCTGTGGGCCGACGAGGTGCGCGAGGCCGCGTTCCCGACGCTCGACGAGCCCGCGAAGGTCAGCGCCAAGGAGCTCGCGATGTCGTCCCAGCTCGTCGAGTCCTTCGCGGCCGACTTCACGCCCGAGGAGTACCAGGACGACTACCAGGCCCAGCTCCGCCAGCTCATCGAGGCCAAGATCGAGAAGGGCGAGGCCCTGGACACCGCCGAGACGTTCGGCGAGCAGGAGGAGAAGGGCGGCGACGGGGCCGAGGTCATCGACCTCATGGAGGCCCTGCGCCGCAGCGTCGAGAGCTCGCGCGGCAAGAAGTCGGGTGACGCGAAGGGCGAGAAGACCGCGAAGGAGGCGGCGTCGTCGGGCAGCAAGAAGAGCGCCGCAGCCACGAAGAAGACCAAGGGCACGACGGCGTCGCGCGCCTCGGACGGCAAGGCCGCCTCGACGAAGGAACCCGCGAAGAAGACGACGCGCAAGAAGGCCTCGGCGTGACGTGCCGCGGCGTGCCAGGCTGACGCCATGACCCACGACCAGCCCGAGAACCACGACCACGCACGCACGGCCCGCTTCATCGCGGAGGCCGAGCAGCACGAACGCGAGCTCGTGCTCACCCGCTTCACGCACGACGACGCGTGGCGGCTCGGCTGCCTGCTCGTCGAGCTCGCGGCCGAGCGGTCGCTGCCGATCACGATCGACGTGCGCCGCGGACCGCAGCAGGTCTTCCACGCCGCGACCGAGGGGACCACGCCCGACAACGACACGTGGGTCCAGCGCAAGGTGCGCGTGGTCGAGAGGTTCGGTGCGTCGTCCTACCTCATGGGCCTGCGGGCCAAGGCCAAGGGGACGACGTTCACCGCGCAGCACGAGCTGTCGCTCCAGGAGTACGCGGCCCACGGCGGGGCGTTCCCGCTGCGGGTCGAGGGAGTCGGGGTGATCGGCGTCGTGACCGTGTCGGGCCTGGCGCAGCGCGACGACCACCTGCTCGTTGTCGAGGCGCTGGGGACGTTCCTGCGGACGGCTGCCTGACGCGCCCCACGGCCGGTGAGCCCGACCGGGCGCGCCGACCGATGAGTTCGCCGGCCCCGGCCGGTCGGACCAGAAGAGCGTGACGCACCGCGCGCCGCGCGGGAGGAGGAGAACGATGCGACCGATCGTCCCGAGCCTGTGGTTCAACGGCGGCCTCGAGGAGGCCGTGGCCTTCTACACGTCGGTGTTCCCCGACAGCACCGTCGGCGACTCGCTGAAGATGCCCGACGGCACCCTCGTCACCATCGACTTCACGTTGCAGGGGCAGCCCTTCAACCTCATCAACGGTGGCCCCGACCACCTGTTCCCGTTCAGCGAGGCCGTCTCGTTCATCGTGCGCTGCGAGGACGAGGCCGAGGTCGACCACTACTGGGACGCCCTGCTCTCGGGCGGCGGCACCGAGTCGCAGTGCGGCTGGCTCAAGGACCGCTACGGGCTGTCGTGGCAGGTCGTGCCCGTCGAGTTCGAGGAGCTCGCGCAGTCCGACGACCAGGAGGCCGTGGCGCGCATGATGGGCGCCATGATGCAGATGATCAAGCTCGAGATGCCCGCGCTGCGGGCCGCGTTCGAGGGGAAGCAGCCCGCGGACGCCTGACGCCGCGGGGGGCGAAGAGGCTCGGCCCCCGTCCCCGCCGGCACGGGGACGAGGGCCGAGGTCTGTGGTGCGTCAGCCGCGGCTCAGCACGACGTCGCGTCGTAGGGCGCGGCGAGGGTCGACGTCGCGCCACCGGCGGTCACGTCGAACGAGACCTGCCCGGCCGCGACGGAGGCGGAACGCGTCGCGAACCGCTGCGACGCGCTGCGCCCGGGCGCCAGCCCCGCGAACGCCTTGGTGCCGGCGGTCGAACGGATCGTGACGTCGAGCGCCTCGTCCCCGGCGTTGACCGCACGGCCCGTGAGGTGGACCTTGCCGGCGACGCACTGCGCGCTCGCGGTCACCTCGACGGGGACGACGGGCTGCGCGGGCACCTCGAAGGGCGCGACGTCGACCTGCCCGGTCACGGCGAGGTCGCCGTTGGACGCTGCCACCGTGACGGTCCGGCCCGCGAGCGAGCCCGCCGCGACGTCCGCCGCGGTGAGGGTGCGCCGCACGGTGCCGCACGCGGCCTCGGCTCCCACCGCGAGCTCGGGCAGCGTGCACAGGCCCGTGGCCCCGACCCCCGTGAGCCGCACGTTGCCGGTGTTGCGCACCGTGACCTGGTTGACCACGACGTCGCCCGCGTTCACCGAGCCGTTCGCGTCCGTGTCCTCGACCGTGGCCTCGCCGGCCGTGACGGCGAGCGAGGGGCGGCGGTCGACCAGGTCGACGGGCTCGCCCGTGAGAGCGACCGACGAGGCCTGGTCGGCGTTCATGAACCAGCGGGTCTCGGGGACGAAGAAGCCGTCCGCGAGGTCGCCCGCCGTCACCACGCGGTACGCGAGCGCGCACAGGTAGGTGCCACCCGCGGGCAGGCTGCTCCAGTTGCACCCCGGGGACAGGTTCGTCAGGTTGCCGGTCGCGGTCGAGCGGTAGGCCGTGGTCCCGGTGTTGTAGACGCGGAACGAGTAGGGCACGCGCTCGCCGAGCGTGTACGGCTGGGCCGCGACGTCCCGGTCGGTCGTGTACTTCCCGAACACCGCGAGCGAGGTCACGGGGCCGGCGGGGCCGCCCGTGACGGTCACGTAGCCGTACGCGCGAGCCTGGGTGCCGTCGGCTGCGGTGAGGACGCTCTGGACCCGGACGGGGTTGGCGGCCGTGGTCGCCGCAGCGGTCGCGGACGCCGTGAGCGCGACCTGGACCGTGGCGGTCTGGCCGACCGCGAGCGCCGGCACGTCGACCGTGGTCGCGCTCCAGCCCACGGGGGCGTCGATCGTCAGGCGCGAGGCCGCGAGGGGCGCCTGGTTCTGGTTCGTGACCTTGACCGGTACCTGCACGGTGCCGCCCGTCGCGACGGTCGTGTCCGGCACGACGGTCGACGCGCACGTCGCGTTCAACCATTCCTGGTCGAAGCTGGCGAACGAGATCGCGTTCATCCCCTGCGTCTCGTACAGGAGCCCGAAGCGTCCGTCGCCGAGCGGCGAGAGCGTCGAGTAGGCGCCGGAGCCGGGGTTGACGACCCGGAAGCCGGGCCAGGTCGCGCCGTCGTCGCACGAGAGGCGCACGGTCACGTTCTCGCGGCCCGTGGTGCTGTTGGAGTTGCTGAACAGCAGCATCTTCGCCTCGGCCGAGCCCTCGGGGGCGTCGGGGTGAAGGCGCGAGATCGAGCCGTTGTTGGTCGGGTCGGGGAGCTGGCGGTCGAGCGTGACGGGGCCGTAGGTGTGCCCGCCGTCGGTCGAGAACGCGACCTTGCGGTACTTGCTGCCCGCCGAGTCGCGCGAGTTCATCATGACGCGTCCGTCGGAGAGCTCGACGGACTTGTTCTCGTCCATGCCCGTGCCGAACGCCTCGCCGTGCGTCCAGGTGGCGCCGTGGTCGTCGGAGTAGACGCTGTAGGCCTTGTAGGTCCCGCCCGTGCGGGCGGTGAACTGCTGGACGAGGCGTCCGGCGTGCTCGCCGTAGCGCAGCTGGATGCCCTCTCCCGACGCCGCGAAGATGCCGGCCCACGACGGGTCCTTGGCGCCCTCGGTGATGACGCGGCCCTCCCAGGTCTCGCCCCCGTCCTCGGAGACGCTGACGGCGGCGTGCAGGATCTGCCGGTTGGTCGGGTCGACGCCCGTGGCCGACCCGCCGAAGCCCTGGTCGAACGACTTCACGTGGAAGTTGAAGATCGTGCCCGTCTCGCGGTCCACGACGTAGGACGGGTCGGAGAACCCGTACTTGTCGGGGGACGAGTTCGTCCCGTGCCCCGCGGCCACGACCGTCGTGGGCTCCCACGTCGCGCCGCCGTCACGGCTCACGCGCTGCAGGATCGAGTTGGGCTGCGGGGCGTCGCCCGCGTTGAACGGACGCCCGTCGTACGAGGCGAGGATCGTGCCGTCGTTCGTCGTGGTCAGCGCGGGGATGCGGTAGTTCGCGTAGCCGCCCGTGCCGCCGACCGCGAGGGTCTGCTCGGAGAACGTCCCGGGCCCGTCGGTCGCGGCGGGCGGGAACGGGTCGAACGCCTGGGCGCTCGCGGCCGGGGCGACGAGGAGCAGGGACAGTCCGGCGGCGAGCGCCGGTCGTGACCTGCGGTTTCGTGCGCGCGCGGGCGGCGCTGGCAGCGCTGCGCTCGGCGGGGTGGATGGGTGCAGTGGCATCAGATACTCCTGGCATCGTCGGGTCAGAGCTCTTGCTGTCGTGCTGCACGGTGCGGTCCTGCGGTGGCCGTGCCCGTCCCGGGCGCGGGGCGGGCACGGCGCGGACCTCCGCCTCGGCACCGAGTCGGGTGCGGGGGTCCGGTCTGTGGTGCTCCTGGTGCGAGGTGCCCGACGGCGGAGCGGACGTCGGGCGGGCGGGTGCGGGACCGTCGTGGCCCGGCGGTGCGGGGCCGGGGCGTCCGCGGCGGTGCGGGCGTCCCGGGGTGTGGCTGCGTCGGGTCGGGTCGGTCGTGGTCGGGCGGTGCGAGCCCGGCGCGGAGAGCGGGGCGGCGTCAGGCCGTGAGGGCGTCGACGAACCAGCCGGTGATGCTCGTGGGGTGGGTGATCGCGGTCCCCACGACCACCGCCCACGCGCCCGCGTCGAGCGCGGCGCGCGCCTGGGCGGGGGAGTGGACGCGGCCCTCGGCGATCACGGGCACGTCGAGGCGGTCGACGAGCTGGGCGAGCAGCTCGAGGTCCGGCCCGTCGGTGCGGGGACGCTCGCCCGTATACCCGGACAGCGTCGTCCCCACGACGTCGACCCCCGCGTCGCGGGCCGCGAGCGCGTCGTCGAGGCTCCCGCAGTCGGCCATGACGAGCGCGGACGTGTGCTCGCGCAGGCCTGCGACGGTGTCCGCGAGGCTCAGGCCGTCGGGGCGCGGGCGCCGGGTCCCGTCGATCGCGACGATCGTGGCCCCCGCGCGGGCCACGGCGACAGCGTGACGCAGCGTCGGGGTGATGAAGACGCCCTCGGTGCCGTCCTTCCAGAGCCCCGTGACGGGCACCGTGATCCCGAGCTCGGCGAACGCGTGCGTGACGTGCTCGACGTCCGCGACGCCCTGCACGCGGATGCCCACCGCGCCGCCGCGGACCGCGGCGAGCGCGACCTGGGTCATGGTCCGCGGGTCCCGCATGGCCTCGCCGGGATAGGCCTGGCACGAGACGACGAGGCCGCCGCGCAACGCGACGAGCGGGTCGGTGGTCACCGGCCCCGCGGTGGGTGCGGGGGCAGTCGACGGACGGTCGGTCACGGGATCCTCCGGGAGGCGAGAAGGGACGGTTGTCACGGTGCTGCGAGGGAGGCGAGCGGTGCGGCGGGTGTCTCGCGCGCCTCGTGCGCGACGAACGCGAGCCGGGCCGCCCCCAGGACGGCGGCGTCGCCGCCGAGGGTCGCGGTCACGACGGGCAGGCCGTCGAGCGCGGGCATGAGCTCGGACGCGACCGCGGCGGACATCGTGTCCCACCACAGGCTCCCGGCTCCTGCGAGGCCGCCGCTGATCACGACGACCTCCGGGTCGAGCATGTTCGCGACACCGCCCACGGTCCGGCCCAGGGCCGTGGCCGCGAGGACCACGGCCTGGTGCGCGACCGGGTCGACGTCGGTGAGCTGGCACACGACCCGGGCCGTGGCGACCGTGGCGTCGCCGCCGAGGCGCAGGTACAGGGCGTGCAGCGCAGGTCCCGACGCGATCGCCTCGAGATGCCCCGAGCGCGAGCACGTGCACAGCAGGCCGGCCGCCTCGGCCGCGGGCAGGTGGCCCAGGTGCCCGGCCACGTGGCGCGCACCGTGCTGCGGCGTGCCGTCGAGCAGGAGCGTGGCCCCGACCCCGGTGCCGGCCGCGACGACGAGCGCGGTCCGCGTCCCCGCGCACGCCCCCAACCAGTGCTCGCCCAGCGCGTGCGCGTGCACGTCGTTGTCGGTGTGCACGGGCAGGCCCGCCGCGGGGCCGCCCGCCGCCGCGAGGCGAGCACCGATCCCGCCCGCGAGGTCGGCCCCGGCCCAGCCCGTCAGGGCGTCGGTCGCCGCCACGACGCGGCCGCGGCCCGAGTCGATGACCCCGGCCGAACCGATGCCCACCCCGACCAGCACGTCCGGTGCGCCGGACGACCCGGGCGCGTCGGCGCCGTCGGGCAGGAGGAGCGTGACCAGACGTGCGACCGCGTCGAGGATCGCGGCCGCCCCCTCCCGGGCCGGGGTGGGGACCCCGGCCCGGGCGAGGACCGTGCCGTCGTCGCGGACGAGACCCGCGGCGATCTTGGTACCGCCCAGGTCGATCCCGACGGCGGTGCGGTGGCTGGTCGGGACGCTCACAGCAGCCCGGCCTCCGCGAGGATCACCTTGATCTGGTCGACGACCTCGCCCTCCAGGGCGGGAGCCGGGGTCGTCATGACGTTGGACCCGATCACGCCGAGGAGCTGCAGCGACGTCTTGAACGCGCCCAGGCCGCTCGCGCCGCCGCTGTAGCCGCGGGGCTGGAAGACGATCTCGAACAGCGACGCGAGACGGTCCTGCTCGTCGCGGGCCCGGACCCAGTCGCCGGCCTGCGCCGCGTCCCACAGACGCACGTAGCCCGCCGGGTCGACGTTGCCGAGGCCGGGGACCACACCGTCGGCGCCGAGCAGCAGCATGCCGTCGACGACGACCTCGTGACCCGTGAACAGGCGCAGCGGGCTGCCCGCGGCACGGTTCGCCGCGACCAGGCGCCGGAAGCCGACGTCGTCACCGCTCGAGTCCTTGACGCCCGCGATGACGCCCTCCGAGCCCAGGCGGACCAGCATGCCCAGGTCGAGCTTCGAGTGCACGCACACCGGGACGTCGTACGCGAACAGCGGCAGGTCGCTCGCCGCGGCGACGCCCCGGAAGTGACGCTCGATCTCGTCGTCGTTCGTGCGGATGTACAGGGGAGCCGTCGCGACGACCGCGTCGACCCCCGCGTCCTGCGCCCGGCGGACCTGGTCCGCGACGCGGCGCGTCGTCAGGTCGATCACGCCCGCCATGACGGGCACGCGGCCTGCGGTGATCTCGACCGCGGCCTCCATGACCTGGGAGCGGCGCGCGTCGTCGAGGTACGCGACCTCTCCCGACGAACCGAGCACGAACAGGCCGTGCACGCCCGCGTCGAGCTGGCTCGTGATGAGGCGCTCGAACGACGCGCGGTCGAGCTCGCCGTCGGCCGTGAGCGGGGTGACGACGGGAGGGATGACACCGGAGAAGGTGGTCGTGGTGGGCACAGCGGACTCCAAGGATGGTGCGGTGGTGCCGGGCGGAAGGCTTCGCCCGGCGCCGGGTGGATGGTGGACCGTCAGAGCAGCGTCGGCGCGGCGCCGAGCAGGGTCCGGGTGTAGTCGTTCGTCGGGCGGTCGAAGACCTCCTCGGCCGTGCCCTCCTCGACGACCTTCCCGAAGTACATGACCGCGATGCGGTCCGAGACGTACCGGACGGTCTGGATGTCGTGCGAGATGAACACGAGCCCGAGGTCCAGGCGGGCCTTGAGGTCCGTCAGGAGGTTGAGGACCTGGGCCCGCACGGAGACGTCGAGCGCCGACGTGGGCTCGTCCGCGACGATCACGTCCGGGTCGAGGGCCAGGGCGCGGGCGATCGCCACGCGCTGTCGCTGACCGCCCGAGACCTGGCTCGGCAGCACGTCGAGGGCCGACTGGGGCAGGCCCACGAGGTCGAGGAGCTCGCTCACGCGACGCTCCCGATCCCGGGGGGAGCCGATCTGGTGCACGTCGAGCGGGTCGCGCAGGATGTCACGCACGAGCATGCGGCCGTTGAGGGCCGTCGACGGGTCCTGGAACACGATCGAGATCGCGCGCCCGAACTCCTTGCGGGTGCGGGCGTTGCGCTTGAGCACGCTGCGACCGTTGAACACGACGTCGCCGCTCGTGGGGGCCTGCAGACCCACCATGACCTTCGCGAGCGTCGACTTGCCGCAGCCCGACTCGCCCACGATGCCGATGGTCTCGCCACGGCGCACGGCCATGTCGACCCCAGCGACCGCGTGGACGCGGTCCGGGCGGAAGAGCTTGCCCGTGCGGGCCTTGTGCACCACGTGCACGTCCTTGAGCTCCAGGACGGGAGTCTTCTCGCTCATCGGGCACCTTCCTGGACCAGGAGACCGCTGTCGGTCGACTCGGTGTGGCTGGCGTAGCGGTGGTCGGTCCCCGGCAGCGTGCGCAACGGGGGACGGGGCACGAACGCGTCCTGCGGCCGCGAGGACCGAGGGGCGAAGCGGTCGCCCGTCGCGAAGTCTCGCGGCGAGGGGACCGTGCCGGGGATCTGGTGCAGGCGCTTCGCCCCCGACTCGATCGACAGCACCGCCCCGAGCAGCCCGCGTGTGTACTCGTGCTGCGGGTTCATGAGCAGGCTCGGCACGGGTGCCGACTCCACGACCTGGCCCGCGTACATGACCGTCACGCGGTGCGCGAGCGACGCGACGAGCGCCAGGTCGTGGCTCACGAAGACCATCGCGAACCCGAGCTCCCCCCGGAGCTCGTTGAGCAGGTCCACGACCTGCTTCTGGACCGTGACGTCGAGGGCCGTGGTCGGCTCGTCGGCGACGACCAGGCGCGGGTCACGCGTGAGGGCCATCGCGATGAGCACACGTTGGCGCTGCCCGCCCGAGAGCTCGTGCGGGTAGCTCTTGAGAGTGCGGTCCGCGTCGAGGCCCACGAGCTCGAGGAGCTCGACCGCGGTGCGCGTCCCGCCCCTCTTGACGAGCTGCGCCATCTGCGAGCGGATCAGCATGGACGGGTTGAGCGAGCTCAGCGCGTCCTGGTAGACCATGGCCATCTCGTGGCCGCGGAGCGCGTTGCGGCGCGCCGGGGTCGCCGTGAGCAGGTCGACGCCGTCGAGCAGAATCTCTCCCGTGACCTGGGCGGACGAGGGCAGCAGGCCCATGACCGCGAGGCTCGTGAGTGACTTGCCGCAGCCGGACTCGCCGACCAGTGCCATGGTCTCGCCGGGACGCACCGAGAAGCTGATGTCGTCCACGACGGCCACGTCGCCGTGCCGTTCGGGGAAGCGGATCGAGAGGTTCTTGACCTCGAGCAGCGGAGCCGCGTCGCCCGTGTAGACCAGGCGGTCCGTACGGGCGGCCTCGACGACGCGCAGGCGCTCGAGCTGGACCGCGAGGGCCTCGCGCTGGGCGGCGGCCGCCGCGATCGCGATCTCCGGGTCGGGGATCACCGAGGTGTCGGCGACGAGCTCGTCGAGCACGCGGGGCTCGCGCAGGTCGGCGCCGCCCGTGTACTCCAGGGGCGCATCGGCGTCGGGCTCGGTCAGCGGGTCGGTCGCGTGCGCTGCGTCCTCGGCGGCGGCGGCGCGAGCCTCGGCGGGCTTGCGGGCCGCGGGGCGCACCATGGCGTCCGTGAGGCCCTCGGACAGGACGTTGAGCGAGAGGACCGTCAGGAGGATCGCCATGCCGGGGAAGAAGGTCGCCCACCAGCCGCCGTTCAGGAGCAGGTTGCGGCCGTAGGCGATGACGTTGCCCCACGAGGGCTCGGGGTCCTGCACGCCCGCGCCGATGAACGACAGGCTCGCCTCGAACACGATCGCGTCGGCGACCAGGACGGTCGCGAACACCATGATCGGGGCGAGGCAGTTGCGCGCCACGTGCTTCATCAGGATCAGCGAGGTCCGCGCGCCGATGACCTTCTCCGCCGACACGTAGTCCTCGCCGAACTGGCTCAGGACGTTGGCGCGGACGATGCGGGCGATCTGCGGGGTGTAGAGGAACGCGATCGTGAAGATGAGGACCGGCAGGGACTTGCCCCACACGGCCACGAAGACCACGGCCAGGGCGATGCCCGGGAAGGCCATGATGATGTCGAGGATGCGCATGAGCGTCTCGCTCACGGCCTTGTGGGCCGTCGCGGCGATCGAGCCGAGGATCGCACCGGCGACCAGGGCCACGGCCGTGGCTCCCAGGCCGATCACGAGCGAGTAGCGGGCCCCGTAGACGATGCGGGAGAAGATGTCGCGGCCCGTGCGGTCCGTGCCGAACCAGTGCTCGCCCGACGGCGGCTGGGCCGGCGTACCGGACTGCAGCGGGTCGTAGGCCGCGACGAGCGGGGCGAAGATCGCCAGGAGCGCGACCAGGAGCACGAAACCGAGGGCGATCTTGGAGCCCAGGGGGAGGGCCGCGAGGCGCAGGCCCGGGCGGGACAGTCGTTCTGTCAGCTTCCGACGCATGTCACACCGTCCGGATTCGAGGGTTGACGACGAGGTAGAGGAGGTCGACCAGGATGTTGACGACCACGAAGGTCAGGGCGACGGTCAGCGTCACTCCCTGCACCAGGGCGGTGTCGCTCGCGGTCACGCCGTTGAGGATGAGCTTGCCCATGCCGGGCAGGTCGAAGATGACCTCGATGATGACCGCGCCACCCATGAGGTAGCCGACGCGCAGGCCGAGCACCGTGATGGGCGTGATGAGCGCGTTGCGCAGGACGTTGCGCCCGACGACCACGCCGCGGGGCAGGCCCGAGCCGATCGCGGTCCGCACGTAGTCGCGGTCGAGCTCCTCGACCATCGCGGTGCGGACCACACGGGTCAGGGACGCCGCGACCGGGATGGCGAGCGAGAGCGCGGGCAGGAACATCGAGGCGAGGAACATCCCGAAGTCGTCCGACGGGTTCGTGTACCCGCCCGACGGGAACCAGTCCAGGCGCAGCGAGAACTGCTGGATGAGGAGGATCGCGAGCCAGAACGACGGCGTCGCGACGCCCGCGATCGACAGGACGCGGATGGCCTGGTCGGGCCAGCGGTCGCGGTAGAGGGCGGCGGTCACACCGAGCACGAGCGCGAGCACGACGGCGATCGCCAGGCCCATGAACGTGAGCTGGAGCGTGAGCGGGAACGCGTTGGCGATGAGCTCGTTCACGGGCTGGGAGGGCGGGACGGTCATGCCCATGTCGCCGCGCACGAGGCCGGCCAGGAAGTTGCCGTACTGCACGAGCATCGGGTCGTTGAGCCCGTTGGCCGCCCGGTAGGCCTCCTTGGCCGCGTCCGTGGCGGACTCGCCGAGGGCGTTGGTCGCCTGGTCGCTGGGCGCGAACTGCATGACGACGAAGACGAGCAGGGTGATGCCCAGGATCATGACGGGCAGGGCGACCAGGCGTCGTCCGGTCAGTCGTAGGAGCGCGGTCACGCGGTACTCCTCGGGGTCGGGGTGGGTGGGGGGGGGGGC
>NZ_JACSQE010000001.1:319102-357914 GCF_014836745.1 Oerskovia gallyi
CCCCCCCCCCCCCCCCCCCCCCGCCACCCGGAACACGGGGACGTCAGGCGGTGCGGGAGACGTCCAGGAAGGACAGGCCCGTGACGGGGATGGGCTTGAACCCGGTCAGCGCCGAGTCCTCCCAGGCCGTGGGGAGCTTGCGGTGCAGCAGCGGGTACAGCGGGACCTCGTCGGAGAGGATGTCGAAGACCTGGCCCCAGGTCTTCTTCTGCTTGGCCGCGTCCTGCTCGGCGGCACCCTGGTCGAGCAGGCGCGTGACCTCCGCGAACTCGGGCGTGCTGGCCCAGCGGTAGCGCTTGACCGGCCACACCGAGCCCGAGTACCACCAGCGGAGCAGCAGGTCGGGGTCGTTGCCGAAGACCGAGGGGTCACCGGGGGCGACCATGACCTCGAGCCCGCCGTCGTCGACCTTCTTGTACTGACCGCCGGACTGGCCGATGTCGAGCGTCGTGGAGATCCCGACCGCGTCGAGGTCCTCCTTGATGAGCGGGGCGACGTCCTTGACCCAGCTCGTGTCGGTCGTCAGGAGGGTGATCGTCAGGCCGCTCACGCCCGCGTCGGCCAGGAGCTTCTTGGCCTTGGCGGGGTCGTGCGAGTAGACCGTCGAGGCCTTGACGTAGGACGGGTGCTCCTTGTGCAGGAAGCTGGTCGCCGCGGTCGCGTTGCCGAGCAGGCCCGTGCTGATGATCTTGTCCATGTCGAGCGCGTGGAAGAACGCCTGACGCACGCGCTTGTCGGTGAACGGCGCCTTGGTGCAGTCGAACATCATGAACAGCAGACCGAACGACTGGACGGACTCGACGGTGACGGCGTTCGCGAGGCGGTCGACGTCGAGGTACGGCACGTCCTCGATCGACTGGACGCGGCCCGACTCGACCGCGGTCACGCGAGCGGCGGCGTCCGAGAGCAGGTTCCACGTCATGGCCTTGGCGAGCGCGGGGCGCGAGCCGTTGTAGGCGTCGAAGCGCTCGAACGTGATCTTGTCGTCGACCGTCGCGCTGGTGAGCTTGTACGGGCCCGAGCCCACGGGCAGCGAGTCGTAGGCCTTGGGGTCGGCCTCGACGATCGCCTTCGGGACGATCTTGACGACCGAGACGCGGTCGACGAACAGCCCGAACGGGTAGTTGAGCGTGAAGGTGACCGTCTTGGCGTCCTTGGCGGCGACCGAGGCGAGGAACGGCAGGAACTGGGAGTAGAGCGAGGCGTTCGCCGGGTCCAGGACGCGGTTGAAGCTGAACACCACGTCGTCGGTCGTGACGGGGGAGCCGTCGTGGAACGTCGCGCCGTCGCGCAGCGTGACCTCCCAGGTGGTCTCGTCGATCTTCTTGGGCAGCTCCTTGCCGAGCGCGGCGTAGGGCGTGCGGGCTGCCGGGTCGAGCTCGACGAGGCCCTCGAGGACGTGCCAGTTGGCGGCCATGGTCACGGCGCCGGACGTCGTCATGGGGTCGAAGCCGGTCGACAGGGCGTAGGAGATGCCCGCCTCGATCGTGCCGTCGAGGTTGGGCTTGGCCCCGCCGCCGGTGGCGGGGGTGGTCTGCGGGTCGGCCGAGGTGGACGCGGGTCCGCCGCAGGCGGCGATCGTGCCTGCGATCACCGCTCCTGCGCCGATCACGCCGGCGAGCTTGAGGAAGCTCCGGCGAGAGGTGTCGGTCGCGTTCGTGCTAGTCGCCATCGAGGTAGCCATGAACTCTCCAGATATAGGACGTCTGATGTCTGACGCTGGTAGGGTTGAACCGTAGAGGCAATTTCTGAGGAGGTCAAGGCGCATGACAGCTACCGAGCCCGTGTCACATCTGGGCTTCGGAGGTCAGGGGGTGCGTCCCCCGACGACTACCGAACAGATCAAGGACTACATCCTGCGGGCCCATCTGCGGCCCGGTGATCTGCTGCCGACCGAGGCCGAGCTGTGCTCGCTCCTGGGTGTCAGCCGGTCGAACGTCCGCGAGGCGATCAGGACGCTCGCGGCCCTCGACATCGTCGAGGTGCGGCACGGCTACGGCACCTACGTGGGCCAGCTCTCGCTCAAGCCGCTGGTCGAAGGGCTGGTGTTCCGCGGGGTGCTGATCCCGGGGGACGACTTCTCGGCGCTGCGCGAGGTGGTCGAGGTGCGCCAGGCGCTCGACCTGTCGATGGCCGAGCAGATCGTCACCGAGATGGCCGGGACCTCGAACCCCGACCTCGAGAGCCTCGTCGCCGCGATGGAGCGCAAGGCGCAGAGGGGTGAGGACTTCTTCGAGGAGGACCGCGAGTTCCACTCGCACCTGCTCGCGCACCTCGACAACTTCCTCGTGGCACAGCTCGGCACCGCGTTCTGGGACGTGCACCAGGTGGTCTCGCCCAAGCTGGGGCTGCCCGCACCCGAGCAGATCGACCTCACCGCGAAGGCGCACGGGGCGATGCTGCGAGCGGCGGAGGCGGGGGATGCCGACGCGTACCGGGCCGCGGTCGTCGCGCACTACGCGCCGCTCCAGGACGCGCTGCGCCACGTGGCGGCCACGGTCGAGGCCGAGCGTGCGGCGTCCGCCGGGGTGAGGGCGTCGCTGGAACCGTCCGGCGAGCGTCCGGCCGCCGCAGCCGAGGCGGGCACGGCGTGAGCCGCGCGGTGCTGGCCCCGGGGTCGCGAGCCGTCCTGATCGGCGACTCGATCACCGACGCCGGGCGGGTCGCCGAGGGGGAGTTCGGGCTCGGGCACGGCTACGCGGCCCGGGTCGCCGGCGTGTGCGGGCGCCGCGGGATCGAGGTGCTCAACCGTGGCGTGAGCGGTCACCGGGTCGTGGACCTGCAGGCGCGCTGGGACGCCGACGTCCTCGCGCTCGAGCCCGACCTCGTCTCGATCAAGATCGGGATCAACGACACGTGGCGCCGCTACGACGCAGGGGATGCGACGAGCACCGAGGCGTTCGAGTCCGGCTACCGCGACCTGCTCGACCGGACCCGCGCCGGGGCGCCCCGCGCCGCGATCGTGCTGGTCGAGCCCTTCCTGGTGCCGGTCCGCGCGGAGCAGTGGGGCTGGCGCGAGGACCTGGACCCCAAGATCCAGGTCGTGCGGCGGCTCGCGACCGAGTACGGGCTGGCGCTCGTGGCGACCGACGGGCCGTTCGCGCAGGCCGTCGCGACGAGCGGGCTGGGGCCCCAGGCCTGGGCGTACGACGGCGTGCACCCCACCCCGGCAGGTCACGACCTGCTGGCGGACGCCTGGACGAGCGTGGTGCGGCTGGGTTGAGGAGGAGCGCGCGGCACGCGACCGCGCGTGTGCACTGCGCAACATCCGAGGGGGCCGGCCTGGCGGAGGCGGGGCCGAGGGGGGACACTGGTCGGTGAGTGTCCCGTGGGCACTCCCTGACCGTCGTCGTCCCGGACGCCCCCACGCTACGGACCGTGGGACCGGGGCGAGGTACGGGATTTCCCCGCACTGCTCGCAGTGCGGGGGGACCGCATGAGGTGTGCGGGAGGTAAGGGGCGCCGGTTGCCACTGGGGGCGGCCGGCGCCTCCCGCACGTTCGGGGCGGGTCGCTGCCCGACGGCGCCGCGGAGGTTCGGGGGCCCGGCTCGGCGGGCTCAGCCCTGGGTGCGGAGCGCGATCATCTCGTCGATGAGCGCGAGGAGCTCGTCGATCGAGCCGGCCCGGTCCTGGGCCGCGGCCGAGGGAGAGGCGCCGCTCGCGAAGTGCTCGCTGGCCTGGGCGTAGAGCCCGTCACCGATGAGCATGATCGCCCGGGTGACGACGGGGTCGCCGACGACGTCGAGCACCGCGCCGGTCCACGCGTCGTGGGCGTCGTCGAGCGCGGCGCGGGCCTGCGGGTAGCTGCCCTGGGCGAGCCGCGAGACGGCGACGTAGACGAGCTCGAAGCTGCTGTCCGAGTCGGCCGACGTCCGGATGAAGTAGTCGACCGGGCCGGCCGGCCACGAGCGCATGGTCTCGACGTCCGCGGCGGTCAGCTCGCGCAGGAGCCCCATGAGCCCCTCGGCCAGCGCGACCTTGGAGCCGAAGTGGTAGAGCAGGCCGCCCTTGGAGACTCCTGCCTCGGCGGCGACGGCGTCGAGCGTGGCCGCGCGTTCTCCTTGCGTGACGAGCAGGGTGGCGAATGCCTCGAGGACCTTGGCGCGAGCGGCAGGGGGCGGCGGCATCTTGAAAGTGTACCGTCCGGTCGGTTACTGTACCGTCTGGACGGTTGGCAGTCCGGCGCCACAGCGCCGCCCCAGCCGTCCTCGTACGTGAAAGGACTGCTCCCGTGACTCTCGTCCAGGACAACCGGACGCCCCGGGACCCGAACGGCCCCCAGGGCGCTTCGACGCACCCCGCGAGCTCCGGCTCGCCCCTGACCCGCAACCGCCGGTGGATCGCGCTCGCCGTGCTCATGCTCCCCGTGCTGCTCGTCTCGATCGACAACACGGTCCTGACCTTCGCGCTGCCGCAGATCTCCGAGGCGCTGCGCCCCACGGGGACCCAGCTGCTGTGGATGATCGACATCTACCCGCTCGTGCTCGCGGGCCTGCTCGTCTCGATGGGATCGTTCGCGGACCGCATCGGGCGACGCCGGCTGCTGCTGATCGGCGCCGTCGGCTTCGCCGCGATCTCGGTCGTCGCGGCCTACGCGCCCAGCGCCGAGGCCCTCGTCGCGTCGCGTGCGGGGCTCGGCTTCTTCGGCGCCATGATCATGCCGCCGACCCTCTCGCTGCTGCGCAACATCTTCACCGACCGCGAGGAGCGCCGGCTCGCGATCGCGATCTGGGCCGCGGGCTTCGCGGCCGGCAACGCGATCGGCCCGATCGCGGGCGGGTTCCTGCTCGAGCACTCGTGGTGGGGCTCGGTCTTCCTGCTCGCGGTCCCCGTGCTGCTGCTCCTGCTGGTCCTCGCGCCGATCTTCGTGCCCGAGTCGAAGGACGCGAACCCGGGCCGGGTCGACGTCCTGTCGATCGCGCTCTCGATGGCGACCATGGCGCCGATCGTGCTCGGCATCAAGACCCTCGCCAAGTCCGGGCCCAGCGCGCTCGCCGTGGGTGCGCTCGTCCTCGGGGTCGCCGCCGGGTGGGCGTTCGTGCGGCGCCAGCTCGGGCGCCCCGACCCCATGATCGACGTCCGCCTGTTCCGCCGGGGGGAGTTCTCCGGTGCGGTCGTGATCAACCTCCTGTCGGTGTTCTCGCTCGTGGGCTTCCTGTTCTTCGTGTCGCAGGACGTCCAGCTCGTGCTCGGGCTGAGCCCCATGAAGGCCGGCTACGCGCTGCTGCCGGGGCTGGCCGCGATGATCGTCGCGGGCCTGCTCGTCGTGCGGGTCGTGCGCCGGGTGCGTCCGTCGTACGTGGTCGCGGTCGCGCTGCTGTTCGCCGCGGCGGGCTACGCGATCGTCGCGCTGAGCGCGGGCGCGAGCACGCTCATGGTGCTCGTCGTCGCGTTCGTGGTCCTCGCGATCGGGATCGGCGCTGCCGAGACCGTCTCGAACGACCTGATCGTCTCGGCCGTCCCGGCGGACAAGGCCGGTGCGGCCTCGGCGATCTCCGAGACCGCGTACGAGGTCGGCGCCGTGCTGGGCACGGCCGTCCTCGGGAGCATCCTCACTGCGTCCTACCACCGCAACGTCGTCGTACCCGACGGGGTGCCCGCCGCGGACGCGACCGCGGCCGCCGAGACGCTCGGCGGCGCGACGCAGGTCGCCGAGACCCTGCCCGCGGATCAGGCCCAGGCCCTGCTGGCCTCGGCTCACGAGGCCTTCGGCAGCGGCGTGGGGACCACGTCGTGGATCGGCTTCGGGCTCATGCTCGTGGCGGCAACGATCGCCCTCGTGGCGCTGCGCTCCGCACGGGCGTGAGAGGTCGCGCCGGACATTCACCCGGGTGCCTCCGGGCGTGCCCGCTGGCACCCGGGTGATCGATCGGGAAGTGTGAGAGGTGATGAGCCACCCACGCAGCACCCCGCCCCACGAGACCCGACGCGCACCGGTCGGGTTCGAGGGCGCCGACGTGTCCGGGGCCGGACGCCCGGAGGTCGAGGCGCGTCGGTTCGTGCGGGCGGCAGGCGCGAGGCCCGCGCGGAGAGCGAAGCGGTGAGGGACCCGTGAGCGAACGTGCCGGACCCGGTGAATCGGACCCCGGTGGTCCGGAGGGCGGGACGCGGCACGGCAGAATACGGGGCATGAGCAGAGGTGCCCGGTGGATCCTCGTCGCGGTCGTCGCGGCGCTGGTGATCGTGCTCGCCGGGCCGTACGTCGTGGCCCGCATCTCGGCGGGCAACCCGCCCCCTCCGCTCGGTCTCCAGACCCCCGGAGAGAGCGCCCTGCCCTCCGAGTCGCCCGACCCCGGTCCGTTCGACCCGGACGGTACGTGGGTCGTGAGCCCGGGCTCGCAGGCGGGATACCGGGTCGACGAGGTCCTCAGTGGCGAGAAGGGGACGGTCGTGGGCCGTACCGAGGCGGTCGGTGGTTCGCTCGTGGTCACCGACGGCGAGCTCGTCCGGGCCGACGTCACGGTGGACACGGCGTCGATCGCGAGCGACAGCGTGGTGCGCGACGACGCGTTCCGGCGCCTCCTCGAGACCGACGTGTTCCCCAACGCGGTGTTCATCCTCACCGAACCGGTCGACCTCACGGGGATCGAGAACCGGGCCGAGCCCCTGACGGTCAAGGCGCGGGGCACCCTGACGATCCGGGACGTGACCGAACCCGTGTCCGTGACGCTCGAGGCACGGCGCTCGGGCGACGGGGTCCAGGTCACCGGGGCCATCCCGGTGACGTTCGCCGACTTCGGCGTGCACGTGCCCGAGCTGCCGTTCGTGACCCTCGACCCGTCGGGGACGGTCGAGATGCTGCTCCGGCTCGAACGCGGCGCGCCCGCGCAGACGCCCGCGCCCTGAGCCTGCGCGGTCCAGGAGGTCCGGGGCCGTTCGACGGCTGCGGGGAGCGTCCGACGCCGAGATCTCGTGTGCGCCCCCGGTCGTGCTCGACGGGACAGCGTGCACGTGGATAAAGTTCGGTATGCCGAACTTTCGACTTCGCACAGGGGTCAAACCCGTCCTCGGAGGCCTCGCCGCACTGCTCCTCGTCGCAGGCTGCACGGGTGAGTCCTCCTCGGGGGAGCCCCTGCCGGGTGACGCCGCCGTCGCGGAGGCGAGCGACGGCGTCGGGCCGCTGCGGGTCCTGACCACCTTCACCGTGCTGGCCGACATGGCCCGCGAGGTCGGCGGCGACCACGTCGAGGTCGCGTCCCTGACCAAGGTGGGCGCCGAGATCCACGGTTACGAGCCCACGCCCGCGGACCTGCGCCGCGCCGCGAGCGCGGACCTGGTCCTGGACAACGGGCTCGGGCTCGAGAAGTGGTTCGAGCCCTTCGTCGCGCGCCTCGACGCCCCGCACGTCACGGTCTCCGACGGGGTCGACGTGATCGAGATCGGGTCGGGGGCGTACGACGGGCGCCCCAACCCGCACGCGTGGATGTCGCCCGTCAACGGCGCGATCTACGCGCGCAACATCGGCGAGGCGTTCGCCGCGGCGGACCCCGCGAACGCGGCCGACTACCGTGCGAACGCCGCCGAGTACGCCGAACGCATCGACACCGTGGGTCGCGAGCTCGCGGCCGAGGTCGACCAGGTCCCGGCCGGCTCCCGCGCGCTCGTCACGTGCGAGGGGGCGTTCTCCTACCTGGCGCGCGACGTCGGGCTCGACGAGAAGTTCCTGTGGCCCGTCAACGCCGACCAGCAGGGCACGCCGCAGCAGGTCGCGCGCGTCATCGACTACGTGCGGGACAACGACGTGCGCGCCGTGTTCTGCGAGACGACGGTCTCGGCCGCGGCCCAGCGGCAGGTCGCGGCCGAGACGGGCGCGACGTACGCGGGCACGCTCTACGTCGACTCGCTGTCCCGGCCCGACGGCGCCGTCCCCACCTACCTCGACCTGCTCACCCACGACGCGCACGTCATCAGCGCGGGGCTGCGAGGCGAGTCGTGACGAGCGCTCGCCGGGCGCCCGTGGGGGAGACCCGTGACCCGGCCAGCACCCGACCAGATGCCCGACCAGATGCTCGACCCGACGACCTGGAGCCGCACATGGACCCCACGCCAGCCCTCGACGTCCGCGGGCTCACCGTCCGCTACCGCGAGGTCCTCGCGCTCGAGGACGTGGGGCTCTCTCTCGCGCCCGGCGCCGTGACCGGGCTGATCGGGGCCAACGGCTCGGGCAAGTCGACGCTGTTCCGGTCCGTCATGGGCATGACGCGCGGGAACGGCGTGACCCAGGCCGGGGACGTACGGATCTACGGCCGGGACGCGGACGCGGCGCGCAAGGACGGCCTCGTCGGCTACGTGCCGCAGTCCGAGGACGTCGACTGGGCGTTCCCGGTCGACGTGCGCGACGTCGTGACCATGGGCCGCTACGGAGGGCTCGGGCCGACGCGCCGCGCACGGGGCGAGGATCGTCGGGCCGTGGCCGACGCGCTGGAGCGCGTGGGGCTCGCGGACCTCGCGCACCGCCAGATCGGCCGGCTGTCCGGGGGGCAGCGCAAGCGGGTCTTCGTCGCCCGGGCGATCGCCCAGGGCGCGCGGCTGCTGCTGCTCGACGAGCCGTTCGCGGGCGTCGACAAGGTCTCGGAGGCGCAGATCACCACGGTGCTGCGGAGCCTGGCGGCGGCCGGCTGCGCCGTCCTGGTCTCGACGCACGACCTGTCCTCGCTGCCGGACCTGGTCGACGACGCGATCCTGCTCCAGCGGCGCGTCATCATGACCGGGCCGCCCGACGTGGTGCTGCGCCCTGAGAACCTTGCCCGCACGTTCGGGATCGACCCGCTCGCCGCGACCCGGGGCGAGTCCGGCACGGCCGACGACGGCGCCGTCGGTGCCGTCGGCCCCCCGCCCCACCTGCCGGCGCCGCACGGCTCCGCGACGACCGAAGGAGTCGCCCGATGAACCCGCTCGACCTGCTCGCCGCCGCGGGGACGTGGCTCGCCGCGCCGCTCGAGTACGAGTTCGTGCAGCGCGCGCTGCTCGTCGCGGTGGTCGCGAGCATCGTGTGCGCCCTCCTGAGCTGCTGGCTCATCATGATCGGCTGGTCGCTGCTCGGGGACGCGGTCTCGCACGCGGTGCTGCCGGGCGTCGTGCTGTCCTACATCGTCGGGGTGCCGTTCGCGGTGGGTGCGCTCGTGTTCGGGATCGGGGCGGTCGCGCTGATCGGCACGGTCCGGGACACGAGCCGGCTCAAGGAGGACGCGGCGATCGGCGTGGTCTTCACGACGCTGTTCGCGATCGGGATCGTGCTCGTCTCGGTGACCCCGAGCCAGATCGACCTGGGCCACATCCTGTTCGGCAACATGCTGGGCATCACGGACACGGACCTGTGGCAGGTCGTGGTCCTGGGTGCGCTGACGACCGTGGTGCTCGTGCTCAAGCGGCGGGACCTGACGCTGTTCGCGTTCGACCCCGTGCACGCGCACGCGGTCGGCATCTCCCCGAGGCGCCTGTCCGCGCTGCTGCTGGGCTCGCTCGCGCTGACCGTGGTGGTCGCGCTCCAGGCGGTCGGGGTCGTGCTCGTCGTGGCCCTGGTCATCACGCCGGGCGCCACGGCCTACCTCCTGGTCGACCGGATGTCCCGCATGCTCGTGGTGGCGCCGCTCGTCGCGGTGGGCTGCGCGGTCGTCGGGATCTACGCGAGCTACTACCTCGACACCGCGAGCGCCGCGACGATCGTGGTCGCGCAGGGGGTCGTGTTCGCCGTCGCGTACGTGGTGCACCTGGCGCGCCGCCCGCGCGTGGTGCAGACCGTGGGCCCGACGGCGGAGCGTGAGACCGCGGAGCTGGTCACCGGGTGAGGGGGGGCGGGGACGGGGTCAGCCGCGTGCGAGCGGTCGGGTGCGGGTGCGCCCCCGGGAGCCCGCGCCTCGGCGTCCGGCCCGCGGCGCGCCCCGGCCCCGCCCGGGCCCGTGAAATAGAGTGAGCGCCGTGGACCATCCCCTCGACCTGACCTCCGTCGCCCAGGACTACCTCAAGGTGGTGTGGTCGGCGCAGGAGTGGTCCGACGAGCCCGTGACCACGAAGCTGCTCGCGGACCGCCTGGGCGTAGGAGCCTCGACCGTCTCGGAGACCGTGCGCCGGCTGTCCTCGCAGGGCCTGCTCGTGCACGCCCGCTACGGCGCGATCGAGCTCACGGACCTGGGTCGTTCGCACGCGGTCGCGATGGTGCGCCGGCACCGCATCCTCGAGACGTACCTGGTCTCCGAGCTGGGGTACTCGTGGGACGAGGTGCACGACGAGGCCGAGGTCCTGGAGCACGCGGTGTCGGACCTGATGCTCGACCGGATCGACGCCCTGCTCGGCCATCCGACGCGTGACCCGCACGGCGACCCGATCCCGACCGCCGCGGGACACGTCCCGCGCCCGGCGGCGGTCCGGCTCTCGGAGCTCGACCCGGGGGCTTGCGCCGTCGTCGCGCGCATCTCGGACGCGGACCCGGACGTGCTGCGCTACCTCGCGGAGCTGGGCCTGGGGCTCGATGCCGAGGTCTGCGTGCAGGAGCGGCGCGAGTACGCGGGCACCATGTCCATCACGTGGGGGAGCGAGGCGAGCCCCGTGCACCTGGGGCTCCCGGCGGCGTCCCGCGTGTGGGTCGTGCCGCAGGCCCTCGCGGCGGGCCACGCCCCCGTCTAGACTGGCGTTCTTCCCGCATCATGCTGCCGACGGCGTCAGCGAACGGCTCGAATCGATTCGATCCGCAACTTCCTGCCCGTGAACACCCTCGAAGGGGTCCCGCCTTGACCGTCGACAGCACCAGCGCGCCCGGCCCGACCGACACTCTCGACGCGCCCGCCCCGGGCGGCGTGCGACGTCGTCGGGCGGGCGGCGCACGCCGTGGTCCACGGACGACCGGGCTCGCGCTGCTCGCGCTCGCCGCGGGCGGCTTCACGATCGGCACGACCGAGTTCGCGACCATGGGCCTCCTGCCCGACATCGCCGCAGACCTCGGTGCGACCATCCCGGTCACCGGGCACGCCATCACGGCCTACGCCGTGGGCGTCGTGGTCGGCGCGCCCCTGCTCACCGTGCTCGCCGCGCGCGTCTCGCGCAAGAAGCTGCTGATCGCGCTCATGCTCGCCTACACCCTCGGCAACGTGCTCTCGGCCGCCGCCCCGACCATCGAGTGGCTCATCGCGGGACGCTTCCTCGCAGGGTTGCCGCACGGCGCGTTCTTCGGGGTGGGGGCCGCGGTCGGCGCCGCCGTCGTCGGTCCCGGGCGGCGCGGCCACGCCGTGGCCATGATGATGACCGGGCTGACGATCGCGAACGTCGTGGGCGTGCCCCTGTCGACGTTCGCGGGCCAGCAGCTCGGCTGGCGCGCGGCCTTCGTGCTCATCGGCGTCCTGGGCGGCGTCACCCTCGCGGCCCTGTGGCGCTGGGTCCCCGCGGGCGCGGGCGACACCGGGTCGAGCGTGAGCCAGGAGGTCGCCGCGCTGAAGAACGGCCCGCTGTGGATCAGCTTCGTGGGCGGGGCGATCGGCTTCGGCGGCATGTTCGCCGTCTACTCGTACGTCGCGCCCACCATGACCGAGGTCACGGGCCTCTCGCTCGGGGTCGTGCCCGTGGTCCTCGCGATCTTCGGCCTCGGCATGACGCTCGGGACGATCGTCGGCGGACGGCTCGCCGACAAGGACGTCCTGCGGACCGTGTGGATCGGCTTCGGCTCGACGGCCGCAGCCCTCGTCGCCTTCGCGCTCACGGGCCAGAGCCCGGTCCCGGCCGTCGCGTCCCTGTTCCTGCTGGGCGTGACGTCGCAGATCCTCGGCCTCGCGCTCCAGACCCGGCTCATGGACCTCTCGCCCGGCGCCCCGTCGCTCGGGGCAGCTCTGTGCCACTCGGCGCTCAACGTGGGCAACGCCAACGGGGCGTTCCTCGGCGGCCTCGTCATCGCGGCGGGCTGGAGCTACCTCGACCTCGCGTGGACAGGCCTCGCGCTCACGCTCGCCGGGCTAGCGATCATCGCCCTGTTCGGGCGCCAGCGCGTCGTGCACGTCCGGGAGGACGAGCAGGCGGAGCCGTCTCCGGTCGGCACGGCGTGATCCTGCTCGCCCCTCCCGCGCTCACCCGGGGGCGGCGCCTCAGGCGTTGAGGCCCAGCCCCTTGCGCCCCTTCGCGAAGTAGGCGATCGGACCCACCCAGTTCGCCAGCATCGCCACACCCCACGCGATCTTCGGGCCCTCGACCTCGTCGGCGGGCCGCCGGGCCAGGTCGCGGTAACCGGCGACGGTGAGCGTGATCTGCACGAGCGAGAGCACCACCATCACGACCTTCTTGCCGCCGCTGAACTCGCTCCACGACTTCTTGTGCGCCTTCTTGTGCGCCATGAACAACCCCTCCGCTCTCGGTACGACGTCCTGTGCCCACGACGCTACGCGTGCTCCACCCGACACGCGCGGCACGCGTGCTACGGCCTCGTGACGCCGCGCGTACGTGGAGCGTTCAGCCAAGCCCCAGACATCGCCGGTACCTTGGGCCCACCTGTGTGCCGGAAGTGCACGCGCAGACCCTTCAGGAGCGGTTCGTGAGCGAGAGCCCCACCCGTCCTTCCCGCACCGGGCGCACCCCGGGCACCACCGGCGACTCCGCCGACCTCGCCGCGGACGAGGGGGGCGGCCCCCGGGTCCCCGACGTCGACGCGAAGAACCTCACCCCCCGCGCCTTCGGCTGGATCCTCCTGGTCGCGGGCGCCGTCGGGCTGGTCGGCGCCGCCTGGCTCGCGATCGAGCGCTACCTCAAGCTCATCGACCCGAACCACGTCGCGGCCTGCTCGCTCAACCCGTTCCTCGACTGCGGCCCCGCGATGGCGTCCTGGCAGGGGGCGCTCCTCGGGTTCCCCAACCCGTTCCTCGGCGTCGCGGCCTTCCCCGTGGTCATGACGATCGGCGTCGTCGTCCTCACCGGCGCGCGGCTGCCCCGCTGGTTCTGGCTCACCCTGCTCGCCGTCACGACTCTCGCCATGGGCCTCGTCGTCTTCCTGGTGTGGACCAGCCTCTACGTGCTCGTCGTGCTCTGCCCGTTCTGCATGGTCGTGTGGGCCGCGATGCTGCCGATCTTCTGGTTCCAGGTCGTGCACGCCGTCCAGGGGGGGTACCTCAAGGTCTCCGAGGGGGTCCGCCGCGTGATCGTCGACAACAAGGGCACGCTCCTCGCGGTGCTGTACGTCCTCCTCGTGGCCTGGGTCTTCCTCGAGATGGGCCCCACGATCGTCGAGTACCTCCAGACGGTCTGACCGGCACGCCTTCCGACGGCCCCCGTCCGCCCGGGAGGACGGGGGCGGACGGGCCTCGACGCCGTGGGCGAGCGGCGCCGTCGGGCAGGGGGGGACGTGGGCGTCCAGCCCGCGCCCGCCTGCCGGACGACGCCCCGCCGAACGGTAAACTCGCGGGGTGAGCACGCCTGAGAACCCCGCCCCCGAGAACCCCGCCGAGTCCGTGCACGACGCCCCCGCGTCCTCGCCCGAGACGACCTCCCACCGATACACGCCCGCGCTCGCGCAGGACATCGAGCTCCGGTGGCAGGACGCGTGGGAGGAGCGCGGCACGTTCTGGGCGGCCAACCCCTCGGGGCACCTCACCGACGGCGACGGCAAGCACGCCGACGGGCGCTCGCCCTACTTCATCATGGACATGTTCCCGTACCCCTCGGGCGCGGGCCTGCACGTCGGGCACCCGCTCGGGTACATCGCGACCGACGTCGTCGGGCGCTTCCGGCGCATGTGCGGCGACAACGTCCTGCACGCCCTCGGCTACGACGCGTTCGGCCTGCCCGCCGAGCAGTTCGCGGTGCAGACCGGCCAGCACCCGCGCGTCACGACCGAGGCCAACATGGCCAACATGAAGCGCCAGCTGCGCCGCCTGGGCCTGGGGCACGACTCGCGCCGCTCGTTCGCGACGATCGACCCGGAGTACGTCCGCTGGACCCAGTGGATCTTCCTGCAGATCTTCGAGGCCTGGTACGACGAGGACGCCGTGCGTCCCGACGGCGGCACGGGCCGTGCGCGCCCCATCACCGAGCTCGAGGCCGAGTACGACGCAGGTACGCGTGCCGTCCCCGGCCACCCTGAGGGCACCCGCTGGGCGGACCTCGACCGCGTCGCGCAGCGCGCCGTGATCGACCCGCAGCGCCTGGCCTACGTGTCCGAGTCGCCCGTCAACTGGGCACCCGGACTGGGCACCGTGCTCGCGAACGAGGAGGTCACGTCCGACGGCCGCTCCGAGCGCGGCAACTTCCCCGTCTTCCAGCGCAGCCTGCGCCAGTGGAACATGCGCATCACCGCGTACGCGGACCGCCTGGCCGACGACCTGGACCTCATCGACTGGCCGGAGAAGGTCAAGTCGATGCAGCGCAACTGGATCGGCCGCAGCGAGGGCGCCACCGTGCGCTTCGCGATCGACGGCGTGGGCGCGGCAGGAAACCAGGACGTCGAGGTCTTCACGACGCGCCCCGACACCCTGTTCGGCGCGACGTTCATGGTCGTCTCGCCCGAGCACCCCCTGCTCGACGAGGTCCCCGCCGAGTGGCCCGACGGTACGCGTGACGTGTGGACCGGCGGGCACGCGACCCCGATCGACGCCGTCGCCGCCTACCGCAAGGAGGCCGCGGCCAAGACCGCGGTCGAGCGCCAGGCCGACGCGGGCAAGAAGACGGGCGTTTTCACGGGCCACCTGGCCGTGAACCCCGTCAACGGCACGCTCATCCCCGTGTTCACGGCCGACTACGTCCTCATGGGCTACGGCACGGGCGCCATCATGGCCGTCCCCGGCGGCGACGAGCGCGACCACGCGTTCGCCGAGGCCTTCGAGCTGCCCGTGATCCGTACGGTCGCGGCCCCCGAGGACCACGAGGGCGCCTGGACCGGCGACGGCGAGATCGTCAACTCGTCCAACGACGAGATCTCGCTCGACGGCCTCAGCGTGCCCGACGCCAAGCGCGCCATGATCGAGTGGCTCGAGGCCAGGAACATCGGCACCGGCACCATCACCTACCGCCTGCGCGACTGGCTCTTCAGCCGCCAGCGCTACTGGGGCGAGCCGTTCCCCATCGTCTACGACGAGAACGACCAGCCGATCGCGCTGCCCGACTCGCTGCTGCCCGTCAACCTGCCCGAGGTCCCCGACTACTCGCCGCGCACCTACGAGCCCGACGACGCCGACTCCTCGCCCGAGCCGCCGCTGGGCCGCAACGAGGACTGGGTCAACGTCACGCTCGACCTGGGCGACGGTCCCAAGACCTACCGCCGCGACACCAACACCATGCCCAACTGGGCCGGGTCATGCTGGTACTACCTGCGCTACCTCGACCCCGCGGACACCGAGCACATGGCCTCGCCCGAGCTCGAGAAGTACTGGACCGGCCCCGGCCACAACGCCACGGCCGGACCCGCGGGCGGCGTCGACCTGTACGTGGGCGGCGTCGAGCACGCCGTGCTGCACCTGCTGTACGCGCGCTTCTGGCACAAGGTCCTCCTGGACCTCGGGCACGTGACCAGCACCGAGCCGTTCCACAAGCTCTTCAACCAGGGCTACGTGCAGGCCTACGCCTACACCGACGCGCGCGGTGCGTACGTGCCGGCGGAAGAGGTCGTCGAAGAGAACAGCGGCGACGAGGTCCGGTACCTGTGGAAGGGCGAGCCCGTCAACCGCGAGTACGGGAAGATGGGCAAGTCGCTCAAGAACGTCGTGACGCCCGACGACATGTACGAGGCCTACGGCGCCGACACGTTCCGCGTGTACGAGATGTCCATGGGACCGCTCGACCTGTCACGCCCCTGGGACACGCGCGCCGTCGTCGGCTCGCAGCGGTTCCTGCAGCGGCTGTGGCGCAACGTGGTCAGCGAGGACACGGGGGAGACCACGGTCTCCGACGAGCCCGCCGAGGTCGCGACCCTGCGCCTGGTCCACCGGACCATCGCGGACGTGCGCGTCGAGATGGAGCACATGCGCTCCAACACGGCGATCGCCAAGCTCATCGCGCTCAACAACCACCTCACGGGCCTGGACCGCGTGCCGCGCGAGGCGATCGAGCCGCTGATCCTCATGGTCGCGCCCATCGCGCCGCACATCGCGGAGGAGCTGTGGTCGCGGCTCGGGCACCCGCAGTCGCTCGCGCACGAGCCCTTCCCGGTCGCGCTCGACGAGTACCTGGTCGAGGACACCGTGACGTGCGTCGTGCAGGTCCAGGGCAAGGTGCGCAGCCGGCTCGAGGTCCCGCCGTCGATCGGTGACGACGAGCTGCGTGAGCTGGCCCTGGCCGACGCGAACGTGCAGCGCACGCTCGACGGGCGGGGGATCCGCACGGTGATCGTCCGCGCGCCGAAGCTGGTGAACGTGGTCCCTGCCTGACATTTCTGTCGAGTGCATGATTCGGCTGCGACTCGCCGGGCGAGTCGCAGCCGAATCATGCACTCAAGGGCGCGTTGTCCACAGATTCGTCGGCTCACCACTATGGCGCCGCCGATCGGCGCATCGTGGCCGCATGACGAATCCTCAGATGCCATCGGTCGTGCTCCGCTCGCGGGACGCAGCGAGTCATGGGCTGACACGCCACGACCTGGGCCGGCCCTGGTGGGAGGCGCCGATCCGCGGAGTGCGCGTGCCGACCGGCAGTGTCGACACTGTCGCCGCCCGGTGCCGCGCCGCTCTGGAGATCTTGCCGCCGTCCGCCGCGTTCAGCCACGTCACAGCGCTCAGGTTGCTCGGGATCGAGGTGCCCTGGCGGTTGGACCGTGGATCCGCCGGAGGTCACGAGACGCTAGAACGCCTGCACGTCGTCGTTCCGCGCCGGGACGTGCGGCCGCAGAGGAAGGACATCGTCGCCCACGCGTGCAACCAGCCGGCGCTCGAGGTCTTCACGTGGCACGGCCTCCCGGTCACGACACCCGCGCAGACCTGGCTCCACCTCTCTGACGGTCTCAGCGTGACCGATCTCGTGGTGCTGGGGGACTCCATGACTCGCCGGAAGAACCCTGCGACGACCGTCGAGAAGCTGCGCGACCTGCTCGCCGCGACGCACCGGATGCGAGGGATAGTCAGTGCGCGTGCGGCGATCGAGCACGTCGTCGCTGGGACCGATTCCTCGATGGAGTCCCGGACGCGGATGATCCTCGTGGAAGCGGGACTGCCCTGTCCGCAGGTCAACGTGCCTGCGATCGACCCGTCGGGGGCGTTCCTGGCGCTGCCCGACATGTCCTACCCGGTGCTCCGGATCGCGATCGAGTACGACGGCGACGTCCACCGGACCGATCCGGCCACCTGGCGACGAGACGTCGAGCGTCGGCAGCGCCTCGAAGAGGCTGGCTGGCTGATCATCACGGTCACCGCGGACGACGTGATCCGACATCCTGAGCGGCTGATCCGCCGAGTCCTGGCGGCCCTGGCTCGTTGAGTGCGTGATTCGGCTGCGACACGCCCGGCGAGTCGCGGCCAAATCCCGCACTCAGCGCCGGCGCGTCGGCCGCCGTCTAGCGACGGCGGGTTCCGAACACCGTTCGCGTGATCTCCCGGCCGAGCTGCGTCGCCATCGAGCCCAGGAGCTTGTCGAGGCCCGACGACGCGCTCGACTTCCGGGGAGTGCTCCGCGTCCCGGATGCGCCCCCCGCTCGGGCCGCGTCCCGTTCGAGCTTGGCGCGCATCTTCTCGAGCTCGTCGGCCTGCTTCTTGGCTGCCTTCTCGGCCTCCTTCTGGGCGGCCTCCTGCTCCTTGGCGAGCTTCTCGGCGAGCTCCGCCTGCTCGGCCGCGGCCTGCTGTGCGGCGATCCGCGCGGCGAGGAGCTCGTAGGCCGACTCGTTGTCGACCGCCACGGCGTACCGCGCGGCGAGCGGGGAGCCCGCGACGATCCCGTCGATCACGGTCTCCGGTGCGGGCTCCATCGACGACCGGGGCGCGCGGACCCGCGTCCACGCGACCGGTGTCGGGGCGCCCTTCTCGGTCAGCACCGTGACCACGGCCTCGCCCGTCCCGAGCGACTGCAGGAGCTGTTCCAGGTCGTAGGGGGACCGCGGGAACGTCCGCACGGCCGCGCGGAGGGCCGCGGCGTCGTCGGGCGTGAAGGCGCGCAGTGCGTGCTGGACCCGGTTGCCGAGCTGGGCCAGGACGTCGGCCGGCACGTCCTTGGGGCTCTGCGTCACGAAGAACACGCCCACGCCCTTGGACCGGATGAGGCGCACGGTCTGCACGACCTGCGCCACGAACTCCTTGGTCGCGCCCGTGAACAGCAGGTGCGCCTCGTCGAAGAAGAACACGAGCCGGGGCTTGTCGAGGTCGCCGACCTCGGGCAGGTCCTGGTACAGGTCGGCGAGCAGCCACATGAGGAAGGTCGAGAACAGTGCGGGCCGGTCCTGGACGGCGGGCAGCTCGAGCGCCGAGATGGTGCCGCGCCCGTCGGCCGCGACGCGCAGCAGCTCGGTCGTGTCGAACGCGGGCTCGCCGAAGAACACGTCCGCTCCTTGCGCCTGGAGCGTCACGATCTCGCGCAGGACGACCCCGGCCGTGGCCGCGGACAGCCCGCCGATGCCCTTGAGCTCGGCCTTGCCCTCGTCCGAGGTGAGGTACGCGATGGTCGACTGCAGGTCCTTGAGGTCGAGCAGCGCGAGGCCCTGCGTGTCGGCCCAGTGGAAGATCAGGCCGAGGCTCGACTCCTGCGTGTCGTTGAGCCCCAGCACCTTGGACAGCAGCAGCGGCCCGAAGTCGCTCACGGTCGTCCGGACAGGGATGCCCTTGCCGAGCCCGCCGAGCGAGTAGAACTCGACCGGGTAGGTGGTCGGCTCCCAGTCCTGCCCGATGCTCGCGGTGCGCTCGAGGATCTTCTCGCCGCTCGCGCCGGGCACCGCGAGCCCCGACAGGTCGCCCTTGATGTCGGCGACGAACGTCGGCACGCCCGCGTCTGAGAGTCCCTCGGCCATGCCCTGCAGCGTCTTGGTCTTGCCCGTCCCGGTGGCCCCGGCGACGAGCCCGTGCCGGTTGAGCATCGCGAGCGAGAACCCGACCTGGACGTCGGCGCGCGGCAGGGGATCGCCGGGGGCCTCGGGGGCTTCGAGCAGCGCGCCGAGCGCGAGCGTCGCACCCCGGTAGGCGTAGCCTGCGGCGACCTCGGCGGGGTAGCCGTCCAGGGGGCCCGACGGCGGAGCCTGCGTCGCAGGTGCGGCTGCCGGGGCGGTGGTGGCCGGGTCGGGCGTGCCCGACGGCGCCGCGTCGGCGGGGGCGTCTTCGCCAGGCTCGGCGGGGGAGCCTGCGCCGGTGGACCCGGCTGCCGCGGCCTCGGCAGCCTCGAGCGCGGCCTGTGCGGCGGCGGCCTTGGCCTCGGCCGCCTCGGCGGCCGCCTGCGCGGCGGCGGCCTTGAGCGCGGCGAGCTCTGCGGGCGAGGGGGCTGCGTCGTCGGGCATGTCTCGGATCCTAGGGCGGTGCTCCGGTGAGCGCGCGGCGCAGGATGCGACGTCCTGCGCGTGCCACGTAAGGTGTCCCGGAGATGAGTCCTGCCAAGCACCCGGCCGTCCATGTCGTCACGGACTCGACCGCCTCCCTCCCCTCCGGTGACCACCCGGCGCTGTCCGTGGTGCCTCTGCACGTGCTGGCCGGGGACGAGGTGTTCCTCGAGGGCATCGACGTGTCGCCCGACGACGTCGCGCACCGGATCGGCGCGGGCGAGCGGGTGACGACGTCGCAGCCGACGCCGCACGCCCTGGTCACCGCCTACGAGGCGGCGGCTCGGGCCGGTGCGCGGTCGATCGTCTCGGTCCACCTGTCGGGCGACCTGTCAGGCACGGTGCATGCGGCCGCGCTCGCGGCGACGCGCTCCCCGGTGCCGGTGCGGGTCGTGGACTCGCGGACCGTCGCGATGGGCCTCGGGTTCGCGGCGCTCGCGGCGGCCGACGTCGCGGCGGCCGGCGGGACGGTGGACGAGGTGGCGCGGCGAGCGATCGCGGTCGCGGACTCGAGCCGCGCGATCTTCATGGTCGAATCGCTCGACCACCTGCGCCGCGGTGGCCGCCTGGGCGTGGCGGCCGCGACGCTCGGGACGGTGCTCGGGGTACGGCCGCTGCTCGCGGTGCGTGACGGTCGTATCGAGGTGATCCAGAAGGTCCGGACACGGGGTGCTGCGGTCGACCGGCTGATCCAGGTGGCGGTCGACTCGGTCGAGCGTCGGGGTGAGCCCGAGCTCGCGGTGCACTACCTGGGCGACGACGGCGCGGCGAGGGACGTGGCCGACCGGCTGTGGGACGAGACCGGGGTGCGGGCTGCGGTCACGCCCGTGAGCGCGGTCGTCGGGGCGCACGCGGGCCCGGGTGTGCTGGCGATCGTCGTGGCGGACCGCGCGCCGTAAGTCGTTCCTCGGGAGCTGGCCGTGCACAGGTCTGCCCGCGGTGCGTGGCGTCCACAGCACCGTCCTGCTGGCCCGCGGGCGGTGTGCCCACGCGCCTAGCGTGCCCGCGTGACCTTCTCCCGGACGCGCCCACCGACCGCCGACGACGACCTGCCCCGCCCCGGCGGAGCGGACCGGCTGCGGCGGCTGCGCAGCGTCGACCCGGCCCTCGACCCGGTGTCGAGCGACGACGTCCCTCAGCACTCGACCTCACGTCCGGGATCGACCTCAGAGGCCGACGAAGGCCAGCTGGACGAGCCGGCGCCCCGGCGCCACCCCCTGTCCGCGGTCGCGGAGGCGTACACGGCGGCCAACGGTCACCCGACGTCGCACTCGGGGTTCGAGCACGTGCCCGACGGCGGTCCGCGCCGCTGGTCCGTCGGTGCGCGGACGGCGGTGGTCGCCGCGGTCGCGGTGCTCCTGCTCGCGGTGGGCGTGGGAGCGCGGGTGCTCGCCGACGGCGACGACCTGCGACCCGTGGCCGCCCTCGGCGACGAGGCCGCAGTCCCGGTGGAGGGTGTCGGCGAGCCGGGAGGCGGCAGCGACGATTCCACCGCACCGGGAGACGAGGAGGGGACCGCCCCCGGAAGCGGGGCCGGGGCCGGCATCGAGGCGCCCGCGGTGAGCGACGTCGTCGTGCACGTGGTCGGCGCCGTGGCCGCGCCCGGGCTCGTGACGGTACCCGAGGGGTCACGCGTGGCGGACGCGCTCACCGCGGCCGGGGACGCCACGCCGGACGCCGACCTCGCGGGGGTCAACCTGGCGCGCGAGGTCGTCGACGGCGAGCAGATCGTCGTGCCGAGGCCGGGGGAGGTCGTTGCCGCTGCCCCCCGGCCCGCGCCGGGAGGCGACGGCCAGTCGACGGGACCGCTCGACCTCAACACCGCCGACGAGGGCGCGCTCGACGGACTGTCCGGGATCGGCCCTGTGCTCGCGGCGCGCATCGTCGAGTGGCGCGAGGCGAACGGCCCGTTCACGACGGTCGAGGAGCTGGGGGAGGTGAGCGGGATCGGAGACGCGCTGCTCGCGAGGCTGCGCGACCAGGTGCGTGTCTGAGGCGCGGCGCGACGTGTCGGTCCCAGCGCGGCCCCCTCGGGCGACTGCGACGGACCTCCGGCTCGTGCCCGCGGCGCTCGCGGCCTGGGGGAGTGCGTGGTGGCTCACGGCCGCCGAGCCCCGGGCCGTCCTGGCGGGGACCGTCGTGAGCACGTTGCTGGTGGTGCTGCCCGGCGTGCTGCTGCTCGTCGACCGACGCCCGCGCGGATCCGTGGCCACCCTTGCGCTGGGTCGCGGCGTCCCCGGTCGCGGTGTCCCCGGACACCGCAGCCCCGCACGCCGCACCCCGGGACGGCCGTGGCTCGGGCAGTGCGCCCTGGTCGTGGCGTGCGTGCTGGCCGTGCTGCTCGCCGGGACGATGCACCTCGTCGCCCGGGACCGGGGAGGTGCCGCCGACCTCGCCGCCCAGGGCGCGACCGTCGAGGCCGTGGGGCGGGTCGTGGGCGAACCGGAGGAGGTCACGAACCCGTGGTCGGGGGTGGCGGACTCGGTCCGCACCACGCTCGACCTCACCGTGCTCGGAGGTCGCGGCGCCGCGGCCCCCGCGGGTGGGCAGGTCGACGTCCTCGCGGGCCCCGCGTGGGGTGACCTGGCGTACGGGAGCGAGGTCCGCGCGTCGGGCACGCTCGTGCCTGCCGACCCCGGGGACAAGGCCGCCGCGACGCTCGTCGCGACCGGACCGCCCGAGGTCACCCGCGTACCGGTCCCCGCGCTGGGCGTCGTCAACACCTTGAGGGCCGACCTGCTCGCGGTCTCGGACGGCTTGCCCACGGATGCGCGGGCGCTGCTGCCGGGCGTCGCCGTCGGGGACACGTCGCGCATCGACGACGAGCTCGACGAGGCACTCAAGACCACGGGGCTGACGCACGTGACGGCGGTCTCCGGCGGGCACTTCGCGATCGTCGTCGCGACGGTGACGGCACTGTGCGCCACGGCCAGGGCGCCGCGCGGGGTGCGCGTGGTCGTGACGGGAGCGGTCATGGCGGGGTTCGTGCTCCTGGTCCACCCCGACCCGAGCGTGCTGCGCGCCGCGGCGATGGGCGTCGTCGGGCTCGTCGGGATCGGGCTGGGGCGCCCGTCCAGGGCGCTCCCGGCCCTCGCGACCGTCGTCGTGGTGCTGCTCGTGCTGGACCCGTGGCTCGCGCGGTCGTACGGGTTCGTGCTGTCGAGCGTCGCGACGGCCGCGCTGGTCCTCGGCACGCAGCCCGTGGCACGACGGCTCGCGCCGTGGATCGGGAAGGTGCCGGCGTTCGCGCTCGCCGTCCCGCTGACGGCGCAGCTCGCGTGCGCACCTGTCCTCGTGCTGCTGGACCCGTCGGTCGCGACATACGCGGTGCCGGCCAACCTGGTCGCCGCACCAGCGCTCGTCCCGGCGACCGTGCTCGGGGTGCTCGCGACCCTCGTGGCCCCGTGGTTCCCCTGGGCCGGGGTCGTGCTGGCGTGGCCTGCAGGGTTGGCGTCGTGGTGGATCGCCGCGGTGGCCCGGTTCTTCGCGGACCTCCCCGGGGCGCGGCTGCCGTGGCCGGGCGGAGTCGGTGGCGCGGCGGCGCTCGCGGTGCTGACCGTCGTCGGGCTGGTCCTGGTGTGGCGCTGGCGGTGGGTCGCGGGCCTTGCCGGGGTACGGGTGCCGTGGAGCCGCGGGAGCGGGTGGCCGCCCGCGTGGCGCACCGCGGTGCGGGCGAGCGTGCGGGAGGCGTTCGCCCGACGACGGCGCCGCGCGACCCTGCGCCTCCTCGTGGCGTGGGCGGTGCTCGCCACCCTGGCCACCGGGTGCGTGGCGTTTGCTTGGCCGCGCTGGATCGCCCCCACGGGTCGTGACGTGCCGACCGACTGGGCGGTCGTGGCGTGCGACGTCGACCAGGGCGACGGACTGGTCGTCCGCACTGGTGCTGGGCGCGGCCTCATGGTCGACGTCGGGCCCGCCGGGCCCGCCGCGGGGGACTGCCTCGACGACCTCGGGATCGAGCGCCTCGACCTGCTCGTGCTCACGCACTTCCACGCCGACCACGTCGGCGGGCTCGACGCGGTGCTCGACGGGAGGCAGGTGGACCGGGCGCTCGTGACCGGCCTCGGCGACCCCGCCGAGCAGGCCGAACGGGTGCTCGACGACCTGGGCGACCGAGGGGTCCCCGTCGAGGTCGCCGAGCCCGGGACCGGTGGTGTGCTCGGTGACGTGTCGTGGGAGGTGCTGCAGGCTGGGCTCAGCACCGCTGCACCGTCCCCGCAGCACGGGCGCCCGGCCCTGGCCGAGGCCGAGGGAGGGGCCAACGACGCGAGCATCGCCCTGCTCGTCACGACTCCCCAGCTCACGCTCGTCGCGCTCGGCGACCTCGAGGACGCCGGGCAGGAGGCCCTCGACCGGACGCTGCGGTCCCGCGCAGGCGGTGCCGAGGTCGACGTCGTCAAGGTCGCGCACCACGGGTCCCGCGTCCAGTCGCACGGGCTCGCGACGACCCTGAGCCCGACGGTCGCGATCGTGAGCTCCGGCGAGAACACCTACGGCCACCCGAACGACGCCGCGCTCGCCCTCTACGAGAACGCCGGAGCGGCGGTCCTGCGCACCGACCGCTGCGGGACGTTCGCGCTCGTGGTGCGCGACGGGGCGCTCGCCGTCGCGGGCTGCGCGGGCGGGTGACGGGGACGAGCCGAGCCGAGCCGCTCAGTTGCCGACCATGCGGTTGTCGCTGGTCGAGCATGCGGTCGTCGTCCGGAATCGGGCCGATCACGACGCCAACCGCATGCTCGGCACCGGGCACCGGGACGTCTCGCCGGGACGTCTCGCCGGGACACTGCCCGGGATGTGCCTCGGGTGGGTGGCCCGTGGGATCGTTGTGCCCATGGCTGCCGCTCCCTCCCGCACCTCCGCCCGCCCGTCCGCGACGCTCCCCTGGAACGCGGTCGAGCTCGCTCCCGTGGTGCTGGTGCAGGGACCCGAGGGGCTCCTGGCGGAGCGCGCGGTCGACTCGCTGCTCGAGCTCGCCCGCGCCCGCGACCCGGAGGCGGAGAAGTCGGAGATCGAGGCCGTGACCTATGAGTCCGGCATGCTGACGGTCGCCGCGAGCCCCTCGCTCTTCGGTGAGCCCAAGTTCGTGGTCGTGCGGGGCGCGGAGGCGGCCGCGGACGCGCTCATCCCGGACGTCGTGGACTACGTGGCGTCCCCGGACCCGGACACGACCGTCGTGATCGTGCACGGCGGTGGGGTGCGGGGCAAGAAGATGCTCGACGCGATCCGGGCGAGCGGAGCCCCCGTCGTGGCGTGCGAGGCCATCAAGAAGGACGCCGACAAGCTGTCGTTCGTCGCGGCGGAGTTCAAGGCCGCGGGGCGTCGGGCAGACGCCGGTGCGGTCAAGGCGCTCGTCGAGGCTCTCGGCAACGACCTGCGCGAGCTCGCGAGCGCGTGCGCGCAGCTCGTCGCCGACACCACGGGCACCATCAGCGCTACGACGGTCGACCGGTACTACGGGGGCAGGGTCGAGGCCACCGGGTTCCGGGTCGCCGACGCGGCCGTGGCGGGCAAGGCGGGCGAGGCCGTGTCGCTGCTGCGGCACGCGCTCGCGACAGGCGTGGACCCCGTGCCGCTCGTCGCGGTGCTCGCGATCAAGCTGCGCACCCTCGCCAAGGTCGCTGCGATGCGCGGCCGCGGGGGAGCCTCGGCCAAGGACCTGGGGCTCGCCCCCTGGCAGATCGACCGTGCGAAGAAGGACCTGTCGAGCTGGACGCCCGAGGGGCTCGCCGCTGCGATCACCGCGGTCGCGCAGGCGGACGCCGAGGTCAAGGGCGGCGGCCGTGACCCGGTGTTCGCGGTCGAGCGCGCGGTGCTGACGATCGCCGGGGCGCACGGCTCGGGACGATGAGTCCCCAGGGACGCGCCGTGCCGGGCCAGGACACGGGTCCTGGAGTGCACGTGCGGCCCGCGACCCAGGACGACCTGGACGCCGTCGCCGGGATCGAGCGCCGTGCCCGTCGCGGGACGGACCGGGAGCAGCTCGTGCTCGCCCTGGCCGACCGGGAACGGGTCGTGGTCGTCGCGACCATGGGCGAGGAGGTCGTGGGCTGGGCGAAGACCCACTGGTGGTCGTACGCGGACGGCCCGGCGCCGGTCGGCCACTACCTCGGAGGTGTCACGGTCGACCCAGCCTCACGCCGTCGCGGCGTCGGGAGCGCACTGACCCGGGCGCGCACGGACTGGGTGGCCGAGCGGGCGGGCTTCGTCTGCTGCGTCGTGAACGCGACCAACGTCGCCTCGCTCGCGCTGCACGAGGACCTGGGGTTCCGCGAGGTGGCGCGTGCGGCCTCGTTCCACACGATCCGGTTCACGGGCGGGAGCGGCGTGCTCCTGCGGGCCGAGCTGGGCACGGGCCGCGCCTGACGGGGCGACCCGCCCCCGGACGCACGAGAGGCGCTGCCCCGTGGAAGGGAGCAGCGCCTCTCGACGTTCACCGTGCAGCCCGAGGTGGATCAGGGGCGCACAAGGTCACGCGTGGAAGGGAGTGTCACGCTCAGAGAGCGTTGACGGCCTTCGACAGAGCCGACTTGCGGTTCGCAGCCTGGTTCTGGTGGATGACACCCTTGGAGACTGCCTTGTCGAGCTTCTTCGACGCGGTGGCGAGGGCGCTGGCAGCGGCCTCCTTGTCACCGGCGGCGACGGCCTCGCGAACGCGGCGAACGTTCGTCTTGAGCTCCGACTTGACGGCCTTGTTGCGCAGACGAGCCTTCTCGTTCGTCTTGATGCGCTTGATCTGAGACTTGATGTTTGCCACGTGTGGACTTTCTGGTGTGTTCGCCGAAGCGATCGAATAGGTCGTAGAGGGCGATTCCAGCTCCGGGACTGGGGGTGGGGAACCCTTGGAGAGGAGCTGGAACTGTGCCCGCCGACCTGGGCGGACACGCAGCCACCTAGACTACCAGCCGACCGCGAGATCGGCCAGAATGCTCACCTCCGGCTCGGCACGGCCTGCCATCGCGCCGTACGGGTGCCCACGGACGTCGCCCGTGCGCGCCCGTCAGCCCTGGATCCGACCCATCTCACGGACGATCGTCTCGAACGTGCGCCGGTCCATGACGGCGCCCTCGCGGCGCACCGCGCCGGGGTCGACGCGGATCACCCGGTCGAGGCGCACCTCGCTGTCGCGGCCGCGGGAGTCCCACGGGCCCGAGCCGATGTCGAGCCAGTGCCGCCCCCAGCGCGCCTCGTCGGCGGCGTCGCGTGAGTGGTCCTTGCTCGACAGCATGGTCGCGAGCAGCCAGCCGCCGTCGCGCCCGACGAGCAGCACGGGCCGGTCCTTGCCCTGGGAGAAGTCCTCCTCGTAGGGCACCCAGGTCCAGACGATCTCGCCGGGGTCCGGGTCGCCGTCGAGCTGGGGGGAGTACTCGGCCCGCACACGGCCCGTGAAGTCGCCGGGGTAGCTGCCCGTGGGCCGGGGTCCGCGCGCGCTCGCGGGGCCCGCGGGGCTGCCAGACCCGCGGCCCCCCGCCTGGGGTCCGGGCTTCGGCGCGCGCGTGCCCGACGCCGTCGCTCCCGTCCGCGGGCGTGGCGCCACTCCGCGCGGGGTGCCCGACGCCGTCGGGCCGGAGGGCTTGCGGGACGTGCCCGGACCGCTCCCGGACGTGCCGCCCGCGCGGGACGAGCCGCCGAGCGCGCCGAGGATCGCGCGCGCCGCGTCCGTGAGCAGGGAGATCCACTTGTTCTGAGCCACGCCCGCAATCTACCGGGACGGGGCAGCGGGCAGGAGCGTGCCCAGCGGCGGGCACGGTGGCCGCGCGTCCCGCTCCGGACGGTCGCGTGAGCCTCGGCCGCGCGGGGTCGTGGGACAATGGTGGTTGCTGTCCGACCCTGCGTGCGACGACCAGCGACCTGCCGGGCACGTCCCGGCGGCTCACGCTCCGTCGTCGAGCACCGATCCGCAGGGGCGGGCGCCGTCCGCCGCCCCGTCTTGACCCACCACAGGAGCGCACCCCCGTTGTCCCCGATCCCCAGCGCCCAGCTGAGCACCCGCATCCAGCCCGCGGCGACGCCGCCCGAGCTGCTGCGCAACTTCTGCATCATCGCGCACATCGACCACGGCAAGTCCACGCTGGCCGACCGCATGCTCCAGCTCACCGGCGTCGTCGACTCGCGCGCCATGCGTGCGCAGTACCTCGACCGCATGGACATCGAGCGTGAGCGCGGCATCACGATCAAGTCGCAGGCCGTGCGCATGCCGTGGGCCGTGCGGGAGGGGGACGACCCGGACGACACGTCGGCGCCGCTCGTGCCGTACGCCCTGAACATGATCGACACGCCCGGGCACGTCGACTTCACGTACGAGGTCTCGCGCTCGCTCGCCGCGTGCGAGGGGGCCGTGCTGCTCGTGGACGCCGCGCAGGGCATCGAGGCGCAGACTCTCGCGAACCTGTACCTCGCGATGGAGAACGACCTCGCGATCATCCCGGTGCTCAACAAGATCGACCTGCCGGCCGCGCAGCCCGAGAAGTACGCCGAGGAGATCGCTGGTCTCGTGGGCGTCGACCCCTCGACGGTCCTGAAGGTCTCGGGCAAGACGGGCATGGGCGTGACCGAGCTGCTCGACCGCATCGTCCAGGAGGTGCCGGCCCCTCAGGGCGACGCCGACGCCCCGGCGCGCGCCATGATCTTCGACTCGGTGTACGACACCTACCGCGGTGTCGTGACCTACGTCCGCGTGGTCGACGGCAGCCTGAACCCGCGCGAGAAGATCGTCATGATGTCGACCAGGGCGACGCACGAGCTCCTCGAGATCGGCGTGTCCGCGCCCGAGCCGCACCCCACCAAGGGGCTCGGCGTGGGCGAGGTCGGCTACCTCATCACGGGCGTCAAGGACGTGCGCCAGTCGAAGGTCGGCGACACGGTCACCAACGCGGCCAAGCCGGCCGAGGACGCGCTGGGCGGCTACAGCGACCCCAAGCCCATGGTGTTCTCGGGCCTGTACCCGATCGACGGCTCGGACTACCCGGTCCTGCGCGACGCCCTGGACAAGCTCAAGCTCAACGACGCGGCGCTCAACTACGAGCCCGAGACGTCGGTCGCGCTCGGCTTCGGGTTCCGCGTGGGCTTCCTGGGCCTGCTGCACCTGGAGATCGTGCGCGAGCGTCTGGAGCGCGAGTTCGACCTCGAGCTCATCTCGACCGCGCCGAACGTCGTCTACGAGGTGACCCTCGAGGACCGCTCGGTCGTCACGGTCACCAACCCGAGCGAGTTCCCGGGCGGCAAGATCGGCGAGATCCGCGAGCCCGTCGTCAAGGCCACGATCCTGTGCCCCACCGAGTTCATCGGTGCGGTCATGGAGCTCTGCCAGGGCAAGCGCGGCGTGCTGGGCGGCATGGACCACCTCTCGCAGGACCGCGTCGAGCTGCGGTACACGCTGCCTCTCGCGGAGATCGTGTTCGACTTCTTCGACCAGCTCAAGTCCAAGACGCGCGGCTACGCGTCGCTCGACTACGAGCTCTCGGGCGAGCAGGCGGCGGACCTGGTGAAGGTCGACATCCTGCTCCAGGGCCAGACGGTCGACGCGTTCAGCGCGATCGTGCACAAGGACAAGGCGTACTCGTACGGCGTCATGATGACGGAGAAGCTCAAGGAGCTCATCCCGCGCCAGCAGTTCGAGGTCCCCATCCAGGCCGCCGTGGGAGCGCGCGTGATCGCCCGCGAGACCATCCGCGCGATCCGCAAGGACGTGCTCGCCAAGTGCTACGGCGGCGACATCAGCCGTAAGCGCAAGCTGCTCGAGAAGCAGAAGGAGGGCAAGAAGCGCATGAAGACGATCGGTACGGTCGAGGTCCCCAAGGACGCGTTCATCGCGGCGCTGTCCTCCGACGGCGCGGGCAGCAGCGGGGGCAAGGACGCGAAGGACAAGTCCAAGAAGTGAGGTGCCGTTCTTCTCGTGAGCGCGTGGTCCTCGATGTGCCGGGGGCCGCGCGCTCCGCGGCGTCCGGGGGGCGGGCATGAGCCCGGCTCTCCCGGACGGCATCCCCGTGCCCGACGACGGCGCTCTCCCCGCGTGGGTGGGTGCGGTTCCTGGTGCGGGGGCGGACGACCACGCGGGTCGTGACTTCGGCGTGTACCTGCACGTGCCGTTCTGCACCGTGCGCTGCGGTTACTGCGACTTCAACACCTACACGGCCTCCGAGCTGGGCGGCGGTGCGAGCCAGGCCTCCTACGCGGACACGGCGCTGCGCGAGATCGACCTGGCGGCCCGGGTCATGGACCGCGCCGGGCTGGCGTCGCGCCCGGTCTCGACCGTGTTCGTGGGCGGCGGCACCCCGACGCTGCTGCCGGCCGGCGACCTGGGGCGCATGCTCGCGGGCGTGCGCGAGGCGTGGGGCCTGGCGCCGGGCGCCGAGGTCACGACCGAGGCGAACCCCGACTCGGTGACCCCCGAGTCGCTCGCCGAGCTCGCGGAGGCGGGTTTCACGAGGGTGTCGTTCGGGATGCAGTCGGCCGTGCCGCGCGTGCTCGCGACGCTCGAACGGACCCACGACCCGCGGCGTATCCCTGACGTGGTGCGCTGGGCGCGCGACGCGGGCCTCGCGGTGTCCCTCGACCTGATCTACGGGACCCCCGGCGAGAGCATCGACGACTGGCGCACGAGCCTCGAGGCAGCGCTCGCGACCGGTGTCGATCACGTGTCGGCGTACGCGCTCGTGGTCGAGCAGGGGACGAAGATGGCCGCGCAGGTGCGCCGCGGGGACATCTCGTTGCCGAGCGAGGACGACCAGGCCGAGAAGTACGAGCTCGCGGACGAGCTGCTCACCGCGGCCGGGCTCGAGTGGTACGAGGTCAGCAACTGGGCGAGGCGGGCTGAGGGCGACGGTGCCCCCGGGGACGTCGGGGCGGACCCCGCGTTCGTGTGCCGCCACAACCTGGCGTACTGGCGCGGTGAGGACTGGTGGGGGGTCGGCCCCGGGGCGCACTCGTACATCGGCGGAGCATCGAACCGTACAGGTGGCTCGGCGGCCCCCGAGGGGCTCTCCGAGGATCTCCAGGACGCGTCCGACGACTCGGCCGACGACTCGGCCCAGCCTGCGTCGGGCGGCCGCGAGGGCGTGCGATGGTGGAACGTGAAGCACCCGCGGCGCTATGCGGCGTTGCTCGAGGCGGGCAGCAGCCCGGCGGCCGGCCGGGAGCTCCTGACGGTGGCCGAGGCCCATCTCGAGCGCGTCATGCTCGGCGTGCGCCTGCGAGAAGGACTGGACCTGAGCGTCCTTACCGAGGTGGGTCGGCGCAACGTGGCCGGCATGGTCGCGGCAGGCCTCCTCGACGGCAAGGCGGCGATCCGTGGCCGCGGGGTCCTGACCCTGCGAGGGCGGCTGCTGGCGGACACGGTGGTACGGGAGCTGACTGACGGGTGACGACGGTAGGACAGTCGGCTCGGGCGCAGGCCGGAGCGGCCAGGACCTCGACCGACCGCGTCGACGTGTGGCAGCGACTGCGACCTGCCGACCTCGACCTCGACTCGCCGGACAGGTCCCTCGTCGGGCCCCCGCCGCAGAACCCACCGGCCCCCGACGGCCACCGCCCGTCGCGACCGGTGCGACCGACGGTCCGGTACCGGCGGATCGCCGGGCTCGACGGGCTGCGCGCGCTGGCCGTGCTCTCGGTCATGGTCTTCCACTTCGCCCCCCAGGTCCTGCCCGGCGGGTACGTGGGCGTCGACATCTTCTTCGTGCTCTCCGGGTTCCTCATCACGACGCTCCTGGTCCGGGAGTTCCGTGCCCGGCGGGCCGTGTCCTTGTCCCGGTTCTGGGTCCGGCGAGCCCGCAGGCTCCTGCCGGCGCTGGGCCTGGTCGTCCTGGTGTGCACGGCTGCCGCGGGGCTCGTCGGGGGTGATCTCCTGGTGGGGATCGGGGCGCAGGTGGCGGGAGCGGCGACGTTCACGAGCAACTGGGTCTACATCGCCCAGGGCAGCACGTACTCCGGGGGGCTGGCACCGCAGATCTTCGCGAACCTGTGGTCGCTCGCGGTCGAGGAGCAGTTCTACCTGGTGTGGCCGCTCGTGGTCCTCGCCGTGCTCGCGCTGCGGATCACGCGGCGCAGGGCACTGGTCCTGGCGGGCGTGCTGGCCGGGGGATCGGCCGTCGCGATGGCGTTCCTCTACTCGCCCGGCACGGACCCGACACGGGTCTACTTCGGTACCGACACCCACCTGTTCGGGCTGATGATCGGTGCGTTCCTGGCCTTCTGGCACCTGCGCACCGGACGCCCCACCCTCGTCCGGGAGTCGCCGCGGACCACGACGCGCAAGGGAACCCTGTTCGTCGCCGCCACGGGGATCGCGGGCGCGGCCGTCCTGGTCGCGGCAATGTTCTGGATGCCGTGGGACGACGGCCTCACCTACCGGGGCGGCCTCTTCGCCGTGTCGCTCGCGACGGCGGGGGTCGTCAACCTCGTGCTGCACGCACCGGGCCTCGGCAAGCATCTGGACCGGGGGCCGGTGGGCTGGGTGGGCGCGCGCTCGTACGGCCTGTACCTGTGGCACTGGCCGGTCTTCGTCCTGGCCGCCGCGCTCGCCGGGGGCGGTGGGCTGTACGCGAGCCCCGGCCCGTGGGTCGCGCTCGCCGCGACCGTCGTGACGTTCGGTGCTGCGGCGCTGTCCTACCGGTACGTCGAGCGCCCTGTCATGGGGCGTGGTCTGGGCGGCTACGTGCGAACCGTGGTGGCGTGGCTCCGACGGGGCGCATCGGGTCGCAACCCGTTGCCCGTCCGCGGGTGGCTCACGGTCGGTGGCGTCGTGGTCGTCGTCGGGCTCGCGGTCACGGGCTTCGTGCGTGCCCCCGCGACGTCGTCTCTCGAGGCGCAGATCCGGGCGGGACAGGAGGTTGCCGCGCAGACCCAGCAGCCCGGTGGCGCCGCCGCGGCGGAACCGGCCCCGGAGGTGGCCCCGGTGCCCGCAGAGCCTGCCGCGCCGCAAGCGCCGGCCCCGGCCGTCGCCCCGACGCCCCCGCCCGGCGACCAGGTCACGATCATCGGCGACTCGGTCACGCTCGCGAGCGCACCGGCCCTGACCACCTCGCTCCCCGGCGTGCTGATCGACGGCGCCGTGGCCCGCCAGATGAAGGACGCCGTCGGTCTCGTCGACGCCGTCCGCGCGGCGGGAAACCTCCGGCCGTACGTCGTCCTCTCGCTCGGGACCAACAGCACGGTGGACGCCGCGATGATGGACAGGGTCCTCGCCGCGATCGGCCCCGACCACACGGTCGTGCTCGTCACGGGGTACGCCGACAGGTCCTGGGTGCCCGTCACGAACGCCGAGCTCGTCGGCGCGTCCCAGCGCTGGGGGAACGTCGTGGTCGCGGACTGGAGCGGCGCGGTCGGGGCTCAGCCTGCGCTCCTCGGGCCCGACGGCGTGCACCCCACGGGCGAGGGCGCCTCGCTCTACGCGGGGGTCGTCGCGGGCGGTCTCACGCAGGCGGCCGCGCTCCGCGGTTCCTGACGCCGCGGGGGCGCCGACGGGCGGCGCTTCGCGCGGGCTGCGCTTCCTGTGGCGGGAATGGACCGAACGCCCCATCGTGGAGGGTGATCTGTGAAATGTTCGATCGTCACAGTCCGTTCACAGTGTGGCTTGCCGCACCCCGCCGACCCGAGGGATCACGATGAGCGACAACACCGCAGGCGGGCCGCCGCCGGAAGAGAACGAGCCGACGCCCCAGAACCCGTACGCGAGCACTCCGGACCCGGGCGCCGCCGCCGCACCACCGCCGTCTGATCCGGTACCGCCGAGCCAGCCGCCTGCCCAGCCCCCGGTGACGCCGCCGACGCAGCCGCCCACGCAGCCGCCCGCCCAGCCGACGCCACCGGCTCAGCCCACGCCACCCGCCCAGCCGACCCCGCCGGCGCAGCCAGGTCCTCCGGCCGCGCCGCCGTACGGCGCCCCGACCCCGCCCCCGGCAGAGCCCTACGGCGCTCCCGCCGGCGGCCAGCAGCCTCCGTACCCGCCGCCCTCAGGCGCGTACCCGCCGCCCGCTGGCGCCTACCCGCCGCCAGGCCAGCCGGCGTACGCGGGTGCTGCCCCGTTCTCGGTGGGTGACGCGATCGGTTTCGGGTGGAAGAAGTTCTGGGCCAACCCGTGGCCGTGGATCCTCGCGGCCTTGATCTTCCTGGTGATCAACGCGGTCTTCAACTGGATCTCGGGCGGGTTCGACCGGTTCACCGACTACCGCACCGACGGGTTCTCGGACACGAACATGGCCGAGGCGCTGGGGCTGAGCTTCGTCGGCGTCCTGCTGACGATCATCGGCGTGATCATCAGCTACCTGATCGCCGCGTTCTACTCCCGAGGCGCTCTGGACGAGACCCAGGGCCGCAAGCCCGACGTCTCGGCGTTCTTCCGGATCGCCAACGTCGGCAACGTCCTGCTGGCCGCCTTCCTCGTGGCCGTCATGACGATCATCGGCACGATCCTGTGCATCCTGCCCGGGATCGCGGTCGCGATCTTCTCGGCGTTCGTCTACTACTTCACCCTCGACAAGGAGCAGGACGCGATCACCGCGATCAAGTCCAGCTGGTCGCTCGTCGCGAAGAACTTCGGGTCGGTCTTCCTGCTGCTCCTGGCGCTCTTCGGGATCAACATCCTGGGATTCCTGGTCTGCTTCGTCGGCCTGCTGGTCACGATCCCGCTGTCGTACATCGCGGTCGCCTACGCCTACCGGCGTCTGGTGGACGAGCAGCCCGTCTGACCTCGCACCCTTCCCGACGACGGGCCGTGCCGCACCCCCATCTCGGGGGTGGGACGGCCCGTCGTCGTCTGCCCACGGGCGAGCGCCGGGTGTCTGCCGGGTGAACCGGTTCGGTCGGGTGACGGGCACGGTGGCCGCGGGTGCGCCGGACCGGCTAGCGTGAGGCGCCCGGTCCGTCCTGAACGGTCCGGTCCGTCCGTAGAGAGGCCCCGATGAGCAGCCAGAACCCTTCCGACCAGGTCCCCGACTACGGGCAGTACGTGCCCCCGACGGACCAGCACGGCACGCCAGGAGCCCAGCCTGGGCAACCCGGCCAGCCCGGCCAGCAGGGATGGGCAGGTCAGCAGGCCTCGTACGGCCCTCCCGCGGGCCAGCAGGGCCAGTACCCGCCCCAGGGCCAGTACCCGCCGCCGGGCTACCAGGGGGCCCCGGCTTCCCCTCTCTCGCCTGCCGACACCAAGACGTGGGCGAGCCTGTCCCACCTCCTGGGTGGGATCCTCGGGTTCCTCGCACCGCTCGTGATCTGGCTCGTCTTCCGCGAGCGCAGCCACGTCGTGGACGTCGAGGCCAAGAAGGCGCTCAACTTCCAGATCCCCGTGGCCCTCGTCCTGCTCGCCGCGAACTGGGTGCTCCCGGGCTTCCTGTCCGGACTGGTGGTCTTCGGCGTCTGGGTGACGTCGCTCGTGTTCAGCATCATCGCGTTCCAGGCCGTCAGCAACGGCCGTCCGACCAGCTACCCGGTCGACGTGAAGATCGTGAAGTAGGCCGACGAGCCGCAGAGGGCGCGTCCTGGGGGAGACCCAGGACGCGCCCTCGGTACGTCGTCCCGGACGCGGGGCCTCAGTCGGCCGTCACGAAGTCGATGAGCTCCTCGACGCGGCCGAGCAGCGACGGTTCGAGGTCGGCGTAGGTGCGCACGGTCCCGAGGATGCGCTGCCAGCCGCGGGCGACGTCGGCCTGCTCGGCCGCCGGCCAGCCGAGCTCGCGCAGGATGCCGCGCTTCCACTCGGTGCCACGCTCGATCACGGGCCACACGTCGAGTCCCACGCGCTCGGGCCGAACGGCCTGCCACACGTCGACGTAGGGGTGGCCCAGGACCATGACGGTGCCGGGGCGCACGCCCCGCAGGGCCTCCGCGACCAGGCGCGTCTCCTTGCTACCGGGGACCAGGTGGTCGACGAGCACGCCCACCTTGCGCTCCGCCGTCGGGCCGAAGTCCTTGAGCGCCTCGGCGAGGTTGTCGACGCCGTCGAGCAGCTCGACCACGACCCCCTCGATGCGCAGGTCGTCGCCCCAGACCTTCTCCACGAGCTCGGCGTCGTGCTTGCCCTCGACCCAGATGCGGCTGCCGCGCGCGACGCGCGCCCGGACGTTCGCCACCGCCCGCGAGCCCGACGCGGTGCGCGTCGGGGCGACGGGCGCCGTCGAGGTCACCGGGGCGGTCAGCTCGACGGGCTCGCCGTCGACCCAGAAGCCCGGGCCGAGGGGGAAGGTGCGCGTGCGACCTGCTCGGTCCTCGAGGACGACGACGTGCATGCCGCCGGACTTCTCGACGCGCACCACGGCGCCGACCCAGCCGGTCTCGACGTCCTCGACGACGAGGCCGCGCTCGGCGGGCTGAGGGCGGGACACAGGTCGCCGGCGGTGGGGGACCGGGGCGGGGGTCGCGCTGGACAGGACGTCGGAACCGTAGCGATCGAAGCTCACCCGACTCACCCTAGGCGGTGGTCGCCCGTGCGCCCGGAAGGGGCGCGCGGCGACCCGCGAGGTCGTGGACCCGGGCGCCACGAGACCGCCCCTCGCGGGCCGCTCGCCGGGTGCGGGCCCACGCACCGTGGTACGACTGGCCGGTGAGCACTTCGAACGGCCCGGCCACGCCCGACGCCCAGCGGTGGCGCGTCCTGGGGCTGTGCCTCGCGGTCGGTTTCATCACCATGCTCGACGTGTCGATCGTCAACGTCGCCCTCCCGTCGATCGAGAAGGCGCTCGACGCGGGCCCGACCGAGCTGCAGCTCATCGTCGCCGGCTACACCCTCGCGTTCGGTCTCGCGCTCGTCCCGTCCGGTCGCCTGGGGGACGCGGGCGGGCGTCGGACGTTGTTCATCGTCGGCCTCGTGGGCTTCGCGCTCACGAGCCTCGCGGCGGGCCTGGCGCCGAACGACGAGTGGCTCGCGATCGCCCGGCTCCTGCAGGGCGTGAGCGCGGGCATGCTCAACCCGCAGGTCATCGGGCTCATCCAGCAGATGTTCTCGGGGTACGAGCGCGGCAAGGCGTTCGGCATGTTCGGTGCGACGATCGGCGTCTCGACCGCGCTCGGGCCCCTCCTGGGCGGGCTGATCCTCCAGGTCGCAGGCGAGGAGAACGGGTGGCGCTGGATCTTCGGGATCAACGTCCCGATCATCGCGGTCGTGCTGCCCCTCGCGATCAGGTTCCTGCCCGTGACGGCGCGCAGGCCCGGCCCGCGCAGGCTCGACCCCGTGGGCCTCGTCCTCATCGCGGTCGCGACGGTCGCGGTCATGCTGCCGTTCGTCACGACGTCGGGCCAGGACGACGACCCCGGGCGCTGGTGGTGGCTCGCGCTCGGGGCGGTCGCGGTCGTCGCCGCGGTGTTCTGGGAGCGGCGCTACCAGCGGACCACGGGCGCCCCGGTCCTGGACCCGCGGGTCCTGTCGCTCACGTCGTTCCGCAACGGCACGCTGCTCGGCATCACGTACTTCGCGGGGTTCACGGGGATCTTCCTCGTCGCGACGCTCTACCTGCAGAACGACCTGCACTTCACGCCGCTGCACGCGGGGCTCATCGGGATGCCGTTCGCGATCGCGTCGGGCGTGGCGTCGTGGCTCGCGGGTCGCGGGGTCGCGCGCTGGGGCCGGCCGCTCGTGGTCGCGGGCCTCGTGGTGGTGCTCGTCGGGCTCGGTGGCGTGATCCTCGCGATCCGCGCCACGGGGGACGACTCGTCGGTCGCAGGCTGGGGCATCGCCCTGACCATGATGATCACCGGGATCGGCAGCGGGACCGTCATCTCCCCGAACCAGACCTTGACCCTGGCCCGCGTCCCGGTCGAGCTCGCGGGAGTCGCGGGCAGCATGCTCCAGCTCGGGCAGCGCGTGGGATCGGCCATGGGCATCGCTGTGGTCCTCTCGACGTACTACTCGCTCAAGGCGGGCGGCTCGACGGGAGCCGTCGCGGCGAGCACCGCGATGCTCATCACGGTCGCCCTGGTCGCGGTCTCGCTCGTGGTCGCGGTCGTCGACCTGCGGGCGCGGCACGCGCAGGCAGCGCCCGAGGGCAAGGTGACGTCCGCGACGTGAGCGCCGCCGTCCGGTGCGGCGTGGACGGTGCGGTGAGGCCCGGCGCGGTGAGGCCCGGCGAGCGCCCAGAGCCCGACGGCGGGCCGCGGGCCGCGTCGTCGGGTGCGGCGACTGGTTGCTCGGCACGGACGAACCCGACGTCTGAACGTGCCTCTCGCGGGAATGCTCGACCGGCGAGCCAGGCTGCGCGATCTGTGAATTTGTGGGTGAAGTTCGCGAGCAATCGTTCCTCTCGATTGCCGCCCCGCTATGCTGCGGCCACCACACACTACGTCGAGATAGGTGATTCGGTTGGAAATCGCGGAGCGTCTTGCCTCGTTGGCAACCAAGGTTCGTCAGCAGAAGGCCTCGATCCAGACCGAGGAGGCGACCAAGAACGCGTTCGTCATGCCGTTCATCTCGCTCGTCCTGGGATACGACGTGTTCAACCCGAACGAGGTCGTTCCCGAGTTCACGGCGGACGTCGGGACGAAGAAGGGCGAGAAGATCGACTATGCGATCGTCAAGGACGGCGAGGTCCAGATCCTCATCGAGGCGAAGACGGTCGGCAGCCCGCTGGGGATCAACCACGCGTCCCAGCTCTTTCGGTACTTCGCGACGACGAACGCACGAATCGCAGTCCTGACCAACGGCGAGAACTACCACTTCTTCACCGATCTCGACCGACCGAACAGGATGGACGACAAGCCCTTCCTGCAACTCGACCTCTCCGACCTCGACGACTCGCTGGTGCCAGAGATCCAGAAGCTCACGAAGGACTCGTTCGACCTCGAGTCCGTGGTGAGTGCCGCTGAAGAACTGAAATACATCGGCGCTCTCAAGCGAGCGCTTGCGGTGCAGTTCCGTGAACCGGACGCCGAGTGGGTGAAGGCCCTCACCGGCCGCGTGTACGAGGGTTCGATCACCCAGAAGGTGCGCGAGCAGTTCCGCACACTCGTCACGAAGGCGATGAAGCAATTCCTCGCGGACCAGGTCAACGAGCGTCTCAAGGCCGCACTCGGCGGACAGGGGTACGCGGAGTCCGCCGCCCCGCTGACCGGTGAGTCGGCGGCGCGAGAGAGTGTTGCGGAGGCCGTCGAAGAAGCCGATCGCGGGATCGTGACGACGTTCGAGGAACTCGAGGGGTTCCAGATCGTCCGAGCCATTGCATGCAGCGAGGTTCCGCCGAGCAGGATCGTGCATCGAGACACGAAGAGCTACATGGGCATCCTGCTGGACGACAACAACCGCAAGCCGCTCGCCCGCCTTCACTTCAACACGGGGCAGAAGTACGTAGGGCTGTTCGACGAGGAGAAGAACGAGACCCGACACGCGATCGAGACGCCGGAGGAGATCTACAACTTCGCCGAGCACATCCGCAAGAGCGTGCACTACTACGACTGATCGTCGGGGCGGGCCGTCGCCTGAC
>NZ_JACSQE010000001.1:357924-388838 GCF_014836745.1 Oerskovia gallyi
CGCCCCCCCCCCCCCCCCCCCCCCCCACGGCAGAGGCCTCGTCTCGGTGTCCCGTACTGGCCCGGACCCGAACGGGAAGACCCCGTGAGGACCCTGTGCACGTCGCACCCCGCGCCTCCGGCGACCGCGTAGAATTAGCACTCGACGGTGGAGAGTGCGAGAACGCGCGACGATCGGCAGGAGGTGGCCATGAGCGAGGAACGACGGCTCGACGTGCTGCGTGCGATCGTCGAGGACTACGTCCTGACGAGGGAGCCGGTGGGATCCCGCGTCCTGGCCGAGCGCCACCGCCTGGGCGTGTCCCCGGCCACGATCCGCAACGACATGGCCGCCCTCGAGGAGGACGGCTACATCGCCCAGCCCCACACCTCGGCCGGGCGCATCCCCACGGACAAGGGCTACCGCCTGTTCGTGGACAAGCTCTCGACGGTCAAGCCCCTGTCCTCGCCCGAGCGGCGGGCGATCGAGACGTTCCTGTCGGAGGCCGTGGACCTCGACGACGTGGTCGCCCGGGCGGGGCGTCTCCTCGCCCAGCTCACGGGCCAGGTCGCCGTGGTGCAGTACCCGTCGCTGCGCCGGTCGGGCCTGCGGCACCTCGAGCTCGTCCCGGTGGGCGACCGGCGCCTGCTCGTGGTCATCATCACGGACACGGGCCGCGTCGAGCAGCGCACCCTCGAGGTCGCCCAGGCACCGGACGAGGCCACGCTCGCCGAGCTGCGCTCGCGGCTCAACGCCGTCGCGGCCGGCAAGCGTCTCGCTGAGCTCGGCAAGGGCTTCGCCGACGTCGCGGAGGAGTTCCGCCCCGAGGACAGGGACCTCGCGCGCTCGCTCGCGCTGCTCGTCGAGGAGACGCTGTCCGAGGAGTCGGAGGAGCGCATCGTGCTCGCCGGCACCGCCAACCTGGCCCGGGTCGGCATGAGGTTCGAGCACGCGCTGCGCCCCGTCCTCGAGGCGCTCGAGGAACAAGTCGTGCTGCTCGGGTTGTTGACGGAGATGGCCGCGGAGTCCGGGGTGAGCGTGCGCATCGGTCACGAGACGCAGCTCGAAGGGCTCGTCGAAACGTCGGTCGTGACGAGCGGATACGGTAACGAGGGAGACTCGGTCGCGTTGATCGGCTCGATCGGACCGACCCGCATGGACTACCCCGGGACGATCGCCTCGGTCCGCGCGGTCGCGCGGTACCTGTCGCGCGTCCTGACCACATGAGTTCGGTTCTTGCGCCGGCGGGTGCTCGACCTGGTCCTCGGACCCTGGTCGTCACCGCACGGTGTTGTCGGAAGTCGCCGGTCCTGGATCGGCGTGCGCTAGTAGAGAGTGACCTGTGAGCGACTACTACGAGATCCTGGGCGTGCCCCGGGACGCGAGCCAGGACCAGATCAAGAAGGCCTACCGCAAGCTGGCCCGTGAGCTGCACCCTGACGTCGCGGGCGAGGCCGCCGAGGACAAGTTCAAGGACGTGTCCCGCGCCTACGAGGTGCTGTCCAGCCCGGACAAGCGCCAGCAGTACGACCTCGGCTCGGACCCGTCGGCCGCCGGCGGCGGCATGGGCGGAGGGTTCGGCTTCCAGGACATCTTCGAGACGTTCTTCGGGGGAGGCCAGGCGCAGACCGGCCCCATCCCGCGTGCCCGTCGTGGCCAGGACGCCCTCGTGCGTCTCGACATCGACCTCTCGGAGGCGACCTTCGGGGCGCGCCGCGAGCTCCAGGTCGACACCGCGGTGATCTGCGGCACCTGTTCGGGCTCGTGCTGTCGACCCGGCACGTCGCCCCGCACGTGCGACGTGTGCAACGGCCGCGGCACCGTCCAGCGTGTGGCGCGTTCGTTCCTCGGCCAGGTCATGACGACCGCCCCCTGTGCCGCGTGCCAGGGCTTCGGCACCGTGATCCCCGAGCCGTGCGCCGAGTGCGCGGGCGAGGGGCGCGTGCGCAGCCGTCGCACCCTGACCGTCAACGTCCCTGCGGGCGTGGACACCGGCACCCGCATCAAGCTCACGTCGCAGGGCGAGGTCGGCCCCGCGGGCGGTCCCGCGGGCGACCTGTACGTCGAGATCCGCGAGCGCAACCACGAGGTCTTCGTGCGCCGCGGCGACGACCTGCACTGCACGCTCCAGGTGCCCATGACGGCTGCGGCCCTCGGCACGGTCCTCGAGCTCGAGACCCTGGACGGCCCGCAGGAGATCGACCTGCGCCCCGGGACGCAGCCCGGTCAGATCGTGACGCTCAAGAACCTCGGCGTCGGCCACCTGCACACCGGCGGCCGGGGCGACCTCAACGTGCACGTCGAGGTCCAGGTCCCGACGGGCCTCGACGAGGAGCAGGAGGAGCTGCTGCGCTCGCTCGCGAAGGCTCGCGGCGAGGAGCGGCCCGACCCGCGCCTGTCCGCCGCGCACCCGGGGGTCTTCTCCCGGCTGCGCGACAAGCTCTCGGGACGCTGAGCGTGAGCGCGCCGGTCTTCCTCGCGGAGGCGAGCAGCTCGCTTGAGAGCGGGGCCGCGAGCGGCCTCGCGGGCTTCCCCGCGGGATCGCTCTACGTGCTCGACGGCGCCGAGGGGCGTCATGCGGGCGTCGTGCAGCGGCGCGGTGTCGGGGAGGCGGTCGACGTCGTCGACGGCGAGGGCCTTCGCCTGCGGTGCACCATCGAGGGGGTCGAGCCCTCCGGGGTCCGCCTGCGCGTCGACGAGGTCGTCGAGGAGCCCGCACCCGACGTCGTCGTGACGCTGGTCCAGGCCCTCGCGAAGGGCGACCGCGACGAGATGGCGATCGAGGCCGCGACCGAGGTCGGGGCCGACGCCGTGGTGCCGTGGCAGGCCGAGCGCTCGATCGTCGTGTGGCGCGGGGACCGTGCAGCCAAGTCGCGTGCCCGCTGGCTCGCGACCGTGCGCGCTGCGACCAAGCAGGCGCGGCGCGCCCGCCTTCCCCGGGTCGACCTCGCGATCGACACGCGCGGGCTGGTCGAGCGCACCCGTCAGGTCGTCGAGGCCGGCGGCGCGGTGATCGTGCTGCACGAGGAGGCGTTCGTCCCGCTCGCCGAGGTGGCCCTGCCGGTCCCCGCGTCCCAGGACGTGGCCGCGGCGGGACGAGCGCCCGAGGTGCTCGTCGTCGTCGGGCCGGAGGGCGGCATCTCCGAGAAGGAGGTCGAGGCGCTGACCGGCGCCGGTGCGCGCACCGCGCGCCTCGGCCCGCACGTGCTGCGGACCTCGACCGCTGGCCCGGTCGCGATCGCGATGCTCGTCCAGCGGCTCGGCCGGTGGGGCGGCACGGACGACGAGCAGTGACCCGGCGCGCGGTCGCGGCGCCCGTCCCGCCCCCCGGGCCGCGCAGACGAGCCGGGGGTAGCCTGCCGTCATGACCAGCAACGACACCGCTCGCCCGACCGACCCGGACTGCCTGTTCTGCAAGATCGTCGCAGGTGAGATCCCCGCGACGATCGTGGCGACCACGGACCAGGCCGTGGCGTTCAAGGACATCAACCCGCAGGCCCCGCTGCACGTGCTCGTGGTGCCGCGCGCGCACCACGGCGACATCGCGCAGCTCGCCGCCGCCGACCCCGACCTCCTCGCGGGGGTCGTGGCACTGGCCGACGAGATCGCGAGCGAGCAGGCCGACGGACAGTTCCGGCTCATCTTCAACTCGGGGCCGCGCGCAGGGCAAAGCGTGTTCCACGTCCACGGGCACGTCATCGGAGGCACCGCGCTGGGGTGGAACCCGGCCTGACCACCACGTGCCGGCCGACGCTCGTCCGTCGAGCCGCCGGGCCGCCGGTATTCGCCCTGACCCGGGCGGGCGTGCTCGATATCATGGACGCACCACGAACCACCAGACCTGCAGAAGGAGTGCCTCGGCGCAAGCCGGCTCATGCCATCTTCGACACCACCCCCACCGACCGGCCCGGCGTCGCACGGCCTCGGAGGTCCTCCTCGTGATCAGGAGCGCGCCCGCGCCGTCCGGCCGAACGGGACCGTCGACGCGGAGGCAGCAGCCACGCACCCCGCCGGTACCCGGGTAGAGCACCGCATCGTCGTGCCGTCCCACGTGCCCATGGTCGACCTCCTCGGCAGCGGTGACGTGGTCCTGCGGGCGATCGAGTCGGGGTTCCCCACGATCGACGTCCACGCACGCGGCAACGAGATCGCCGTGACGGGCCCCGTCGGCGACGTCGCGCTCGCCTCCCGGCTCCTCGACGAGCTCGTCGAGGTCGTCGAGTCCGGCACTCGCCTGACGCCCGACGTCGTGACCCGCTCCGTCGCGATGCTCACCGCGGCGACCGCGGCCCGCCCGGCCGAGGTCCTCACGTTCAACATCCTCTCGAGCCGTGGCCGGACCATCCGGCCCAAGACGGTCGGGCAGAAGCGCTACGTCGACGCGATCGACGCGAGCACCGTGACGTTCGGGATCGGCCCCGCCGGGACGGGCAAGACGTACCTCGCGATGGCCAAGGCCGTCCAGGCGCTCCAGGCCAAGCAGGTCAGCCGCATCGTCCTGACCCGGCCCGCCGTCGAGGCGGGGGAGCGGCTCGGGTTCCTGCCCGGCTCGCTGTCGGAGAAGATCGACCCCTACCTGCGCCCGCTGTACGACGCGCTGCACGACATGATCGACCCCGAGTCGATCCCCAAGCTCATCGAGGCCGGGACCATCGAGGTCGCTCCGCTGGCCTACATGCGCGGTCGCACGCTCAACGACGCGTTCATCATCCTCGACGAGGCACAGAACACCTCGACCGAGCAGATGAAGATGTTCCTCACACGCCTCGGGTTCGGGTCCAAGATGGTCATCACGGGGGACGTGACGCAGGTCGACCTGCCCGGGGGCACCCCGTCCGGGCTGCGGGTCATCGAGGACGTCCTGACCGGGGTCGACGACGTCGAGTTCTGCCGCCTGACCTCCACGGACGTCGTGCGGCACCGGCTCGTGAGCGACATCATCGACGCGTACGCACGCTGGGACGTGAGCACCGCACAGCCCGCCCGTGACGGTGGCGGCCGTGCGCACGGCGGTGCTCGGGGCGGGACGGCCCGCCGCGAGCGACCACGAGACCCACGAGACCAACGAGAGCAAGGGGCACGCTGATGAGCGTCGAGATCAACAACGAGTCCGGCTACGAGGTCGACGAGGCGGAGTTCGCGGCCCTCGCGCGCTACGTCCTGGACGCGATGCACGTCCACCCCCAGAGCGAGCTGGGCATCCGGTTCGTCGAGTCGGACGTCATGGCCGAGCTGCACGTGCGCTGGATGGACGAGCCCGGCCCCACGGACGTCCTGTCGTTCCCGATGGACGAGCTGCGTCCCGGTCGCGACGGCGACGTGACCCCCGCGGGCGAGCTGGGCGACATCGTGCTGTGCCCCGAGGTCGCCGCGCAGCAGGCGGTGACGGCGGGTCACTCGACGGCCGAGGAGATGCTCCTGCTCACGACGCACGGCATCCTCCACCTGCTCGGCTACGACCACGCCGAGCCCGAGGAGGAGAAGGAGATGTTCGCGCTGCAGCGCAAGCTGCTCCTGACGTTCCTCGCCAGCCGATGACCGAGGTCCCCGTCGCGCTGCTGCTCGTCCTTGCGGTCGTGGGGGTCGTCCTCGCGGGGGCGCTCGGCGCCGGGGAGGCGGCCGTCATGCGCGTCACGCGCGCGGCCGTGGGCGAGGCGGCAGCGGAGGCCGAGGCTGCCGTCACCGGCGGGCACAACGGCGGATCTGCCGGACCCCTCCCGCCGCGCGTGGTCCGGGTCCGCCGCGTCCAGGCGCTGACCGAGGACCCGCCGCACACCGCGGCCTCGCTCGCCTTCCTGCGCGTCGTCGCCGAGATGCTCGCGGCGACCTGCGTGACGCTGCTCGTCCTGGCCTGGCTCGACGACTGGTGGCAGGCCCTGCTCGCCGCGTCGCTCTTCGCGGTCCTGGTCGCGCTGGGCTTCGCCCGGGTCGCCCCGCGTGCGCTCGGACGTCAGCACCCGGTGCGCGTGCTCGTGGCCCTGTCGGGGGTCCTGACCCCCGCGGTCGCCCTGACGGGCTGGCTGGTGCGGGTCACCGCCTCGAAGGACGACACCGACGGGCCGCACGAGCGCGAGCTGCAGGACATGGTCGACCGTGTGAACGAGTCCGAGATCATCGAGGAGGAGGAGCGCGAGATGATCCGCTCCGTCTTCGAGCTCGGCGACACCCTCACGCGCGAGGTCATGGTGCCCCGCACCGACATGATCACGACGCCGGCCTCGACGCCCCTGTCCAAGGCGCTGGCCCTCTTCCTGCGCTCCGGGTTCTCGCGCCTGCCGGTCACGGGGACGTCGGTCGACGACCTCGTGGGCGTCGTCTACTTCAAGGACGTCGTCAAGGTCGTGCACGGCTCGCCCGAGGCCGCGTCGCGCCGCGTCGCGGACGTCGCCCGCCCGGCGATCTTCGTGCCCGAGTCCAAGCCCGTCGACGACCTCCTGCGCGAGATGCAGGCCTCGGCCTCGCACATCGCGATGGTGGTCGACGAGTACGGCGGCGTGGCCGGCCTCGTGACGATCGAGGACGCGCTCGAGGAGATCGTGGGCGAGCTCACCGACGAGCACGACAGGTCGGGCCCCGAGGTCGAGGACCTGGGCGACGGGACCTTCCGCGTCCCGGCCCGCCTGCCGCTCGACGAGCTCGGCGAGCTGTTCGAGCTCGACATCGAGGACGACGACGTGGACACCGTCGGGGGCCTGCTCTCCAAGGCGCTCGGCAAGGTCCCGCTCCCCGGCTCGACCGCCGAGGCCCAGGGCGTGCACATGACCGGCGAACGCGTCGAGGGGCGCCGCAAGCAGCTCGCGACCGTGCTCGTGAGCGCTGCGGCCACCGACCGGGAGAGCGCTGGCGATCCCGAGCCCTCACCGGACGCGGGCACCCCCGAGCGCACCGAGCCGCGCGAGCGCGGCCACCGAGACCACCAGACGACCCCCCAGCACGCGGAGCGTGCCGGGCGGACCAGTGACACCCCGCGTCGAGCGGGCGAGTCGAACGAGAGAGAAGCACACCGGTGACCCAGAACGACCACGCAGCAGCAGAGCACAAGGCCGGCTTCGCGTGCTTCGTCGGACGGCCCAACGCGGGCAAGTCCACGCTCACGAACGCCCTGGTCGGGCAGAAGGTCGCGATCACCTCCGGGCGACCGCAGACGACCCGCCACACGATCCGCGGCATCGTGCACCGCCCTGACGCGCAGCTCATCCTCGTGGACACGCCCGGGCTGCACCGTCCGCGCACGCTCCTCGGTGAGCGGCTCAACGACCTGGTCCGCGAGACCCTCGCGCAGGTCGACGTCATCGCGTTCTGCCTCCCGGCGGACCAGAAGGTGGGGCCGGGCGACAAGTACATCGCGGCCCAGCTCGCGGACCTGACCAAGGGGCGGCGCCCGACCCCGGTCGTCGCGGTCGTGACCAAGGCGGACCTGGTGGACCGCGAGGCCCTCACGAAGCACCTGCTCGCGGTCGACCAGCTCGGCGAGTGGCAGGACATCGTGCCGGTCTCGGCGAAGGACGGCTTCCAGGTCGAGACCTTGGAGGAGGTGCTGGTCAAGCACCTGCCGCCGGGCCCCGAGCTGTACCCCGGTGGCGAGCTGACCGACGAGCCCGAGGCCGTGATGGTCGCCGAGCTCGTCCGCGAGGCGGCCCTGGAGGGCGTGCGCGACGAGCTGCCGCACAGTCTCGCCGTGGTCGTCGACGAGATCGTGCCGCGCGAGGGGTCCGGCAACCCGGAGACGGGCAGGCCCCCGCTCCTGGACGTGCGGGTCAACCTCTTCGTGGAGCGCGACAGCCAGAAGGCGATCATCATCGGGCGTGGCGGTTCGCGTCTGCGTCACGTCGGGACCGAGGCCCGCAAGGGCATCGAGGCGCTGCTCGGTGCACGCGTGTACCTCGACCTGCACGTCAAGGTCGCCAAGGACTGGCAGCGTGACCCCAAGCAGCTGCGCCGGCTCGGGTTCTAGGGTGTACCCCCGTCCGTCGTCGGGCCGTCCCCAGGGCGGACGGCCCTCCTCGCGCGAGACGATCCTGTCGTGATCTTCCGTACCGCGGCGACGAGCGCCGCCCTCGCGATCGGGCTCGCCCTGGTCGGGGCCGTGACCGGACCCCAGTGGTCCCCGGTCCCGGTCACCGACCACCTCGAGCCCACGACCTCCGACACGACGATCGGCGGGCAGGGGCCCGACGTCCAGCCCGTGGGGACCTACGAGGTCCGGGAGACCCCGGTCGTCGTCAGGCTCGACGGCACGAGCGTCGAGGGGATCGTGCGCGAGCCGGTCGACGCCCCGGAAGGGCGCCCGGGAGTGGTGTTCCTGCACGGCGCGGGCACCGGGGCGGCGGACGAGGCGTTCGTCGACGTCGCGACCGACATGGCGAGCGCGGGAGTCGTGACGCTCGTGCCCTCGAAGCGGCTCGACACGTACACGACCCGGCACCGCGACTACGTCGACATGGCCCGGGACTACGAGCACTCGGTCGACCTGCTGCGGACCAGGCCCTCGGTCGACCCGGACAAGGTGGGGTTGTACGCCGAGTCCGAGGGGACGTGGATCGCGCCCGTCCTGGTGGACCAGGACCCCGACGTGTCCTTCCTGGTCATGGTCTCCGCGCCCGTGGTGCCGCCACGCCAGCAGGCGGGCTTCGCCGTCGACTCCTACCTGCGCAACACGGGCGTGCCGCAGGGGGTGTTCCGCGCGATCCCGCGCGCCGTCGGCATGGAGATGCCCGGGGGAGGGTTCGAGTACGCGGACTTCGACGTCACGCCCTACCTCTCGCGCCTCGACGTGCCCACCCTCGTGGTCTACGGCACGGCGGACCCGTCGATGCCGATCGAGCAGGGCGCGCTGCGCATCATCGCGGAGGCGGGGGCGAACGGGAACCATGACGTGACCGTGCGCTACTACGAGGGCGCGAACCACGGCATCAAGATCGACGACGTCCTCGTGCCGGAGTTCGCGCGCGACGTCTCGGCGTGGGTCCAGGGACTCGTGGGCACCGCCGGTGCCCCGCCGACCGTGGCGGGCGGCCAGCCGAACCAGCTCTACCTGGCCTCGGCCGTGCCCAACCCTCGGTGGTACGGCAACGGCGACATCGTCATCGGGTTCGTGATCGTGGGCGGGGTGCTGCTCGTCGTGGGGCCGCTCGTGTGGCTCGTGACGGGGGCGGTGCGCAGGCTGCGCCGTACGCCGCACGCGGCCGGGCGGCTCGCACCGGGACTGCGGTGGCCCCTCGTGGGTCTGGCGACCGGGTCGGTCGCGACCATGGTCGGTCTCGTCGTCTACCTGGTCTCGGTCGCGAGGCTGGCCCTCGACTACCGGACGGACGCGTGGGTGGTCCAGGGCGGGTGGGTCGCCGTCCGTCTCCTGGGGCTGGCGACCGTCGTGGCCGCGGCGTTCATCATCAACCGCCTGTCCGACCTCCGGACCGCGCACAAGGCGGTCGACGCCTCCCCGGAGGGGGGCGTGGTGGTCCGGCCTGCGACCGGCGTCGGTGCCCGCACGACGTTGTGGGCGACCGTCACGGGGTCGACGATCCTGCTCGTGACGCTCGCGTACTGGGGTGTGTACCAGCTCGGCATCTGACTTCCCGGTCGTCGACGCTTAGGGTCGTCCCATGGGACGACGTCCGCGGGGCACGGCGAGGTCGAGCGTGCGCGTCTTCGCGATCGAGGACCTCGACCCGGACCTGGCCGAGCAGGGCCCGTCCGGCCCGCGGTCGCCCGGCGCGGTGCCCGACGGCGGGGCGCCCGTCCAGGGGCCGGCCGACGGCCCGGTGCCGCAGGTCCTCTCCGGCGCCGAGCCGCAGGTCGACGAGCGGCCCGCCCGTCGACCGTGGTCGCGCAGGTCTCGCCTCTTCGTCGGGGCAGGGGTGTCCGTCGTCGCCCTCCTCGTCGTCGGAGGGGTCGTCCGTGGCGAGATGAACGAGTCTGCCCGCGTCGATCGGGTGATCGCGGCCGGCGGGATCCGGCCTCTGGGTCCGGAGGTGGGCGTCCTGTGGCGGATCGAGCCGAGCGTCTCGGGCGACGAGGACTCCTCGACGGGATGGTGGTTGTCACCCGCCGTGGTGGACGGGACGCTCGTCGTGCAAGGAAGCCCGGTGGTCGGCTACGACCCGACGACAGGTCGGGAGCTGTGGCGCGGCGCGCCCCGGCCCGCGTCGGACACGGCGAAGGTCACGACCGCGTGCACGGGTACGGGCACGTGGGAGGTGCAGGAGGACCCGCTGGTCTGCACGACGTTCGAGCTCCGCTCGGTCCCGACCGTCGGGGCGACGTTCGAGCAGTCGTTCCCGGTGCGCGTCGACGTCATGGTCGCCGCGACGGGGGAGGTCACGGGCACCCGCACGTTCGGCGAGGAGACGCAGGGGGCTGCCTTCTTCGACGACGGCATCGCCTCGGTCAGGTGGGGGGACGGCGGGCACGTGGTGGTCGACCTGGAGGACCGGGCCACGGGAGAGCTGCGCTGGTCGCGGGAGATCGCCCAGGAGCGTGGGAGCAGCCCGGAGGAGGAGTACCTGGGGCTGCAGGACGGCGGCTCGGTGCTCATGGTCGCGGTCGCAGGCCGTCTGGTGACGCTGGACGCGGACGGCCGGACCGTGGACGAGGCCGAGGAGTCGTGGACCAGCCCCCTGCGGGACGGTCTCGCCCTCGTCCAGCACCCCGACGGAGGCTCGACGGTCCTGGACCGTGCCGGGGCGGAGCTCTTCCGCACCCGGGGTACCGTCCAGGAGTTCACCGTGACGGACGGAGGGCCGACGGCGGCGTTCTTCGTCACCGAGGGCGGCGGTGTGATGGACGAGTCCGGGAACATCGAGCGGCCGCGCACGACAGCGCTCGACCCGGCGACCGGACGGACCCGGTGGAGCATCGACGGGGTCGCCGCCCCGGTCGCCCAGGTGGGCGACGTCGGGATCCTGTCGAAGGCAGGTCGGCTGTGGGCGGTGGACCTGGGCTCCGGGGAACGGTTGTGGGAGTCCTCCGAGGTTCTGACCTATACGTCGGCGCACACCGACGGGACGGACCTGTACCTCATGGGACCGAGCGCGACGGGCGGGACCCGGGTCACGGCGGTCTCCGTGGACTCCGGGCAGGAGCTGTGGTCGAGCGACCTCGAGGACTCCGCCGCGTGGGGGGTCGGCGTGCGTGGGACGCTCGTCGTCGCGACCGACGACGGCACGCTGCTGGGCATCGGCTGACGGGCCCCTCGCTCCACCCGGTCGGCGTATCGGGACTACCGTGGAGAGGTGGCTCCACGACGTCGTGAGCACGATGCCCACGCCGTCGAGCTGGTCGAGGTGGCCGAGCTCGACGACGACTTCGACGCGGAGCCGTCGGTCGCGACCGGGCCCAGGCGGGGGAGCGCCGGAGCGCGCACGGGAGGCACCGCTGCCCGGGATGCGGGAGCCGGCTCGTCGCGGGTCGGCGTCGGACCTGCGTCGGACGGTGCGTCCAACGGGTCGCCCGAGCCGCGTGGCCGAAGGAGCGGCGTGCTCGGCCACGTGATCCTCGGCGCGGTCCTCCTGCTCTGCGTCCTCGGGGCGTCGTTCGCGGTCGGCGCAGTGCTCGAACGGGCGAGGGCAGCCCGGGTTGCGGCACAGGCGGGTGGGCTGTGGCCCGTCACGGTCGAGCCCGCGAGCGTGTGGCGGGCGTCGACGGGGGCGGGGCTGCCCGCAGCCGTCGAGGGGCAGGTCGTCGTCGTCGGCCCGGGTGGGGCGTTGTCCGCCCGTGACCTCACCACGGGTGAGGAGGTGTGGGCCGCCGACCTGCCGTCCGGAGCGACCACGTGCGGGCCCGACCTCCTCGACCCGGACGGTCGAGGTTCGCCGCTCGTGTGCGTCACGGTCCGCGGGGCGTCGACCGAGGCCGGTCGGGGCGACGACAGTTTCCCGCTTCTCGTGACGGTCCTGGACCGGTCCGGGCGGGTCGTCGGGTCGCGTGGGCTGGCGGACAGGATCGAGGCGGCGGTCCCGCTCGCGGGAGGTCAGGTCGCGACGGCCGTCCGGGCGACGGACGGCGTGGTCGTCTCGTGGGAGGGTGCGCTCGACGGTGTCGTCGAGAGGGTGCGGACGGTCGGTGTCGACCAGGACCGGGTGGACGGCGTCGGGGCCACGGGGATCGACGGGGCGCCGTCGGGGACGGTGCCCCCCGAGGGCCTCGGCCTGGTCGCGGCGCGCGGGTTGCTGCAGGTCCGGTCGGGCGGCGCGTCGACGACCTTCGACGCGCACGGCGACCCGCTCACCGAGCGTGCAGGCATGCGGACGCGGGGCTGGTTGGGGGAAGGCGGCCTCCCCGGAGGTTCGTCGGCCCGGGTGGTCGACGACCGCCGGACGGGGTGGGAGGACCGCGTCGACGTGACGGGGGCGGACGGTCGGGTGCGGTTCAGCATGGCCGGTGAACCGTTCCTGCCGCAGGTCGCCGATGACGGACCTCCCCCGGTCGTCGTGGTCCGGATGCCTGGCTTCACGGGGTACGACGCGAGCACGGGCCGTCGGCTCTGGCACCGGGAGGAGTGGCCCGAGGTGCTCTGGCTCCAGACCGACGACGTCGTGGTGGTGGAGTCGGGGTCGCGGCTGCTCGCGCTCGAGTCCCGGACCGGGCGTGAGATCTGGCAGCGCTGGTTGCCCGCGGAGGTCGTCCGGGTGTTCACCGACGGGGACTCGGTGCTGCTCGCGACCGTCGGCGACGGGCTCGGTGGGACGGACGGCGCCGCGACGAGCGTCGTGTCCGTGAGCCTGTTCGACGGACGCACCGAGTGGCGCAGAGCCCTCGACGGCGACTACTACGAGGTCGTGTCCGCGCAGGGGGTGCTGTTCGCGGTGACGAGGACGGAGGTCGTGCGCCTGGGTCGTGGGTCGCGCAGGCACAGAGTGGGAGACTTGAGCCATCGGTGATCTACCGGTAGAAACTGACGGGGCCGTCGTGGCCTGATCCGGCGCTCGCCCGACAGCGAGCCCGGGGTGATCTGTAGGGAGAACGCGATGACCAACGAGACCGACCCTGGGCCTGGCCCCGATCAGCAGTCACCGACTCCGGCCGGCGGGGCCGCGAAGGCTCCGTCGTCCGACACGCCCGCGACGGGTACGGCCCCGGCGGCGGCGCGCGTTGCCGAGCAGAAGCCGGAGGCGGCCGCCGGGAGCAACCCGTTCGCCGGCATCCCCGTGAGCGACTACGTGCGCGACGGCGTGGCGGCCCTGCTGCTCTTCGTCTCGCTCACGATGCCGTGGGACGTCGGGCACAAGGCGTCGGACAAGATCGAGGTCATCCTCGTCACGGTCGTCTCGTTGCTCTCGCTCGCGCTGCCGTACCTGGCACGGACCGGTGCGCTGCCCACGACGTGGACGGTGCACACGACCCGCCTCGCGCGTCTCGTCGCGAACGCCCCGTACGTGCTCCTGGCGGCGGTCTACGTCGTCCTGGACCTGGTCAACCGGTCGGCCGACAACGGCTGGGGCGGCATCGGGACCGCTCTCTCGCTCGGACTCGCGGGGGCGTTCCTCGCGGCCCAGCCGCGCCAGGCCGAGCTCGGCCCGGTCGAGCAGGACAGGGCAGCCTCGCGCGTCTGGACGCTGGTCCTGACCGTCGTCGCGGGCGTGGCGGTCGTCGGTGCGCTGATCGCGTTCCTGCTCACCTTCTCCCTCGGCGTGTCCGCCCTGCTGCTGCTCCGGTTCCTCGTCGCCGGCGCCGTGACCGTGGCGCTCGTCGGGTGGCCCGTGTGGGGGATCCTGCGCCGCGACGAGGCCTGGCGCCTCGTGCTCGTCGGTCTGGGGATCGCGCTCGTGGTCCTCTTCGTCCTGAACACCAGCAACCTGCTGGTCAGCTTCGACTCGTTCGCGCTCGGGCAGTTCGGCCTGCTGCTCGTCCCCGCCGCTGCGGCGGTCGCCTCGTCGCCCGCGCTCGCGCGGACCACCTCCTCGCAGTCGCCCGTCTCGACGTGGGTCGCCGTCGCGGTGAACACGCTCGACCTCGTCGTCGTCGTCGCCCTCGGAACCGCGCTGACCGGTGTCTTCACGCTCGCGAACGGCGCGAGCGGGTCGGTCCTCATCCTGTCGATCGTGTTCGGGCTCCTCGCTGCGGGCGCCGCGCTCGTGGCTCGTCGCTCGCTCGCCCGCGACGCCGTGGCCGGGCGGACGCTCGCGCTCGGCGCGGCAGGCGTCGTCGCGATCCTCGGCATCGTGCTCCTCATCGTCGCGACGAACCAGCCCGGGGCAGGCTTCGGCACGTCGCTGCTCCTGCTGGCGTACGGGCTGCCGCTCATCGTGGTCTTCGCGCTCACGGTGCCGGCCGAGGTCCGGACGCACTTCGCGGAGAACCGCCCGTCGTCGCTCGTCGGGGCCGACGCCGCGCCGAGCGCGTACGTCTGGCAGCCGCCCGCGCCGCGCCCGGCTCGTCCCAAGCCCGCGCAGGAGCCGGTCGCGGGTCCGTACGGCAGCGGCAGCTACGCGACGGGCCCGGACGGGTACGGCCCAGAGGCCGGCGAGCACGAGCCCGACCAGGTCGCGGCCCCGTCGCGTCCGACACCTGTCCGCGCTCCGGCACAGTCGGCCCAGCCCGTGCAGTCTGCCCAGCAGCCTCAGCAGCCTCAGCAGCCCCAGTCGGCGCAGCCCGTGCAACAGGTCCGCTACCAGCCGACCCAGGAGCCGACGCAGCCGGTCCGTCAGGACCCGCAGCCGCAGCCTTCCCGCCCGGTCGAGCAGTACCAGCCGACCCAGGTCCTGCCGGCGCAGGGGGGCTCGTCGTCGCACCCCGTGCAGCCGGTCGTCCCCGAGCGTTCGGGCTACGCGGCGCGACCGGGTTACGCGGCACAGTCCGTGGGTGACACGGCGGTCCTGCCCCCGTACCAGGACCCGCAGCCGGTCGGGTTCAGCGCCGCTCAGGCACTGGACCCGTCCACGCCGCTCGAGGTGCTCGCGCAGATCGTCCAGGAGGCCCCGCACCTGCGCCCCCAGGTCGCGGCCAACCCGTCGACGTACCCCGCGCTGCTCGAGTGGCTCGGCAACCTGGGCGACCCTGCGGTCGACGCCGCCCTGCGTTCGCGCGGCCGCTGACCGGCCCTGACCAGGCGGGGCCGCGCTCTGAGGCGGGCCGACGGCGTCGCTCTCGTGGCGTCGCTGGTTCGTCTGGTCCCGCTCTGAGGCGGGCCGACGGCGTCGCTCTCGTGGCGTCGTCGGCCCGCCTCGCGCGTGTCGTCCACCGGGACGTCCCGGACCATCGCCCCGGACGGGAGTACAGTGGCAGCGTGCACGTGACTCAGCTGCTCCTCCTTCGTTGCCGCGACGAGGCCCTCTAGGCCGCATCCTCGTCGCGGTGGTCTGGTGTGCCGGCTGAACAGCACCGACGAAGAGATCGCGAAGGACATGATGAGCACCACGGCGCAGACCCCCCAGACCAGCACCCGCTCCGCACAGCAGCCGTCCGGCATGCCCGTGCACAAGTACGAGCCGTTCCACGAGCAGTTCGACGTGTCGCTGCCGGACCGGACGTGGCCGGACAGGCGCATCGAGAAGGCCCCGCGCTGGTGCGCGGTCGACCTGCGCGACGGCAACCAGGCGCTGATCGAGCCCATGAACGCCGAGCGCAAGCTGAAGATGTTCCAGCTGCTCGTCGAGATGGGCTACAAGGAGATCGAGGTCGGGTTCCCGTCGGCCTCGCAGACCGACTTCGACTTCGTGCGCCTGCTCATCGAGGAGGGGCACATCCCGGACGACGTCGTGATCCAGGTCCTGACGCAGTCCCGCGAGCACCTGATCGCCCGTACGTACGAGTCGCTGCGGGGCGCGAAGCAGGCGATCGTGCACCTGTACAACTCGACGTCGCGGCTCCAGCGCGAGGTCGTGTTCCGCACCGACCGTGAGGGAATCATCGCGATCGCGGTGAACGGCGCCAAGCTGTGCCGCAAGTTCGAGGAGACCATCCCGGAGACCACGGTCTTCTACGAGTACTCGCCCGAGTCCTACACGGGCACCGAGCTCGAGTTCGCCGTGGAGATCTGCAACGAGGTCATCGAGGTCTTCGAGCCGACGCCGGAGCGCAAGGTCATCATCAACCTGCCGGCGACGGTCGAGATGGCGACGCCCAACGTCTACGCCGACTCGATCGAGTGGATGAACCGGCACCTGGCGCACCGCGAGAACGTCGTCCTGTCGCTGCACCCGCACAACGACCGCGGGACGGCCGTGGCCGCCGCGGAGCTGGGCTACCAGGCCGGGGCGGACCGCATCGAGGGCTGCCTGTTCGGCAACGGCGAGCGCACGGGCAACGTCTGCCTGGTGACGCTCGGCATGAACCTGTTCAGCCAGGGCATCGACCCGGAGATCGACTTCTCCGACATGGACCGTATCCGTCGCACGGTCGAGCACTGCAACCAGATCGCCGTGCACGAGCGTCACCCGTACGCGGGCGACCTGGTCTTCACCGCGTTCTCGGGCTCGCACCAGGACGCGATCAAGAAGGGCCTGGACGCCATGGCCGCGGAGGCCGAGGCTGCGGGCAAGGGCGTCGACGACCTGGTCTGGGGCGTGCCGTACCTGCCGATCGACCCCAAGGACGTGGGCCGGTCGTACGAGGCAGTGATCCGCGTCAACTCGCAGTCGGGCAAGGGCGGTATCTCGTACCTGCTGCAGTCCGAGCGCCACCTGGACCTGCCGCGTCGCCTGCAGATCGAGTTCTCGCGCGTCGTCCAGGCGTTCACGGACGCCGGGGGCCAGGAGGTCACGGGCGACGACATCTGGCGGATCTTCTCGGACGAGTACCTGCCGGTCGCTCCTGAGTCGGGCCTGGAGCCGTGGGGCCGGCTGAAGCTGCGGGGGACCCGCGCGGCGTCGTCGGAGGACGGCCCGGACACCCTGGCGGTCGACGTGCTGGACCGTGGTGAGCACCTGACGCTCGAGGGCTCGGGCAACGGTCCGGTCGCGGCGTTCGTCGACGCGATCGCGCAGGTGGGTGTCGAGGTCCGTGTCCTGGACTACGCCGAGCACGCGCTCTCGGAGGGCGGTGACGCGACGGCCGCCGCGTACGTCGAGTGCCAGGTCGGCGACGACGTGCTGTGGGGCGTCGGGATCGACCCGTCGATCACCACGGCCTCGCTGAAGGCGATCGTCTCGGCCGTGAACCGCGCGGAGCGCTCCGAGGGCTGATCCCTTCCGTCGAGGGGTCCCGTGCCGGCGGCACGGGACCCGTCGACGTGCCGCACCTGCGCCTCGCGTGGTGGTACGCACACAGTGGGCGCGCACCGGGCACGTACCGGGCACTCACCGGGCACGGACCGTGCACCGGGACGTCGGTGGCATGACGGACAATGGGGGAGTGGTCCTCTACCGAGACGAAGCGATCGTCCTGCGCGCCCAGAAGCTGGGCGAGGCGGACCGCATCGTCACCCTGCTCACGCGCGAGAACGGCAAGGTCCGGGCCGTGGGCAAGGGCGTGCGTCGCACGTCCTCGCGCTTCGGGGCGCGGCTCGAGCCGTTCATGTTCGTCGACGTCCAGCTCCACGTGGGCAGGTCGCTCGACGTCGTGACGCAGGCGGAGACCGTGGGGCCCTATGCGCGCGCGATCTGCGAGGACTACGGCCTGTACACGGCGGGGGCCGCGATGCTGGAGACGGCCGAGCGGCTCGTCGAGGCCGAGAAGGAGCCTGCCGTCCAGCAGTTCTGGCTGCTCGCCGGAGCGCTGCGGTCGCTTGCGGGGCACGCGCACGCGCCGGGCCTGGTGCTCGACTCCTACCTCCTACGCGCCTTCGCGGTCGCCGGGTGGGCGCCGAGCTTCACCGACTGCTCGCGCTGCGGCGAGCCCGGCCCGCACCGGTCGTTCGCGGTGGCGCTGGGCGGGGCGGTCTGCTCACGGTGCAGGCCGCCGGGGTCGACGTCCCCGGCCCCCGAGACCTTCTCCCTGCTCGCGGCGCTGCTCGCGGGCGAGTGGGACGTGGCGGACGCGTCGGACGTGCGCCACCGCAAGGAAGCCAGCGGCCTCGTGGCCGCCTACAGCCAATATCACCTGGAGAGAACGTTGCGATCACTGCGGATGGTGGAACGAGACGACGCGGGTGCTCCGCGGGCCGGGGGAGAGGCCTGATGGGGCGAGGGATCCAGCCGCCCCCGCCGCACCCGTCGGGGGCGACGGCGCCGAACATCCCTGCCCGGTTCGTGCCGAACCACGTCGCGATCGTCATGGACGGCAACGGTCGGTGGGCCAACGAGCGGGGGCTCCCGCGCACCGAGGGGCACAAGGCCGGGGAGGCCGCGCTGCTCGACGTCGTGGCGGGCGCGATCGAGATCGGCGTCAAGCACGTCTCGGCGTACGCGTTCTCGACCGAGAACTGGAAGCGCTCACCCGAGGAGGTCCGCTTCCTCATGCAGTTCAACCGGGACGTGATCAGGCGCCGTCGTGACGAGATGAGCAGCTGGGGCGTGCGCATGCGCTGGGCGGGGCGTCGGCCGCGTCTGTGGGGCTCGGTCATCAAGGAGCTCGAGGACGCCGAGCGGCTCACCAAGGACAACGACACGTGCACGCTCACGATGTGCGTGAACTACGGCGGGCGCGCCGAGATCGCGGACGCCGCGCAGGCCATCGCGCGGGAGGTCGCCGCGGGCCGGCTCGACCCGAGGAAGGTCACCGAGAAGACGGTCGCGAAGTACCTGGACGAGCCCGACCTGCCGGACGTGGACCTGTTCCTGCGGTCCTCGGGCGAGCAGCGGACGTCGAACTTCATGATCTGGCAGGCCGCGTACGCCGAGATGGTCTTCCTGCCAGAGCACTGGCCCGACGTCGACCGGCGCAGCCTGTGGCGTGCGGTCGAGGAGTACGCGAGCCGTGACCGGCGCTACGGCGGGGCGATCGACAAGTCGGCAGAGTCGGCCGACATCCCCTGACCTGGCGGGCTTCGACCGTGTGCACGTGTCGGTGCCCCTCGCTACCCTGCCGGGTATGACTCTTTCGATCGGTATGGTCACGGTGGACTCGACCGACCCGCGCCCGCTGGCGCAGTGGTGGGCCCGGCAGACGGGCGGGAAGGTGATCGACGAGGCCGACGGCTGGTTCCTCGAGGTCGTCCCCTCCCAGGAGGGCACGGGGCCCGTGCTGGGGTTCCAGAAGGTCGAGGACCCGACGCCCGGCAAGAACAGGATCCACCTCGACGCGTCGACCGCCGACCGTGCGGCGGAGGTCGCGCGCCTGCTGGCGGACGGAGCCTCGCTGGTCGCCGAGCACACGATCCCCGGCTACCGGTGGTCGGTGCTCGCGGACCCGCAGGGCAACCAGTTCTGCGTGGGCGAGGCGGACGAGAGCGCGACCGAGATCTCCTGAGGAGCTCAGTCGCGCTCGGGCTCCGCGGGCTCGGCCGAGGGGTCCGCGGGGTCGCTGCGCGTACGACGCGCCTGCGTGGGGCCGGGGCCGTCGTCCGGGGCGTCGAGCAGCAGGTCCGCGACGTCACCGAACGGGTTGCTCCCGGTCGTCCGCGGCGGCCCGTCCGTCGCCTCGGTCCTGGCCGGGGCGTCGTTGCCCGACGACGTCGCGAGGGTCGCGTCGTCGTCGCGGGCGGCACGTGAGCGGCGTCGCCGCGACGCGACGACGACCCATGCCACGAGCCCGGCGACGAGCAGCACGAGCACGACCAGCCCGACCGGGCTGCCTGCCGCGAGCAGCACGGCCGTGTTGAACGCCGCGATCCCGATCGTCGTCCAGATGGCAGCCCAGATCGCGCACCCCGGCAGCAGCGCCGCGAGGTAGCGCGGGAGCCGCATGCGCGTGTAGCCCGCCGTCAGGTTGATGACGGTCTGGACCCCGACCGTGAAGAACGACAGGGTGACCGCGATGGGCCCCCACTTGTTGATCGTGGCGATCGCCCGCTGGGCGCGCTCGCTCTCGAGGCGGCGGGCCCACCGGGTGTTGCCCGTGCCGCGAGCGACGCCGCGACCGACCCAGTACGTGGCCTGCGCGCGGACGAACACGATCGCGAAGGCCGCGGCGTAGATGATCCAGTACGGGACCCCGTCGATCGTGAAGATCCCCGTCGAACCGTCCGCCGCGGTGACGACCTCCACGCCCCGCGCGAGGGAGGGCGCGGACGTGAGCGACGCCGTCGGGCCCAGGAGGAGCAGCACGCTCACGACGCCTGCTTCGCGCGGCACGCCTCGCACGTGCCGAAGAGCTCGATCGTGTGCTGGATGTCCGTGAAGCCGTGCGCGGATCCCACCTGGGAGGCCCAGGTCTCGACGGTCGGGCCGTCGATCTCGACGGCCTTGCCGCACGAGCGGCACACCAGGTGGTGGTGGTGCTCGGTCCGCTCGCACTTGCGGTACAGGCTCTCGCCGTCCTCGGTGCGCAGGACGTCGACGTCTCCGCCGTCGGCCAGGGTCTGCAGGGTGCGGTAGACGGTCGCCAGACCCACGGCATCGCCGCGAGCGCGCAGCAGCTCGTGGAGCTGTTGCGCGCTGCGGAAGTCGGGCAGGTCCTCCAGGGCCTCGGAGACCGCTGCCCGTTGACGGGTCATGCGCTGCATCGCTCGCCACCTTCCACGTGGACGTCGTCGGGGATGTCGGGGTGCGGGTCGTGCGACGTGCGCGGCCTGCGCCGCACGAGCACGGGCCGCAGGACCGCCACGACCGCGTAGAGGGCGATCGCCAGGACGACGATCGTGGCCCCCGGGGACAGAGTCTGCCAGTACGTGACGGACAGCCCGACCACGCAGACCACGACGCCGATCACCATGGCCAGCGCCATGGTCCGTCGGAAGGAGATCGTCACGAGCTGCGCGATCGCGACGGGCACGATCATGAGGGCGCTCACGAGCAGCAGGCCGACGACACGCATGGCCACGGTCACGGTGAGGGCCGCGATGACGGCGATCGCGATGTTGAGGGCCCGGACCGGCAGCCCCGAGGCCCGCGAGAACTCCTCGTCGTAGCTCACGGCGAACAGCGCGGCGCGCAGCCCCATGCCGACCGCGAGGATGAGCACTCCCAGGATCAGGGTCAGCCACAGGTCGGTCGGGGAGACGCTCGAGATCGACCCGAACAGGTACTGCATGAGGTTGCCCGAGCTGCCGCCGGCGACGCCGATGAGCAGGACGCCGCCCGCGATGCCGCCGTAGAACATCAGGGCCAGCGCCACGTCACCGCTCGTGCGGCCGCGCTCGCGCACGATCTCGATGATCACGGAGCCGATCACGGCCGCGACGACCGCACCGGGGATGGCGAGGGCGTCGTCGGGCACGACGCCCATGGCGCCGCCGACGAGCCAGCCCAGGGCCACGCCCGTGAGGGCCACGTGCCCGATCCCGTCGCCGAGCAGCGACAGCTTGCGCTGCACGAGGTAGGTCCCCATGACCGGCGCGGTCACGCCGACCAGCACGGCCGCGACGAGCGCGCGCTGCATGAAGGGGTCGGTGAGCATCCCGACCAGCTCGTCGAGGGCGTTCACGAGGCGGCTCCACGGTCGATGCGGGCGGGGGCGGGGTTGTGGTGCGTGAGCGGGGCGTCGATGAGGCCCATGTCGATCCCGGCGGAGGTGCCGTGCTCGGCGTCGTCCCCGTGCGGGTGCAGGTGCTCGTGGTCGGGGCCGGCGTGCTCGGCGGTCGCCTGCGGCGGGGCGCCGTCGTGCACCACGAGGCCGTGCCGCAGGACCACGCACCGCTGGATGAGGGGCGCGAGCGCACCCAGCTCGTGCAGGACGACCAGGACCGTCATGCCACCGCGAGTGAGCTCGGTGAGCGTCGCGGCGAACGCTTCCTGGCTGGGCTGGTCGACGCCCGCGACGGGCTCGTCGAGGATGAGCAGCTCGGGGCTGCGCGCCAGCGCCCGGGCGATGAGGACCCGCTGCTGCTGCCCGCCCGAGAGCTCGTGCACGGCGCTCTGTGCCCGGTCGGCGAGGCCCACGCGGTCGAGCGCCTCGCGCGCCGTGGTGCGCCAGCCGCGCGGCAGGCGGATGCGACGGCCGTGGAGCAGGCCTGAGGCGACGACCTCCTCGGCCGTCGACGGGACGCCCGTCTGCGCCGAGACGCGCTGCGGCACGTACCCCAGGTGCGCCCAGGGGACCCGGGGGCCGAGCTCGGCCCCCAGGAGACGGACGTGCCCCGCCGCGAGCGGGACGATGCCCACGAGGGACTTCACGAGCGTCGACTTGCCCGAGCCGTTCGCGCCGAGCAGCGCGACGACCTCGCCGCGCTCGACCGTGAGGTCGACGCCGCGCAGGATGTCGCTGCTGCCGAGCCGCACGTGCACGCCGCGGGCCTCGATCGCGGGTGTCCCCGCGGCGCGGTCCGCGGGGTGGTCCGGAGAGGTCAGGGACGAGGTGCTCATGCGCAGGTCAGGCCGGTGCGCAGCGCCTCCAGGTTGGTCCGCATGACGCCAAGGTAGTCGGTCCCGTCCTTGCTCAGGCCTTCGAGCGGGTCGAGCACCGCGGCCTGGACCCCGACGTCCCGCGCGAGGGTCTGGGTCACCTTGGGGCTCGTGAGGGTCTCGAAGAAGATCGTGGTCACGCCGTGGTCGCGGATGATGTCGGCGACCTCGCGCAGCCGGGCGGGAGAGGGCTCGGCCTCGGGGTCGATCCCCGTGATCCCGACCTGCTCGAGCCCGTAGCGCTCGGCGAGGTAGCCGAACGCCTCGTGCGACGTGACGAGGTACGGGCTCGCGCAGCTCGCGAGGCCGGCCTCGTACTCGGCGTCGAGCGCGGTCAGGTCGGCCGTGAGGGTCTCCAGGTTGGCCGCGTACTCGTCGGCGCCGTCGGGGTCGACCGCGCTCAGCTCGGCCGCGACCTGCTCGGCGACCGGGACCAGGCGGGCGGGGTCGAGCCAGAAGTGCGGGTCGAGGCCGCCTTCCGACGTGTGGTCGTGCCCGTCGTCCGCGTGGTCGTCGTGCGCGGCGTGCTCGTCCTCGGTGGCCGTCCCCTCGGCCGCGTCCGTGGTCGCCTCGCCCGGGTGCTCCTCGAGGCCTGCGGCCTCGGTCGCGTCCACGAGGTGTGCCGGGTCGCGGGCGTCGACGGCTTCGTCGACCGCGGCCTGGAAGCCGGACTGGTAGACCACGAGGTCGGCCGTTCCGATCGAGCGGGCCTGGGCGGGGGAGAGCTCGAGGTCGTGGGGCTCCGCTGCGGGCGGCGTGAGGTTGGCGACCGTGACCCGGTCGCCGCCGACGCGCTCGGCCACGAACTGCAGGGGGTAGAACGAGGCGAGCACGTCGACGGCACCGTCCGCGCCGTCCGGCCCCCCCGACCCGCCGCCGCCCGACGTGCCCCCGGACCCGCAGGCCGCCAGGGTGAGCGTCGTCGCGAGGGCGACGGACGTGGCGAGGGCAGCGCGGTGGCGGAGGAGGTGGCGGGGCATGGCATCCATCGTCACTGATATTGATAACGAATGTCAACAAGGGTCGGTGTGGCCTGGCCGACACCCCACCCGGGGGAACCGCCGGCCCGACGGCGCCGCTCGCCGTCGGGCCGGCGCGCCCCCTCGTGCGCTCTCCCCCCAGGGAAAGACCGAGTAACCTGGGACGTTGGTGCCCACGGGGCCGTCCGCCTCACGGCGACGGCCGGGGCGCCGGCGTCCCGCAACGTCCCGCACGAAGCCACGTGCGGGGTACGCACGATTTCCCTGGAGTGATCAACTGTGGCCACTGCGCCTTCTCGACTCGATGCCGTCGTCTCCCTCGCCAAGCGGCGCGGGTTCGTCTTCCCCTCGGGCGAGATCTACGGCGGTACCCGGTCCGCCTGGGACTACGGGCCGCTCGGCACCGAGCTCAAGGAGAACATCAAGAAGCAGTGGTGGCGCACCATGGTCACGAGCCGTGACGACGTGGTGGGCCTCGACTCCTCCGTGATCCTCCCGCGCGAGGTCTGGGTCGCCTCGGGCCACGTCGGCGTCTTCACCGACCCGCTCACCGAGTGCCTCTCGTGCCACAAGCGGTTCCGCGAGGACCAGATGATCGAGGAGTTCGAGGAGAAGAAGGGCCGCGCCCCCGAGGGCGGCCTCGCCGAGATCGCCTGCCCCAACTGCGGCACGCGCGGCCAGTGGACCGAGCCCCGCGACTTCAACATGATGCTCAAGACGTACCTCGGCCCGGTCGAGGACGAGTCCGGGATGCACTACCTGCGCCCCGAGACCGCGCAGGGCATCTTCGTGAACTTCCAGAACGTCGTCGGCGCGGCCCGCAAGAAGCCGCCCTTCGGCATCGGCCAGATCGGCAAGTCGTTCCGCAACGAGATCACGCCGGGCAACTTCATCTTCCGCACGCGCGAGTTCGAGCAGATGGAGATGGAGTTCTTCGTCGAGCCCGGGACGGACGAGGAGTGGCACCAGTACTGGATCGACCTGCGCACCAACTGGTACGTCGACCTCGGCATCGACCGCGACAACCTGCGCCTCTACGAGCACCCGAAGGAGAAGCTGTCGCACTACTCGACCCGCACGGTCGACATCGAGTACCGCTTCGGCTTCAAGGGCTCCGAGTGGGGCGAGCTCGAGGGCGTCGCGAACCGCACGGACTTCGACCTCAAGACGCACTCCGAGCACTCCGGCAAGGACCTCACCTACCGTGACCCGGTCACCAACGAGAAGTACGTGCCGTACGTCATCGAGCCCGCCGCGGGCCTGACGCGTTCGCTCATGGCCTTCCTCGTCGAGTCGTACCACGAGGAGGAGGCGCCCAACGCGAAGGGCGGCACCGACGTCCGCACGGTGCTCCGGCTCGACCCGCGTCTCGCGCCCGTCAAGGCCGCGGTCCTGCCGCTGAGCCGCAACGAGCAGCTCTCGCCCAAGGCGCGCGACCTGGCCGCCGAGCTGCGCAAGTTCTGGAACGTCGACTTCGACGACGCCGGGGCGATCGGCCGCCGCTACCGCCGCCAGGACGAGATCGGCACCCCGTTCTGCATCACGGTCGACTTCGACACGCTCGACGACCAGGCCGTGACGATCCGTCACCGGGACACCATGGCCCAGGAGCGCGTCGCGCTCGACCAGGTCACCGCGTACCTGGGCGCCCGCCTCCTCGGCGCCTAGCACGCCCGCCCCTCCGGGGCCGGAGAAGGGCCGCCGTCCACCCGTGGACGGCGGCCCTTTTTCTCCTGCCGGGGGTTGGTGGGAGAATGGCCGGGTGACCCTCCCCACCCTTTCCGACGCCACGCGTGCGCCCGAGACCCCGGCGCCCGCAACCGGACACGTGCTGCCGCCCCTGCGGATCGGGCCCCACGTCGTCGAGACCCCCGTCGTCCTGGCCCCCATGGCGGGCGTGACCAACGCCGCCTTCCGTCGGCTGTGCCGCGAGCACGGCGCAGGCCTGTACGTCGCCGAGATGGTGACCAGCCGCGCGCTCGTCGAGCGCAACGAGGAGTCGCTGCGCATCGTCACGTTCGAGGACGACGAGAAGACCCGCTCGGCCCAGGTCTACGGCGTGGACCCCGCGACGGTCGGCGCCGCGGTCAAGATCATCGCGGGCGAGGACCGGGCGGACCACGTCGACCTCAACTTCGGCTGCCCCGTGCCCAAGGTCACGCGCAAGGGCGGCGGCTCGGCGCTGCCGTGGAAGAGGGACCTGTTCACCTCGATCGTGCGCGCTGCGGTCAAGGCGGCCGAGCCGTACGGCGTGCCCGTCACGATCAAGATGCGCAAGGGCATCGACGACGACCACCTGACGTACCTCGAGGCCGGGCTCATCGCCCAGCGCGAGGGCGTCGCGGCCGTGGCCCTGCACGCGCGGACCGCCGCCGACTACTACAGCGGCACCGCGGACTGGTCCGCCATCGCGCGCCTCAAGGAGACCGTGACCGAGATCCCGGTCCTCGGCAACGGCGACATCTGGTCGGCCGAGGACGCCGTGCGCATGGTGCGGGAGACGGGATGCGACGGCGTCGTCGTCGGGCGCGGGTGCCAGGGGCGGCCCTGGCTCTTCGCGGACCTGGCCGCGGCCTTCTCCGGCTCGGACGCGCGCGTGACGCCCGGCCTGCGCGAGGTCGCCGAGACCATCTACCGCCACGGCGAGCTCATGATCGAGTACTTCGGCGGGGACGAGGGCAAGGGGATGCGGGACCTGCGCAAGCACATGGCCTGGTACCTCAAGGGCTATGCGGTGGGCGGCGAGGCGCGTCAGGGTCTCGCGATGGTCTCGACGCTCGACGAGCTGCGGGGCAAGCTCGACGCGCTCGACCTCGACCAGCCCTACCCGGGCGAGGCCGCCGAGGGGCAGCGCGGCCGCGCCGGCTCGCCCAAGAAGCCACACCTGCCGTACGGCTGGCTCGACTCGCGCGAGCTCTCCGAGGAGTTCGAGGAGAAGCTGCGCGAGGCCGAGCTGAGCGTCTCCGGCGGCTGAGGCCACGGCAGGCACGACGACGGCCCGGCGCCGGAGGAGCTACTCCCGTACCCGGGCGGCGGGTCCGGGGCGGGGGGCGGGCGGGCCGTCGGGCAGCCCGGGCTACCAGGTCACGCGCGGAACCACACCGTGGTGTCGGAGGGCACGCGCACCTGCGGGTCGGCGCTGCGGTCGGAGAACGTGGGTCCGCTCTCGACCAGCACCTGCGCGCCGCGGGGCAGGACGACGGGCTCGGAGCCCAGGTTCGCCAGGACCACCACGTCGCCGTTGCGGAACGCGATCACGTCGGTCGAGTCCGCGTAGGCGTCGACCCAGGCGAGCGAGCCCGCGCCGAGGTTCTCGGCCTTGCGGATCTCGAGCGCGGCCTTGTACATCTCGAACGTCGAGCCGGCGACGCCGTACTGCGCGTCGGCCGCGAGGGCCTTGTAGGACTCGGGCTGGGGGAGCCAGGTCTTGCCCGTGGGGCCGAACCCGAGGCCGGGGGCCTCGGCCGACCAGGGGAGCGGCACGCGGCAGCCGTCGCGGCCCGCCTCGGCGCCCTCGGTGCGGAAGAACGCGGGGTCCTCGCGGACCTCGTTCGGCAGCGACGTGTGCTCGGGCAGCCCGAGCTCCTCGCCCTGGTACAGGTAGGAGCTGCCCGGCAGGCCGAGCATGAGCAGGCTCGCGGCGCGGGCCCGGCGCAGGCCGAGCTCCTCGTCGGGCTGGGGCTCGTGCGCGAAGATCCCGTTGGGGCGCAGGCCCGGCTCGGCCAGGCCCAGGCGCGAGGGGTGGCGCACGACGTCGTGGTTCGACAGCACCCAGGTGGTGGGCGCGCCGACCTCGTCGGACGCGTTGAGCGACGCGGCGACGACAGCACGCAGCGGCGCGGCGTCCCAGGCCGTGGTGAGGAACGAGAAGTTGAAGGCCTGGTGCATCTCGTCGGGGCGCACGTAGCGTGCCAGTCGCGAGAGCGGCTCGACCCAGGCCTCGGCGACGAGGGCGCGGTCGCCGTCGTACTCGGCGAGGACCTTGTGCCAGGCGCGGTAGATGTCGTGCACGCCGTCCTGGTCGAACATGGGGCCGGAGTTGCCGGCGCCGGTCGAGCCGTCCTCGGGGGCGCCCGTGTCGGTGCCCTCGACCATGGAGACGGTGCCGTCCCAGTCGGGCAGACCGTCCTGCTTGACCATGCCGTGCGCGACGTCGATGCGGAAACCGTCCACACCCTTGTCGAGCCAGAAGCGCAGGACGTCCTCGAACTCGGCGCGGACCTCGGGGTTGCTCCAGTCGAGGTCGGGCTGGGTCGAGTCGAACATGTGCAGGTACCACTGGCCGGGCACCTCGCCCTCGGCGCCGGTCACGACGTGCGCGTCCGCGCCAGCGGTCACACGGGTCCAGGCCGGGCCGCCGAAGATCGACTGCCAGTTGTTCGGGGGCAGCTCGCCGTTCTCGCCCTTGCCCTCGCGGAACAGGTAGCGGGCACGCTCGGGCGAGCCCTCGGGGGCGGCGAGCGCCTCGACGAACCAGGCGTGCTGGTCCGACGTGTGGTTCGGGACGACGTCGACGATGACGCGGATGCCCATCTCGTGGGCCTTCGCGAGCATCTCGTCGAAGTCGGCGAGCGTGCCGAACAGCGGGTCGACGTCGCGGTAGTCGGAGACGTCGTAGCCGGCGTCCTTCTGGGGCGAGCGGTAGAAGGGCGAGAGCCAGACGGCGTCGATCCCGAGCGCCTTGAGGTGCGGCAGGCGGGCGGTCACCCCGGGCAGGTCGCCGATCCCGTCGCCGTTGCCGTCCGCGAAGGAGCGCGGGTAGACCTGGTAGATCACGGCGTCGCGCCACCACTCGCCCGGGCCCTCGTGGGCGGCGTGGACGAGCTGGGTGGCGGTGAGCGCCGTGGCGGAGTCGACCTCGGGCGCCGTGGTCGAATCGATACGAGACATGGAGTACAGGTCCTCACTGTGCGGGGTGTGGCTGGGTGCTGCGAGTTCTGGGTGGCGCCGGGCCGTGCACCGGCTGCGGTGCGACGGTCCGAGCGGGGATCCGGGCGCGAGCGCCTCGGGGATCACCGGAACGGCGACCGAGGGCGCGACAGGAGGGCTGTCGCGTCGAGCCGTCGTCCGAGTGTAAGCGCTTGCGGCTAGGGGTTGTCGAGTCGACCGCTCGGCGCGGCGCCCGTCGACCCGCGCACGATCAGCTCCGGCTGGAACAACAGCTCCGACCGGGGCGCCCGGTCGCCGGAGATCTCCGTGAGCAGCGCGCTGATGGCCGCCTGGCCCATCGCGGCGACCGGCTGGCGCACGGTCGTGAGCGGCGGGTCCGTGAACGCGATGAGCGGCGAGTCGTCGTAGCCGACGACCGACACGTCCTCGGGGACGCGCAGCCCGCGCGACCGTGCGGCACGGATGGCGCCGAGCGCCATGAGGTCCGAGCCGCACACGATCGCGGTGTGTCCCGAGTCGATGAGCTCGCCGGCCGCGGCCTGCCCGCCCTCGACCGTGAAGAGCGTGACCACGATGTGCTCGGAGGCCTGGTCGGCGTCGTCGACCAGCCCGTGCCGCACGAGGGAGTCCGCGAAGCTCGCCAGCTTGCGCTGGGCCGGGACGAAGCGTCCCGGACCGATCGCGAGACCGATCTTGCGGTGCCCCAGCGACTGCAGGTGGCGCACCGAGAGCTCGACGCTCGCGACGTCGTCGGGCGAGACGAACGGCGCGTCCACGCCCGGTGCGTAGCCGTTGACGAGCACGATCGGCATGCCGCGGCTGCGCAGGCGCTCGTAGCGCTCGTGGCTGGCCTGGGTGTCGGCGTGGAGGCCGGAGATGAAGACGATGCCGTCGACCGCGTGGTCGAGCAGCATCTCGACGTACTCGTCCTCGGTGGTGCCGCCCGGCGACTGCGTGCACAGCAGGGGCGTGTAGCCGTGCTCCGAGAGCAGGGACTCGACGACCTGGGCGAACGCGGGGAAGACGGGGTTCGTCAGCTCCGGGACGATCAGGCCGACCAGGCCGGCGGAACGGTTGCGAAGCTTCTCCGGGCGTTCGTACCCGAGGAGGTCGAGAGCGGCGAGGACGGCCTGGCGCGTCTCGCTCGCAACGCCGACCTTGCCGTTGAGGACGCGCGAGACCGTCGCAGTACTGACGCCGGCCTGCTCGGCCAGATCTGTGAGACGGGTACGCACGTGGGGGAGTGTAGGGGACACCGGACCTCCTCGTCCTGGTTGCTCGCGGGCTGGATGTCGCAGTCCCGGAGGCGGTGCGCGATGAGCTGTTTCACCGTGATGTGCAATGCGTTGCATGAAAGTTACCGCAAGCGCTTGCATCATGGCTACCCGGCGTCGTACGGTCGTCCCCATCAGGGCCGAGGAGGGCAGGTTCGCCACCCTCGGCTGACATCTCGATTGCTTGGGAGTGACTCAGATGCGACGGAGCATCCTTCTTGCCGCAGCGCTCGGCACCACGCTGGCGCTCACAGCCTGCTCCGGCGGCGGTAGCGGAGACGACCCCACCACGGGGTCCGAGGACACGACTGGTGCGCTGACGGTCTGGGTCGACGAGACCCGCCAGGCCGCGGTCACCGATGCCGCGAAGGCCTTCGAGACCGAGACCGGCACCAAGGTCGAGGTCGTCCTCAAGAACTTCGACGACATCCGCGCGGACTTCCTCGCGCAGGTCCCGACGGGCAAGGGCCCCGACATCACGGTCGGCGCGCACGACTGGCTCGGCGAGTTCACGACCAACGGTGTCGTCGCACCGCTCGAGCTGGGCGACAAGGCCGCCGAGTTCGAGAAGGTCTCGATCGAGGCCTTCACGCAGGACGGCCAGGTCTACGGCCTGCCCTACGCGACCGAGAACATCGCCCTGATCCGCAACACCGCGCTCGCCGCGACCGCCCCCGCCACGTGGGACGAGGCCGTCGCCGCCGGCCAGGCCGCCGGGACCAAGTTCCCGATCCTCGTCCAGTCGGACGGCGCCAAGGGTGACCCCTACACGCACTACCCGTTCCAGACGTCGTTCGGCGCCCCCGTGTTCGCGCAGAACGAGGACGGCTCCTACAGCTCCGAGCTCGCGATGGGCGGCCCCGAGGGCCAGGCGTTCGCGACGTGGCTCGGTGCGCAGGGCGCAGCCGGCACGCTCAGCCAGGACACGACGTACGACATCGCGGTCGAGGCCTTCAAGAACGGCGAGTCGCCCTTCATCGTCGGCGGCCCGTGGATGATCGAGTCCTTCGAGGGCCTGGACCTCGCGATCGACCCGATCCCGAGCGCCGGTGGCCAGACCGCGCAGCCGTTCGTGGGCGTGCAGGGCTTCTACCTCAGCAACCAGAGCAAGAACGCGCTCGTCGCCAACGACTTCCTCGTCAACTTCCTCTCGACCGAGGAGGCCCAGACGGCCCTGTACAAGGCCGGCAACCGTTCGCCGGCCCTCACCGTCTCGGCTGACAAGGCCGCCGCGGAGGACCCGATCATCGCCGGCTTCCGTGCCGTCGGTGCCGACGCCCTGCCCATGCCCTCGATCCCCGAGATGGCTTCCGTGTGGAGCTTCTGGGGCGTGACCGAGGCAGCGATCGTCGGCGGTGCCGACCCGATCACCACCTGGGACAAGATGATCGCCGACATCCAGGCAGCGATCGGTTCCTGATCACCTGACACCCTGGCCGTGGGGGCCCCCCCGCCCCGGCCCGCCCCGGGCGCGC
>NZ_JACSQE010000001.1:388848-444265 GCF_014836745.1 Oerskovia gallyi
CCCCCCCCCCCCCCCCCCCCCCCCCCCCCCCCCCCCCCCCCCCCCCGGCCGCGGGTCGTCGGCGCAGCCCGCACGAGCGGCGCTGCGCCAGCCCCATGACGCGGGCCGGTACCCGTGTCGCACGACTACGGAGGCTCGATGTCCGCCCCACAGATCACGCCCACCGACACCGCCGTCGGCGCTCCGGAGGACTCCGGGCCGCCCGAGGGGCCGCGCCGGTCACGCCCGCGCCGGGACCGCGACGGGTCGCACGCCCGGAACTACAGCCCCGGGTTCTTCGCCAAGCTCGCCCTCATGGCCGTCATCGACGCGCTGGGCGTGTACGTGGTCTGGTCCGCGTGGACGGCCGAGTCGTACGGCATCCTCGCCGCGTCGGCGGCCATGCTGATCGCGGCCAACTGGGTCTACTTCTCCAAGCGCGCGCTGCCGCTCAAGTACATCCTGCCGGGCCTGATCTTCCTGCTGGCCTATCAGATCTTCGTGGTGGCCTACACGGGCTACATCGCCTTCACCAACTACGGCACGGGGCACAACTCGACCAAGGAGCAGGCCATCGAGGCCCTGCTCGTCCAGAACGAGCGCCGCGTCGAGGGCTCCGAGTCGGCCCCGCTCACGGTCGTCGAGGACGGCGGCACGCTCGCCTTCGCGATCGTCACCCCTGACGGAGACGTCGAGGTCGGCTCGGCCGAGCAGCCCCTGACCGTGGTCGAGGACGCGACGGTCGAGGCCGGCCGCGCGACCGAGGTCCCCGGGTACACGGTCCTCGAGCGTGGCCAGGTGCTCCAGCGCCAGGAGGAGGTCACGAACCTCCGCGTGCCCGTGTCCGACGACCCGGAGGACGGGTCGATCCGTACCCCGGACGCGATGACCGGGTTCGTCTACACGTCGACGCTCGAGTACGACGACGCGAGCGACACCATGACGGACACGACGACCGGCACGGTCTACACCCCCAACGACGACGGCCAGTTCGAGGCCGCGGACGGCACGACGCTCGCCGTCGGCTGGCGCGTGGCGGTCGGGTTCGACAACTTCGTCACCGCCTTCTCCGACGGGCGCTACGCGCAGCCCTTCGTCAAGATCCTCGCGTGGACGTTCGTCTTCGCGATCGGGTCCGTGGCGACCACGTTCCTGCTGGGACTGTTCCTCGCGATCACGTTCAACGACGTGCGCATGCGCGGTCGCAAGATCTACCGCGTGCTCATGATCCTGCCGTACGCGATCCCGGGCTTCCTCGCGGCGCTGCTGTGGTCGGGTCTGCTCAACACGCGGTTCGGCTTCATCAACGAGGTCCTGCTCGGGGGAGCGGAGATCCCGTGGCTCACCGACCCGGTGCTCGCGAAGCTCTCGGTGCTCTTCGTGAACCTCTGGCTCGGCTTCCCCTACATGTTCCTGATCTGCACGGGCGCGCTGCAGTCGCTGCCGTCGGACGTCATGGAGGCCGCGAAGATCGACGGCGCGGGCCGCTGGCGGACCTGGCGCTCGGTCACGCTGCCGCTGCTGCTCATCTCCACGGCGCCGCTGCTGATCTCGTCGTTCGCGTTCAACTTCAACAACTTCACGCTCATCTACATGCTCACCGGGGGCGGTCCACGGTTCGGGGACGCCTCGGTCCCGCTGGGGCACACCGACATCCTGATCTCGATGGTCTACCAGATCTCCGGGGTCGACGGGTCGGCTCCGAAGAACTTCGGGCTCGCGAGCGCGCTGTCGATCGTCATCTTCGTGATCGTCGGCACCATCTCTGCCCTGGCCTTCCGGAGCACCCGCAAGTTCGAGGAGATCAACTGACATGGCGACCACCTCTGTCTCCGCTCCCGTCGGCTCGGCGGGCTCGTCCTCGGGCGGTGCGTCCGGTCCCGAGGGCCGTACGCGCATGAAGCCCGGCCGCTGGTTCAGCGAGCTCGGCTGGCGTCACCTCGTGGGCGTCGTCGCGGTCGTGTTCGCCGCGTTCCCGCTGGTCTACGTCCTGTCGGCGTCGCTGTCGGAGAACGGCACCCTCACGGGCTCCAACTCGCTCTTCGCCGACGTGAGCTCGGTGAACTACGCGGAGCTCGGCGACTCGCTGTTCTGGACGTGGATGCTCAACACGCTCGTGATCGCGGTCGCGACGTCGGTCGGCACGGTGCTCATGGGCGCCGCCGCGGCGTACGCGTTCTCGCGGTTCCGCTTCACGGGGCGCCGCACCGGCCTGACGTCGCTGCTGATCATCCAGATGTTCCCGCAGATGCTCGCGTTCATCGCGATCTTCCTGCTGCTCCTGAGCCTCGGTGACGTGGTCCCGGCCCTCGGCCTGGACAGCAAGCTGGCGCTGATCTGCGTATACCTCGGCGGCGCGCTGGGCGTGAACACGTTCCTCATGTACGGGTTCTTCAACACGGTCCCGCGCGAGCTCGACGAGGCCGCGAAGCTCGACGGTGCGACGCACGCCCAGATCTACTGGACGATCATCCTGCGCCTCGTGGCGCCGATCCTGGCCGTCGTGGCGCTGCTGTCCTTCATCAGCACCTACGGCGAGTTCATGATCGCCCGCATCGTCCTGACCTCGGAGGCCAACTGGACGCTCGCGGTCGGCCTGTACGGGTGGGTCTCGTCGCTGCGCGAGGCGAACTGGGGCCTGTTCACGGCGGGCGCGGTCATCTCGACGCTCCCGGTGCTGGCGCTGTTCCTCTACCTGCAGAAGTACATCGTGGGCGGTCTGACGGCCGGCTCGGTCAAGGGCTGACCCGTGAGCACCACCGTGCCCGACGACGTCACGCCCGCCGGGAGGGCCGCCTCGCCCCGCGAGGTGGTCGCCCTGGCCGCGCACCACGACGGTTCGGAGGTCTACGTGCCCGGTGGCACGCCCGCCCTGGGGGACGTGGTCCCGGTCCGGGTGCGCGTGCCACGGGTGCCCGGTGGTGCCGACGCGCAGGTCCGGGCCGTGTGGCTGCGGACCGTGCGCGACGGCGAGCCGCGCCTGGCGGAGGCCCGGCTCGAACGGGAGGACGAGCACGAGTCCTGGTACGTGGCCGACGTCCTGGTGCACAACCCGGTCACGAGCTACCGGTTCTTCCTGGACGTCCCGGGCGGGTACCGGTGGCTCAACGGGCGCGGGGTCTTCGACCGCGACGTGCCCGACGCCGCGGACTTCCGCCTGACCGTGCACCCGCCCGCCCCGTCGTGGATGGGCGACGGCGTGGTCTACCAGGTGTTCCCGGACCGGTTCGCGCGCTCGGCCGAGGCCTGCTCGCGACCGCTGCCGGACTGGGCGCAGCCGGCCGCCTGGGACGACGAGCCGCTCGCGGCCGGGCCCGGCGTCGGGACGCAGTACTACGGCGGTGACCTGCGCGGGATCGAGGAGCACCTGGACCACCTGCAGTCGCTCGGCGTCGGGACGGTCTACCTGACCCCGGTGTTCCCGGGACGGTCCAACCACCGCTACGACGCGAGCACGTTCGACCACGTCGACCCGCTGCTGGGCGGCGACGAGGCGTACGCGTCGCTCTCGCGGGCCGTGCACGCGCGCGGGATGCGGCTCCTCGGCGACCTGACGACCAACCACACGGGCGCGGGCCACGAGTGGTTCGAGCGCGCGCACGCCGACGAGTCGAGCGTCGAACGCGACTGGTTCTACTGGACGCCGGGCGAGCCCGGATACGTGGGCTGGCTCGAGCACGCGTCGCTGCCCAAGCTCAACTACGGCTCGCCCACGCTCGGGGCGAGGATGATCGACGGGCCGGGCTCCGTCGTCGGGCGCTACCTGGGGGAGCCCTTCGCCCTCGACGGTTGGCGCATCGACGTCGCGAACATGACGGGGCGCTACGCCGACGAGGACCGCACGCTCGAGATCGCGCGCCGGATCCGCGCGACCATGGCCGCGATCAACCCCGACGCGGTCCTGGTGAGCGAGCACTTCCACGACGCCTCGCTCGACCTCGCGGGCGACGGGTGGCACGCCAACATGAACTACTCGGCGTTCACGCGCCCGATCTGGACGTGGCTCGCGCCGCACGACTCGACCGTCCCGTTCCTCGGGCTGCCCGTGACGACACCGCGACGGGGCGGGCGCAGCATGGTCGAGACCATGCGCGACTTCGACGCCGTGCTGCCGTGGTCCGTCACCTCCCGCCAGTGGAACATGCTCGGGTCGCACGACACCCCGCGCCTGCGCTCGATCGTGGGCTCGGCCGCGATGGTCGAGGTCGCCGCGACGCTCCTGCTGACCTACCCCGGCACGCCCGTGATGTTCGCGGGCGACGAGGTGGGTCTCACGGGGATCAACGGCGAGCACGCGCGCGTGCCCATGCCGTGGGACCGCCCGGACCGCTGGGACGGCGACACGTTCGAGGTCTACCGGCGGCTCGTCGCGCTGCGCCGGGGGAGCCGGGCGCTGCGCGAGGGCGGGCTGCGCTGGCTCGTGGTCGACGACGACGCCGTGGCGTACCTGCGCGAGACGCTCGACGAGCGCGTGCTCGTCGTCGTGGCGCGGGACACGTGGGGCGGGGCGCGCCTGCCGCGGCACCTGCTCGCGGGCGCCGACGCCGAGCGGCTGCACGGCGACCTGGGTCTCGACGTCTCGGCCGCGGGCCTCGACGTGGCCGGCGACGGCCCGGGCGTCGGGGTGTGGCGGCTCGCCTGAGCCTGCTCGTGTGCTGGGCCCCGTGACGAGAAGTGAGCAGATGCCCCTGACCCGCTGTGGCCAGGGGCATCTGCTCACTTCTCGGCAAGATCGTCGCCGTGGCAGGATCCCCGCATGACCCTCGACCGGATCGCCGTCGTGTCCGACGTCCACGGCAACCTCACGGCCCTCGAGGCCGTCCTCGCGGACATCGCCGCGCGCGGCATCACGCACGTCGTCAACCTCGGCGACTACGTCGGCAAGGGGCCGCGGGGCAGCGCGGTCGTGGACCGTTGTCGTGAGGCGTGCGCCGTGAACGTGCGGGGCAACTGGGACGACTTCCTGCCCGTCACGCCGCCCGACGCACCGGCCGAGATGCGCTGGTGGCACGGCGAGCTGCGACCCGACCAGCTCGCGTGGCTCGCGGCCCTGCCCCTCAGCCACGCCGTGCTCCTGAGCGGTCGCCGGATCCGCCTGTTCCACGCCTCCGCGGGCAGCGTGCACACACGCGTGCACTTCCACCACAGCGACGAGGAGTTCGACGCGATGTTCCGCGCGACCGACCTCACGGGTCCGGGGCCGGAGCCCACCGTGGTCGGCTACGGCGACGTCCACGACGCGTACGTCGAGGTGCGCGACGGGCGCACGCTGTTCAACGTGGGCAGCGTGGGCAACCCGCTCGACGAGCCCGTGCCGTGCTACGCGATCCTCGAGGGGCGCCTGGACGACGAGGCGCCAGGGCCCTTCGGGCTTCAGCTCGTGCGCGTGCCGTACGACGTCGAGGCCGAGATCGCGGTCGCCCACCTGCTCGGCATGCCGACGGCCGACGTCTGGGAGGTCGAGCTGCGCACGGGCGTCTACCGGGGGCTCCAGGCGCGGGCCGAGGAGGCCTGAGCCGCCGCGGCCCGCGACGGAGCCCTGGGGACGAGCACCACGGCGACCCGCCGCGTCGATAGGGTGGGACCCGTGCCCCACACGATGCCAGGAAGCGCCCTCGGATACTCGGCCGACGACGTCGAGCGCTGGGTCCCCGAGCCGCCCAAGAGCAAGGCCCGCACGCCCTTCGAACGGGACCGTGCGCGCGTGGTCCACTCCTCGGCGCTGCGTCGGCTCGGTGCCAAGACCCAGGTCCTGGGCCCGGGGTCCGACGACTTCGTGCGCACACGCCTGACGCACAGCCTCGAGGTCGCGCAGGTGGGCCGGGAGATGGGGCGCGCGCTCGGGTGCGACCCGGACGTCGTCGACACCGCGTGCCTCGCCCATGACCTGGGCCATCCGCCGTTCGGGCACAACGGCGAGCGGGCGCTCGCGGAGATCATGGCGGACCACGGCGGCTTCGAGGGCAACGCCCAGACGTTGCGGCTCCTGACGCGCCTCGAGCCCAAGGTCTTCGCCGCGGACGGTACCCCGGTGGGCCTCAACCTGACCCGCGCGAGCCTCGACGCGAGCGTCAAGTACCCGTGGCGCCGGGGCGAGGGGCCCCTGCGCGCGGACGGGACCACGACGCACAAGTTCGGCGTCTACCCCGACGACGTGCCCGTCTACACGTGGTTGCGCGAGGGGGCCCCCGAGCACGTCAAGTGCATGGAGGCCCAGGTCATGGACCTGGCCGACGACATCTCCTACTCGGTGCACGACGTCGAGGACGCGATCGTGGGCGGCAAGCTCGACCTCGCCGTCCTCGCGGACCCCGACGAGCGGGCGCGCGTCGTGGCCGCGGTCCGCGCCTGGTACGGCGACGCGTACACCGCGGACGAGCTCGACGCGGCGATCTCCCGGCTCGAGGCGACCGGCCACCTGATGCGCGGGTTCGACGGGTCCCGCCGGGCGCTCGCGGCCCTCAAGGACTCCACGAGCCAGCTCATCGGGCGTTTCAGCGGGTCGGCGCAGACCGCGACGCGCGAGGAGTACGGAGACGGTCCGCTCACGCGCTACTCGGCCCGGCTCGTCGTCCCGGAGACGACGTCCGCGGAGATCCTCGCGCTCAAGGGCATGGCGGTCGCGTACGTCATGGCCCCGCGCGAGCAGGAGCCGCTGCACCACCAGCAGCGGCAGGTCCTGGCGGACCTCGTCGGAGTCTTCATCGACAAGGCTCCGGACGCGCTCGAGGCGCCGTTCGCGGCGGACTGGGTCGAGGCGCCCGACGACGCCGCTCGCCTCCGGGTGGTCGTCGACCAGGTCGCGTCGCTCACCGACGTGAGCGCGTACCAGCTCCACGAGCGGTGGGTCTCGGGCCCGCGCTGACCTGCTGCACGAGGACGGCCCGGCCCCGGGTGGGGTCGGGCCGTCGCCGTGCTCGTGGGTGCTCGTGGGCGTTCGTGGTTGTCGGTGGGCTGCTCAGCCGAGGGTGGTCGTGAGCTGGGCGACGAACTCGTCGAGCGCGTAGGGGATGCTCAGGACGGTCGGCGCAGAGGTCGCCATGGCGTAGTCCATGCCGACGACCCGGATCACGCGGTCGTCGACGACCGAGGGCAGCGCCGCGAACAGCGGGTTGCCCAGGAGGGTGTCGTAGACCGTCTCGTCGACGTCGATGAGGATGAACGCGTCGGCGTCGAGAGTGGGGATGAGCTCCGAGCTGACCGAGACCGACGACGCGTCCTCGGCGCCGCAGACGGTGAGGGTGCCGGGGGACGGTGCGAGCCCGATCTGCGTCAGCAGCTCGATGCGCGGGTCCGAGGGGCAGAAGACGATGAGGCCGCCCTCGCCGTTCATCGCGTACGTGATGGTCTTGCCCTGGAGCTCGGGGTGGGCCGCGGCCGTCTCGGCGACCTTGCTCCCGACGCCCTCGACGAGCTCGTCGGCCTTGGCCGGCTGCCCCAGTGCCGCCCCGATCATCGTGGTCTGGTCCTGCCACGACGTCTCCCAGGCGGAGCCCGGGAACGCGACGGTCGGGGCGATCTCGGAGAGGCGCTCGTAGGCCGTGTCCGTGATCCCCGAGTAGACCGCGATGATCACGTCGGGCCGCAGCGCAGCGATCTGCTCGAACGGGACGTCGGGGTTGCTCGTGAGCAGCTCGGGTGTGGCGCCCTCGAAGGTCTCGGTGAGCCACGGCAGGATGTCGTCCTCGATGCCGGGGCCGGTGAACCTCTCGATGCCCACGGGAACCTTGCCGAACGCGACGACCGCGTCCTGGCTGCTCCAGCCGATCGTCACGACGCGCTGCGGCTCGGCCTCGATCGTCGTCGAGCCGTACGTGTGCTCGATCTCGACCGGGAACGCGTCGGCCTCGGCGAGGTGCGTGGCGGCGACGTCGGCTCCGCCCGCGGGGGCCGGCGTCGAGCCGTCGGTCCCTCCCGTCGAGCAGGCCGCGAGCGCGGCCAGGGTCGTGAGCGCAGCGACGGCGCCCAGGAGACGGCGCCGGGGAGCGGTGCGACGGCGGGTGGTGGTCGGGGTCATGAAAGGGTCCTCCGTCAGGCGTCTCGCAGTGCGACTCGACGCCCGCTAGTTAGATGAGCCTAGCCTTAGTTGGCTCGACGAAGGTGAGGCTAACCCGGGCGGGATCGAGAAATCCTGCCAGCGATGACCGGTTTCCCGCCACCGGTCAGTGGCCGGGCGCTCCGAGCAGGCGTGCGTACGCAGCAGGCGACATGCCCGTGGTGCGACGGAAGACGCTGACGAACGTGCTCGGGCTCGAGTACCCGACCTCGCGGGCGACCTCGCGGACCGGGCGCCCCCCGGCGAGCAGGACGAGTGCCGCGCCCGTGCGTGCGAGGATGCGCCACTGCGCGAACGACAGCCCCGTCTCCTCGACGAACCGGCGCATGAACGTGCGCGGGCTCGTGCCGATCTCCGACGCCCAGGCGTCGAGCGAGCGACCGTCCCCCGGGGTCGCGAGCAGGCGTTCCGTGACGTGGCGAAGGTCCACGTCGCGCGGCATGCGCAGCTCGATGCTCGCGGCGGGCAGCGGCACGATCTGCTCGACCGCGAGCGCCTGGAGGTTGTGGCGGCTCGCGTCGGGCATGACGGCCGTGCGGCCGTGCAGGAGCAGCTCACGCAGCAGGGGAGTGACGGGCACGCCGACGACGCTGTCCCACCGGGGGACGGCCTGGTCGGGGTTGAGGTACGTGGCGTAGACCGTCACGTCGGGATCCGCCCGGACCTTGTGCGGGGTGCGGGCGGGCAGCCAGATGCCGAGCGTCGGCGGGACCAGCCACCGGCGCCCCTGCGTCTCGACGTCGAGCGGACCGCCCTCGCACCACACGAGCTCGTGCTCGTGGTGCACCTCGCCCGGCCACTCGCGGGCGTGCCCGGGCTCGAACACGATGGTCGCGAGGCTCCAGGGGTCCGCGACGAGACGGCCCTCGGGGGCCCGGTACTCGACCCACGGCTCGTCGGGGGACGACGGAGCACCCCAGAGGCGGATGCTCCCGGGGTGCGCGTCGATCGTCATGGGCAGGACGTTACCGCCCGTGCCCGCTCGTGCCCGCCCAGCCGGTCGACCGCCTCGGCCGGCCGCCGGGGCGACCGACCGGCTCAGCCCGCCGGCTGCTCGCTCATCCAGGCGTCGCTCGCGCGCTGGACGTCCTCGGCCGTGACCGAGTCGGCGACCGTCGTGAAGTACCATCGGTGGCCGAACGGGCAGCGCACCGAGGCCTGGCGGAATCCTTCGAACCAGTCCGCGGGCTCGGACGTGCTCGTCGCGCCGGCGGCCGTCGCACGGGCGTAGGCCGCATCGGTGTCCGGGACGGGCACGGTGAACGACACGGGCGTCGGACCCTCGGGATCCGGTGCGACCGACCCGGCGCCCGGGAACTCCTGGGCGACCGTGAACGTCGAGAAGCCGGACGCCGTGGGCAGGCGCAGGTCGGAGTGGATGATCACGTCGCCGGCAGTGATGACGTCGTCGACCTCGGCGCCGAACGCCGCGGTGTAGAAGTCGATCGCGGCCCGCGCGTCGGAGACGGCCAGGTTCGGGTGCAGGGCTGACATGTCCATGGTTCCTCCAGTGGTGGGTGCTGCCGGTTCGTGGTGCGTCGGCTCCATCGTCGTGTGGGTGCGGGGTGGCAGTCTTGGAGGAATGCGACACGAACCCGCGGGTGCCGGCAGCGCCCCGAGCGGTCGCGACGGCCAGCGCGGCCCTCGCGTCCCGTCCACCACGTACGGCGTCGTGGACCCCGCGGCCGCGCGCCGGGCGTTCGCGCTCGAGCGCCTGCCCGCCCCGGCGGACCTCGCGGACCGTGTCGACTGGTTCTGGCTCGTGCGCTGGGACCTGCCGGTCGGGGAGTCGTTCACCCAGACCGTGATCCCGCACCCGTGCGTCAACCTCGTCGCCGAGCCGAGCGGGTTCGTGGCCCACGGCATCCCCGACGGGCTGTTCGACCGGACGCTGCTCGGGGCCGGCGTCGTCGTCGCCGCGAAGCTGCGCCCCGGCGCGCTGGCCGTGGCGCGCGGGACGTCCGTGCCGGCGTCGGGCGTCCTGGGGCCGGGGGCCGACGAGGCGGGGGCGCGGGCCCTCGCGCTCGCCGGGCGCGGCCAGGACCAGGCCGCCGTCGGTGTCCTCGCGGACCTCCTGCGCGACCGGCTCGCGCCGGACCCCGCGCTGCCCCAGGTCTCCCGCGTGCTGGACGCCGCGACGTCGGGCGAGCTCGGCCCGCACGCTCGCGTCGCCGACCTCGCGCGCGTCGCGGGCACCAGCACGCGCAGCCTCCAGCGCCTCCTTGGCGAGCGCGTCGGCGTCGGCCCCAAGTGGGTCCTGCAACGCCACCGCGTCCACCTCGCGGCCGAGCGCCTGGCCGCCGACCCCGGTCAGGACCTCGCGGCGCTCGCGGTCGACGTCGGCTACTACGACCAGGCGCACCTGGCTGTGGACTTCGTCTCCGTGACCGGTCACACCCCGGGCGCGTACGCCCGACGGTGCGCGGAATCGCGGGCCCGCCTGCTGCAGCTTGCGTCCTCCTGAGCGGGTCGGGGCGTGGTCCGGGCCGCCTCGGGAGCGGGCTCGGCGTGACACGTGGGTGGCGGCACCTACACTCGGGTACGTGGCAGGTCTGATCCGACGCGAGGACGTCGACGCGGTGCGCGAACGCGCGAGGATCGACGAGATCGTGTCCTCGCACGTGACCCTCAAGCCCGCCGGCGTTGGGTCGCTCAAGGGACTGTGCCCCTTCCACGACGAGCGTTCCCCGTCCTTTCACGTCCGCCCCCAGGTGGGGCGCTGGCACTGCTTCGGCTGCAACGAGGGCGGCGACGTCATCTCGTTCGTGCAGAAGATCGACGGCATGACCTTCACGGAGGCCGTCGAGTACCTCGCGGACCGCGTCGGCATCCAGCTGCGGTACGAGGAGGGCGGCGGGCCGCGCCGTACCGAGGAGCCCGGAAAGCGCCAGCGACTGCTCGAGGCCCACCGTGTGGCCTCGCAGTACTTCTCCGAGCAGCTCTTCGCGCCGGGCGCCACGGTCGCGCGCACGTTCCTGGCCGAGCGCAGCTTCGACCGCTCGGACGCCGAGCGCTTCGGCGTCGGGTTCGCCCCGACCGGCTGGGACTCGCTCCTGCGCCACCTGCGCGGGCGCGGGTTCACGGAGGCGGAGCTGGTCGCGTCGGGCCTCATGAGCCAGGGCCAGCGCGGCATCTACGACCGCTTCCGCGGCCGCCTCGTGTGGCCCATCCGCGACGTCACGGGCGAGACCATCGGGTTCGGCGCGCGCAAGCTCTTCGACGAGGACCAGGGGCCCAAGTACCTCAACACCCCGGAGACCACGCTCTACAAGAAGTCCCAGGTGCTCTACGGGATCGACCTCGCCAAGCGCGAGATCGCCAAGAACAAGCGCGTCGTGGTCGTCGAGGGGTACACCGACGTCATGGCCGCGCACCTGTCGGGGATCACGACCGCCGTCGCGACGTGCGGCACGGCGTTCGGCACCGACCACGCGCGCATCGTGCGCCGGCTGCTCGGGGACACGACCGCGGGGGGCGGGCTCCAGCTCGCGTCGGGCGCGTCGCTCGGCGGAGAGGTCGTCTTCACGTTCGACGGCGACGCCGCGGGCCAGAAGGCCGCCGTCCGCGCGTTCGGCGAGGACCAGCGCTTCTACGCCCAGACGTTCGTCGCGGTCGAGCCCAGCGGCATGGACCCGTGCGAGCTGCGCATGGCGCGCGGCCCCGAGGGCGTCCGAGCCCTCGTGGAGGGGCGCCAGCCGCTGTTCGAGTTCGTCATCCGCACCACGCTCGCGACGTTCGACCTCGACACCGCCGAGGGGCGCGTGGCGGCGCTGCGCGCAGCGGCACCGGTCGTCGCGGGCATCCGCGACACGGCCCTGCGGCCCGAGTACGCGCGCATGCTCGCGGGCTGGATCGGGATGGACTCCGAGTCGGTGCGGCGCGCGGTCGCGGCGGCGGGCAAGGGCGGGGTCCCGCAGACGCTCCCGGCCCCGGTCCGCCCGGCACCACCCGGGCCCGACGACGCAGCCGTCGCGGCGCCGTCGGGTCCCGTCTTCGCGCAGCCCGACCCGCGCGACCCCGTGGCCCGCCTCGAGCGGCAGGCGCTCCTCGTCGCGCTCCAGTACCCGCAGTACGTGCCGGCCGAGGAGTTCGACGCGTTCTCCGAGACCGCGTTCGCGACCCCGGCCTGGCGGGCCGTGCACGACGCGATCCGGGCCGCCGGCGGCATGGCGGGCGCCGCCGCGCACCCCGCGGGGCAGTGGGTCGAGCACGTGATCGACCAGTCGCCCGAGACCGTGCGGGGCATCGTCAACCAGCTCGCCGTCGCACCTCTGCCCGAGGACCGCGAGAACGTCATCCAGGGGTACGTCCAGGGCGTGATCAAGGCGTTCGTGGACCTGGGTCTCACGCGGCGCGTCGCGGACGCCAAGAGCCGCCTGCAACGCCTCGACCCTGCCGCCGACCCCGACGCGTACGGGGCCGCGTTCGCCGAGCTGCTGTCGGTCGAGAAGGAGCGCCGGGAGCTGCGCGAGCGGGTCTGAGGATCCGGGGGCGTGGGGGTTCCCTGCGCGACCTGCGGTCGACGGTCGCGCCGTGCGACGAAGGTCACATCGCGGTGGGGCGGTCGGCCGGGCGCCGGATCGTGGTGCCTCGTCAGGGGAGATGCAGAAGGCCCCTGGTCTGCGTTTCCGCAGACCAGGGGCCTCGTGTCCTGCTCCCGCGGTAGGACTTGAACCTACGACCGTCCGATTAACAGTCGGATGCTCTGCCAGCTGAGCTACGCGGGACCGCTCACCCACCGATCTTCACCGGTTGGGCGACCGGAGAAAACTCTATCAGCATCAGAGGGGTAGTCCGGACATCGATCGGACCCGGTCCTCCGCGGCGTCGATCACAGCCCGCGTCCGGGCATCTTCCAGGTCCACGCCTGCCTCGGCGACGACCTGGGAGAAGAGCGAGCCGTCGCTGTCCCGGCGAACGGCGACCTTGGCGGAGCGCCCGCCACCGAGCGTCACGACCTCCGCGAGGACCACCGAGGACTGCACCCGTTCCCGGACCGTCTGGGCCAGCGCGGTGCGCTTGACGTCGGCGAGGTGCAGGATCAGGGGAGCGGTGCCGTCGACCCACTCGACCGTGATCGACGCGGTGGCCGGGTCGTATCCCGCCTTGTCCACGTCGCACCACGGGCGCGAGGTTGCGGCATCCCCGGTCGTGGCCAGGACGGTGCGGGTCGCGACCGCCCACGACCCGCCGACGAGCTGCGCGGAAGCGAGCACCGCGTCCTTCGGGGCGAGGCGCAGGGACCTGCGGGCGTCGTCGGGCAGGGAGCTACGGGCGAACAGAGCCATGCCAGACACGGTACTGCCCGCGCGCCCGTCCAGCGCTCGCCTGCCGGTACGCTTGTCCGCCGAGGGGCAGTAGCTCAGTCGGTCAGAGCATCGGACTCATAATCCGCCGGTCGTGGGTTCAAGCCCCACCTGCCCTACGTTGCACGCGCGAGGAGCTCGGAGCTGGCTGCACCGCTGGTGCGACCACGGCTGTCGTCGGCTCCGAACCTCCGCGCGCCGCACCCACAGGACTCGCCATCCGTGCGTGTCAGGACACGACCGCGTCGGGGTCCAGGGCGTTCCCCGAGGGAGTCTCGAAGAACAGGTCGAGATCGTCGGTCGTGGGGGCGCTGACGCCCGCTCCGTCGGCGAGGCTGTCCATGAGTCGGCGGGCGAGGTGGCGGACAGACTCGTTGGTGATGTTCGAGTGGTGGCGCAGGAGATCGAAGGCTTCGTCTTCGGTCATGCCGTAGACGGTCATGACCGCGCCCTTGGCCTGCTCGATGACGGCGCGGCTTTGCGTGGAGGCCTTGATGGCCGCGGTCGCCTCGCGCTGTGCGAGCTCGCGCTGGGTGATGGTCAGGTCGACGAAATAGCCGGAGAGCTGGACGACCTCGCCCGTGTCCGGCTCCTTGCGGCCGCGGCCGACCACGCCCAAGGTCCGGGTGTGACCGTTCGCATCGAGGATGCGGTGCACGCACGCGAACGGCTGCCCGGACGAGCATGCGTTCGCCAGGACACCCTGGACGCGGGCTCGGTCGTCGGGATGCTTGTGCGCGAGCATCAGCTCCGTCGTCGGCACGACGTCGCCGGGCTCGAAGCCGTGCATCACGTAGAGCTGGTCGGACCACCACCACTCGCCGGTGCGGACCGTGAAGATGAACTGGCCCACGGGCTGAGGAGTGCCGGCCAGCAAGACCTCCAGGAGGTCCACGTCAAGAGGGCGGTCCAGGTTGTACGAGGTCGTCATCTCAGCTCCAGGTGAAGGGAAGCTCAGGGCCTACTTCCAGACTCCTGCCAGGATGCTAGCGTCGGGCCGCTGCCCGCGCGCGGCAGGTTCGCACGAAGCGAACACCGGGCTCCGGTGACGTCGTCACCGGCCTCGTGGACCCCCACGGCCTCGCAGGTGACGTCCGCACCACGGACTGACCTTCTCGCGCGGTCACCTAGCTGTTCCACCTGTCGATGACGACGAGCAGCGCCCCCCAGAAGATGAGGCCACCCCCAGAGCCGTGCCGGTCCCGTGAGCGCCGGTGCTCGGCTCGCTCCTGCGCCGCCGCACACCGGTCGCCACCCGCGCGATCAGCAAGATCCCGAGCGTGGCCAGGATGAGACCGACACCGGTCACCACCACGACGACACCAGCCGGTGCCATTTCGTGCGCAACGTAGATACGAACCTGCCCTCGCCCCCTGAGGTCGATCGCCGTCCTGCACGTTCTCGATGTCTACCACGGCCAGGAGCCCTGTGCCGATAGGAGCGCTCCCACGTTTGCTGGCCGTCCAGTTCGACGACTTTCGGGTGGCCCGACTGGATACCACCGTCTGTCGTCGCGCGGACGTCCGCCGAGGAGCGCGAGCGGCTGAGGGGCGGTGTGGCGGCACTGCGAGCAGGCGTTGGCGGGTCGGCCGGTCGACGGTCCGCGGACGACAGCCCGAGCCGCACGCTCGCCGGACGTGGCCGCGCCACGGTGCCGGTCTGCCCGTGCGTGATGTCGCGGCTCGGCGTTCCATGGGGGCATGGCCCTCCAGATCCGCCGCGTCTACGCGGACCCCGCGCCCGACGACGGCTACCGCGTCCTGGTCGACCGGCTCTGGCCGCGGGGACTGAGCAAGGAACGTGCCCGGGTGGACCGGTGGCTCAAGGAGGTCGCGCCGTCGGACCAGCTGCGCACCTGGTTCCGCCACGACCGTGCACTGTTCACCGAGTTCGCCGCGCGCTATCGCGCCGAGCTCGACCAGAACCCCGCGGTCGGTGAGCTGCGGGCGATCGTCGCCGCGCACCCGGTCGTGACGCTGCTCTACGGTGCGAAGGACGAGCAGGACAACCAGGCGGTGGTGCTGCGCGACTACCTGGCCACGGCGAGGTGACGTGGCGTCCGGTCCTCGCGAGCAGGAGGGTCCGCGCGGTCGAAGACGGGGCTGAGGTCGCCGTCGGCCTCGGAACGACCTCCATCCCGTTCTCGGCACCGGCACGGGGGCCGGCACCGGGGCCGGGGCCGGTACCCGGCGGCCTCCGGCGGGGGCCGCGCGCGAGGGACCCGATATCTCCCGGAAGGTCGGATCGTCCCGTTCGGCGAGCGAGACGCGACGGAGCGTGTCAGGATGCCACCTCCGTCGACTCGAAGGAGAAGCACCGTGCCCACCGGTACCAACCGCACCACGTCAGGGACCGCCCAGCAGCTCCAGCAGAGCAAGGGCTTGCGGGTCCTGGCACGCACCGGGTATGCCGTCAGCGGTCTGCTGCACATCATGATCGGAATCATCGCCATCCGGATCGCCACCGGGTCCGGCGGCGGCCAGGCGAGCGAGACCGGCGCCCTCCAGGAGATCGCCGGGACGACCGGCGGAGAGTTCGTCCTCTGGTTCGCGGTCGTCGCCTTCGTCGCGCTGGGCCTCTGGCAGATCCTCGAGGCGATCGCCGGCACGAGCGGGAACGTGAAGGACCGCAAGGCATACCGCGCCAAGTCGGCGGGCAAGGCCGTCGTCTACCTCGCGCTCGCCGTGCTGACGTTCAAGGTCGTGAGCGGCTCGGGCAGCGGCGGGCAACAGGACAGCCTCACCGCCTCGCTCCTCGCGAACGGCGCAGGCCGGGTCCTCGTCGGTGCGGTCGGGGTCGGCATCGTCGTCGCCGGCGCCTATCACGTGGTCAAGGGGTGGAAGAAGCGCTTCCTCCAGGATCTCGAGGGCAACGCCGGCGGCCAGGTCGGCCATGCCGTCGTCGTCCTCGGCAAGGTCGGCTACATCGCCAAGGGCATCGCCCTCGGTGTGCTCGGAGCCCTCGTGGTGGCCGCCGCCGTGACGGCCGACCCGGCCAAGGCGAGCGGCCTCGACGCGGCCCTGCGGACCATCGGCGAGCAGCCCTTCGGTGCCTTCCTGCTGGCCGCGACCGGCATCGGTTTCGCGGCCTACGGCGTGTACTCGTTCGCGCGTGCCCGGTACGCACGGATGTGAGACGGGCCGGGGCGACATGGAACAATGGCGCCCATGGCGATGAGAGAGATCCGTGTGATCCCGGACCCCGTGCTCCGCACACCGTGCGACGAGATCACCACCATCGACGACCGGGTGCGCTCGCTCGTCGCGGACCTGGTCGAGACCGTCGACTACGAGGGCCGGGCCGGGCTCGCCGCCAACCAGATCGGCGTCAACCTGCGCGCCTTCTCCTGGAACATCGAGGACGAGATCGGCTACATCCTCAACCCGAAGATCGTCGAGCTCTCGGACGAGGTCCAGGACGGTGACGAGGGCTGCCTGTCGGTCCCCGGGCTCTGGTACCCGACCCGACGCGCCTGGTACGCGCGAGTCGTGGGCATGGACCTCGACGGCAACGAGATCACGGTCGAAGGGACCGAGCTCATGGCTCGCTGCCTGCAGCACGAGACGGATCACCTGGACGGCATGCTCTACCTCGACCGCCTGGACCGCGCGGTCCGCAAGAAGGCCATGCGGGAGATGCGCGCCCAGCTCTGAGTCACGCCACGTCCCCCCCTCGTCCCCGGCCCGGAGTCGGCTGACGAGGGGGGAACGTGGCGTCCTCCCACAGGCGCACGGCTGAGTCGGAACGTGTCCGCATAGGGGCAGAAGGCCGTCGGGGAGCGCTACCGCAGCGGGGTGAGATCTGCCATGGGGAGTCCTCCCCTCGCGATCCGGTCGACTCTCAGGCAAGATATGGCTCGTATACCGCTGGTTGATCAGGCATGATGATCCACCCCTGGTGAGGACGTTGGGGAAGACGAAACCTCGACCTAGGGAGGAACGACATGACTGGTGCCATCACACGCGGTGTTCTTTTCGTGCACTCGGCGCCCCGGGCGCTGAGCCCGCACCTGGAGTGGGCTGCCGGGAACGTCCTGGGCGTGCGCGTCACGCTGGACTGGACCGAGCAGCCTGCTGCGCGCGACCTCTACCGCGCGGAGCTCGCCTGGCAGGGCGTGCAGGGCACGGGAGCGCGCCTCGCCTCGGCGCTGCGCGGGTGGTCCCACCTGCGCTACGAGGTCACCGAGGACGCGAGCCACGGCTCCGACGGCGCCCGCTGGTCCCACACCCCTGACCTCGGGATCTTCCACGCCGTGACCGACGTGCACGGCAACGTCATGATCCCCGAGGACCGGGTGCGTGCGGCGCTCGAGGTCTCGCACGACAACCGCGCCATGCGCGACGCGCTCCACCTGGCCCTCGGCAAGGCGTGGGACGACGAGCTCGAGCCCTTCCGCCACGCGGGCGAGGACTCGAACGTGCGCTGGCTCCACCGCGTGGGCTGACCCGCACCTCTTCCAGAGGACCTCGCGGCCTCACGGTCGCTCGATGCCTGCCGGCAACTAGGAGCCGGCAGGCATCGCCGTCTGCGGGGGAGCCGCCTGCGGGTGCGGAGCCGGTGCCGCGTCCGGTCCGTCCGTCGCGCCGGAGGGTGGGCCTGGGGCGGCGGCGACCGGTCGGAGGTCGTCGACGTCGGCCGCGGGTCCGGGAGCCTCGGTCGGCGTCGCGGGGTGCCGCCGCACACGGTCCCACCCGCGGCGCAGCACGGGTGCCAGACGGCGCTCGACGGCCTGGTAGGTCACGTCCCGGATGAAGATGGCATCGATGGCGATCATGGTCATCGAGAAGTACATGAGGCCCATGAGCACGCCGATCCCCAGGTGCATGCCCGTGATCGCGACGAGCGCGAGGATGCGCGTCGAGCGACGAAGCAGCAGGAACGGGAAGAAGAGCTGCACGAACACCGCGCTGTAGCTGAGGATCGCGACGAGCACGCCCGAGCGCCCCATGACCTCGGTCACGGCGGGCCAGGTCGAGAACTCGTCGAGCTGGAACACGTAGTAGATCGCGGTGCCGTGCTGCCACATGCCGCCCTGGATCTTGTACATGGCCGAGGCCACGTAGACCACGAAGATCTGGAACGCGATGAGCACCACGGCCCCGTTGTGCAGCAGCGTCGCGAGCCATGCCCAGGACGCGGACCGCGAGGGCTTGCCGGCTTCCGCGGCCGCGCGCCGCCGTCGGGCGTCCAGGGACCAGCGGCCCGACGTGTCCACGAAGACCATGTACAGCAGCACCATGCGCATGAGCTGGATGCCGCCGTCGCCGATGTACGCGTTGGTCCGGAACAGCGCGATGTACAGCACCAGCAGCACCGGGATGACGATGCGCGAGCGCCACCCCAGCACCAGCAGCACCGAGAGCGCGATCAGGGCCAGGTACTGCAGGTCGAACGCCCAGGGCGGCGCCGAGCCGTTGAAGAACGTGTCGAGCCAGGACGGGAACTCGTCGACCTCGACGCGGCCCTGCGCGAACGTGCGCCCGGCACCCCAGGCCAGGCTGCGGTCGCCCCAGTTGGCCGCGAGCTGGACCGCGATGATCAGGCCGAAGCCGATGCGCAGCACCGCCACGCCGTAGGAGGCCTTGCGGGAGTCGAGCATCCAGGACTCGCCGGCCGCCCAGGTGCTGCGCGCCCAGCCGGTCGCGCTCGTCCACAGGCCGGTCGTGCCCGTGGCGCCGGTGTCGCTGCTCATGAGACCCACCCTCCGAAGACGCCGCTGAACCCGGCCCGGGCCTCGGGGGTGACCGGCGACGGGTCACGCCAGCCCAGCCTGGTGAACTGCTCCTCCGGGCGCTGGATGCCCGGCGTGAGCCGTTGCTCGAACGGCACGACGCCCTGCGTGGACGTGCTCATCTGGATCGCGACGAGCTCCGTGTCCGCCCACAGGTCCATGGCCGCGAGCGTGCCGAACTCGTAGAGCGAGTCCTCCGAGAGCAGGTAGTCGTCCATGCTGCTCACGCTCATGCCCGTACCCAGGAGGGCCTTGGTGAGGTCTTGGCGACCGCTGTCGCCGTCGGCCGAGACGTGGTCCGCGTGGACCACGGCCTGCTGCTGGCCCTCCAAGGTGCTGTAGGACGTCGTGTAGAAGCGGTTCATGCTGACCGGGATGCGCCACGTCCGCGTCGGCAGGATCTGGTGCCGGACCTGCTCGTTGAAGACGTCCCCGAGGTTCGCCCACTCGGAGACGGTCTCGACACCTGCCTCGTCCTTCGTCGTCGCGCGCACCCACACGCGCAGGTCCACCGACTGGGGGTCCGGCGCGAAGATCTGCCAGTTCTGCGCGAACAACGGGTACATGTGCTTGGACGTGACGGGGGAGGCCGTGTCGTTGATCGCGGACGTGGGCGCGGCCCAGAGGAAGGTCGAGAACATGTGGAACGCGACCAGCGCGGCCACGACGACCAGGGCGGCGCGTTGTGCGACCGTGCGGGAACCCGCGGAGCTCACCGTGTACCTCCACATCGAGGACGGCCCGAACGACCGCGTTCGAGGAATGATAACCGGTGCTAACGATCCCACGGAATCCCCGGTCCGCCGCGCGAACGCCCGACCGACGGGAGACGTACGACGCGAGCACGACGACGCCCGGCGGTGGGAGGACCACCAGGTCCTCTCCGCCGCCGGGCGTCGTCGGGTTCCCGGGCGCTCACGCCCAGGAGGGGATCAGGCGTTCGTCACCACGAGGGCCACGTTGTGCCCGCCGAACCCGAACGAGTTGTTGATCGCGGCGATGTCGCCCGCAGGGAGCTCGGCCGGGACGTCGCGCACCAGGGGGACCTGGAGCTCGGGGTCCGGCTGTGCGACGTTGATCGTCGGCGGAGCCAGGCGCTCGTGCACCGCCTTGACCGTGAAGATGGTCTCGAGCGCGCCCGCGCCACCCAGCAGGTGACCGGTCATGGACTTGGTCGCCGAGAGCAGGACGTGGTCCGCGTCGTCGCCCAGCACGGTCCGGATGGACCGGGTCTCGGTGAGGTCGCCGACCTTGGTCGAGGTCGCGTGGGCGTTGACGTGCACGACGTCGCGCGCCTCGACCTTCGCCTCGCCCAGAGCACGGGTCATCGCCGCCACCTGACCGCGACCCTCGGGGTCCGGGGAGGTGATGTGGTAGGCGTCGGCCGAGAGGCCCACGCCGCCGATGCGGGCGTAGACGCGAGCGCCGCGCGCCGCGGCGTGCTCGGCGCTCTCCAGCACGACGATGCCCGCGCCCTCGCCGATGACGAAGCCGTCACGGTCGACGTCGTAGGGGCGCGAGGCGCCCTGCGGGTCGTCGTTGCGCAGCGAGAGCGTGCGCGAGGCCGCGAACGCGGCGATCGGCATGGGATGGATCGTGGCCTCCGTACCACCGGCCACGACGACGTCCGCGCGACCCGCGCGGATCATGTCGACGCCGTAGCCGATGGCCTCGGCACCCGACGCACAGGCCGAGACGAGCGCGTGCGCACCGGCACGGGCACCGAACTCGAGCGAGACGTACGCGGCAGGGGAGTTCGGCATGAGCATGGGCACCGTCATGGGCAGCATGCGCCGTGCGCCGCGCTCCTTGAGGGTGTCCCAGCCGTCGAGCGTCGTCCAGATGCCGCCGATGCCCGAGGACACGACGGCTCCCAGGCGGTCGCCGTCGACGTCGGGGCTGCCCGCGTCGGCCCAGGCCTCGCGCGCCGCGATCATCGCGTACTGCGTCGAGGGGTCCATGCGCTTGATCTCGGGACGCGGGAGGACGTCCTCCGGCTTGACCTTGATCTGGGCGGCGAACGTCACCGGGATCTCGTAGCGCTCGGCCCAGTCGTTCTCGAGCGAGCGGGCGCCGGACTGCCCGGCGAGGGCGGCGGCCCACGTGGAGGCCACGTCCCCACCGAGCGGCGTGGTGGCGCCGAGGCCGGTGACGACGACGTCGCGGAGGGAGGTCATGGCAGCTCCAGGTGTCTGAGGGGGAAGGGAAGGGGGCGGGCAGGCCGGCGGTTCGTCGACCGCCGGCCCGCACCGGCCAGGTCCACTGGACCTGGCGCAGATCGGAAGATCAGGCCTGCGCGCCCGTGATGAAGGACACGGCGTCGCCGACGGTCGCGAGGTTCTTGACCTCTTCGTCGGGGATGCGGACGCCGAACTTGTCCTCGGCGTGCGTGACGATCGTCATCATCGACAGCGAGTCGATGTCGAGGTCGTCCGTGAAGGACTTCTCGGCGAGGACGGCGTCCGTGGGGAGGCCGGTCTCTTCGCTGACGATCTCCGCGAGACCAGCGAGGACTTCCTGCTCGGTGTAAGCCATGGGGTTTCTCCTTGTGATGGGTGCCGGGGCCGTCCGGCACCGGGAACTTGCTGTGGAACGGTGGAAAGGTCGTACGTCGCCCGCTCCTGGTCGGACCGCGGGGAACGCGGCCGGGGGGACGGACAGGATGATTCTCCCCTACGGGAGGACGATCACCTGCGCCGCGTAGACCAGGCCCGCGCCGAACCCGATCTGCAGCGCGAGGTCTCCCGACCTCGCGAGGCCCTCGGCGAGCAGGCGCTCGGTCGCGAGCGGGATCGAGGCGGCCGAGGTGTTGCCCGTCTCCGCGATGTCGCGTGCGACCGCGACCGACTCGGGCAGGCCGAGCTGCTTGATCATCTGGTCGATGATCCGCATGTTCGCCTGGTGCGGGATGAACGCCTGGACGTCCTGCGCGGTCACGCCTGCGGCGGCGAGCGCCTTCTCGGCGATCGGTGCCATCTGGAACGCCGCCCACTTGAAGACGGTCTGCCCGTCCTGGCGCAGGGTCGGCCAGCCCAGCTCGGGGTGCTCCCGCAGGTCCGACCAGGCGTGCGTCTGGCGGATCGCGGGAGCCTTGCCGCCGTCCGAGCCCCAGATCGTCGGGCCGATGCCGGGGGTGTCCGACGGTCCGACGACCGCGGCGCCCGCACCGTCGCCCAGCAGGAACGAGATGGTCCGGTCCGTCGGGTCGACGAAGTCGCTCATCTTCTCCGCCCCCACCACGAGGACGTGCTGCGCGGCGCCCGAGCGCACCAGGGCGTCGGCCTGCGCGATCCCGTAGGCGTAGCCCGCGCACGCGGCCGAGACGTCGAACGCGGCCGCGGGGGTCGCGCCGATCCTGTCCGCGAGCACCGCCGCGGCGGCGGGGGTCTGGTGGAAGTAGGTCGTGGTCGCGAACAGGACCGCGTCGATGTCGGCCCCCGTCAGGCCCGCGGCGGCGATCGCCTTGAGCGCCGCGGCTTCCGCCAGGTCGACCACGTCGACCCCGGCGCCCGCGCGGCGGCGCGTGACGATGCCGGTCCGCTGGCGGATCCACTCGTCGGACGAGTCGATCGGTCCGGCGAGGTCGTCGTTCGTCACGACGTTCTCGCCGCGGACCCCGCCGACGCCGAGGACGCGCGAGTACTCGGCGCCCGCCGCCTGACGGATGGTCAGCGCGCTCACGCGGTGGTCTCCGCGGCGGCGGCGCCGTCCGCAGCGCCCTCGGGTCCAGCGGCCGACGAGGTGCCCGCGGCGTCGCTGTGACGCGCGATCAGGTCGCGAGCCTTGTCGATGTCCGCGGTCGACTTGACCGCGACCGTCTCGACGCCGGGGAGCGTGCGGCGCGCGAGGCCCGTGAGGACCCCTCCCGGGGCGAGCTCGAGGATCGCGGTCACGCCCAGCGAGGCGAGCGTCTCCTGGCACAGGTCCCAACGGACCGGGGCCGCGATCTGAGCGGTGAGGCGCGAGAGCACGTCCTCCTTGACCCCGAACAGGCCACCGGACTCCGCACCCGAGATGCTCGCGTACGCGGCGCCGTCGGCGTTGGAGAGGAACGGCAGGCGCGGGTCCGTGGCGTCCCACCCGGCTGCGACCGGGGCGAACGCGTCGAGCGCGGGCTGCATGAACGGGGTGTGGAAAGCACCCGCGACCTGGAGCGGGATGACGCGCGCCTTGGCCGGCGGGTTCGCCCCCAGGGTCGCGATGCCCTCGAGCGAGCCCGCGGCGACGACCTGGCCGCCTCCGTTGACGTTCGCGGGCCACAGGCCTGCGGCCTCGATCGCTGCGAGGACCTCCTCGGCGTCGCCGCCCACGACGGCGGCCATGCCGGTCGGGGTCGCGGCGGCGGCTTCGGCCATGAAGCGTGCGCGCTGGGTCACGAGGCCCACCGCTGCGGCGTCCTCGAAGACCCCGGCGACGGCAGCGGCGGCGAACTCGCCGACCGAGTGACCCGCGGTCACGTCGACGACCTCGCACGTGTCGCGGCCGTCGAGGATCGCGCGCAGCGCGACCAGCGAGGCGGACACGATGAGCGGCTGGGCCACTGCGGTGTCACGGATCGTGTCGGCGTCCGACTCGGTGCCGTGGGCACGCAGGTCGAGGCCGGACGCGGCGGAGAACGCGTCGAGCTGCGCGGGGACCCCGGGCAGCTCGAGCCAGGGGGCGAGCATTCCGGGGGACTGGGAGCCCTGTCCAGGGCACAAGACGGCTAGCACCCGTCAACTGTGTCAACCCGGTCACCCGGCGTGACGTCACGACGCGCACCAACCTTGTCCGGGCCGTTTGTGCCGAACCTACAAGAGGCGCGGGATGGCGTGGTCCACGCCGGGCTGTCGGACCAGGTGCCCCACGGCTCTCAACGACCCGAAGGCCCCGACGAGAGCTGGCCGAGCGCGAGCGCGACCTGCAGCACGAACGACTCGCGCGCGTCGAGCGGGTCCCAGCCCGTGATCTCGGCGACCTTGCGCAGGCGGTAGCGGACCGTGTTGGGGTGCACGTACAGGCTGCGCGAGGCCGCCTCGAGGGACCGGCCCGTGCCGAGGTAGGCCGACAAGGTCTCGAGGATCGCACCCGTGCTCTCCAGGAGCGGGCGGTACGCCTGGACCACGAGGGTGCGGCGGGCCGTGGTGTCGCCCGTCAGGACGCGCTCGGGCAGCAGGTCGTCGGCGAGGACCGGGCGCGGGGCCTGGGGCCACGCGGGGGCGGCGGCCAGGCCCGCGAGCGCGGCCTGGGCCGAACGGGCGGCGTCGTCGAGCGAGGGGACCGTGGGGCCGATCACGACCGGTCCCGGCCCGAAGCGGGGCAGCAGCGACGCGGCCGCGGCCTGCAGGTCGCCCGGCCCGCCGAGGACCAGGACGAGGCGGTCGCCGTGGATGCCCACGAGCGCGTCGCCGGCAGCACGCCGGGTCGCGCGGCGCAGCTCGGCAGTGCGCAGGTCGTCGAGCGCCGACGTCGCGGTGCCCACCATGACCAGCGTGGATCCCTGGCCGCCCCAGCCGAGGGCCGAGACGCGCGAGCGCAGCGAGTCGTCGCCGTCGCCGCGGATGAGCGCGTCCACGATGAGGGCCTCGAGGCGGGCGTCCCACGCACCGCGGACCTCGGCCGCACGCGCGTAGACCTCCGCGGCCGAGAACGCGACCTCGCGCGAGTAGCGCAGCACGGCCTCGCGCAGGTCGCGCTCGCCACCGGGGATCGCGAGGCGGTCGGAGTACGCCTCGACGACCTCGACGACGATCCGCACGAGCTGGAGGGTGTGCTGGAGCGAGATGGACCGGGTCAGCTCGGAGGGGGCCGCGGCGAAGATCTCGCTGACGCCGTGCGGCGGGGAGGCCGGGTTCGCGTACCAGGTCACGAACGCGGTGATGCCGGACTGCGCGACCAGCCCGACGTACGAGCGGTCCTCCGCGGGCAGGGCCCGGTACCAGGGAAGGTCTTCGTCGAGTCGCCGCAGGGCGGCGGCGGCGAGCATGCCGCTACCGTCCCGAAGTCGCTGCAGGTTGTCGGTGTTCCCCGTGATCGGCACGCCCCGAGCATACGGCGTGGTTGTGGGGAGTCCACAAAACCTGGACCCGCGCTGTGTGACCTTCCGGGGGCGAGGCGCACCGGAGCCGCTAGTGTCGATCCATGGCCTTGATGCCCCGACTCCGACAGCTCATGCGACGCCCGTCCTCGGCGTCGAAGGTGGGCGCGCGCCGTCCGACCAGCGCCGAACGCCGCGGCGACACGGTGCACGAGGACGCCCTGCGCGCGATGCTCGTCGACGACCCCAACGACGAGCGGGCCTTCCAGGCCCTCGCCGAGATCGTCCGACGCCGTGCGGCCGAGTCGCACGTCTCGGCCGACCCGCTCGCCGCCCCGGCCGACGAGAGCGAGAAGCAGCGCGCCGCCGACCTCGCGGTCTGGGCGCTCGCGGAAGAGCTCGCGGGCCACCCGCGCGGGTGGTATCCGCTCGTCGAGCTGGGGCGGCTCTCGCTCGAGGACGACCAGGAGGCTGCGCTGCGCCGCTTCGCGACGGCCGCCGAGCGTGACCCGTCGGGTCTGGCGCTCGCCGAGAGCATGGAGATCCTGCGCGAGGCGGGTCTGCCGGTCGAGGCGCTGGGGCTCGGGGTGGGCCACTGGCGGGCCAAGGAGCACACGCCGGCTGCGGGCCGCCAGCTCGTCCTGGCGGCGATCGAGGCCGACCGCATCTTCGAGGCCAAGCACCACCTGGCGTCGCTCGCGATGCACCCGGACGCGGCGCTCGTCGCGCCGCTCCAGTCCGAGCTCACGCTCGCGATCGCGCAGGCAGAGCAGCACCGCTCGGGCACGTAGCCCACGAACGCCGACGGCGCCGCTCACCTCGTGAGGTGAGCGGCGCCGTCGGGCACTACGGGCGGGGGACGATCAGGAGTCGCCGCCCGCGTTGCCGGACGTGCCGGCCGTGACGTCCATCAGACGGTACTTCTCGATCGCCTGGGCCGAGGCCTCCGCGGGGACCTTGCCCTGCTTCGCGAGCTGCTGGAGCACCCGGACCACGACCGAGGGGCCGTCGATCTTGAAGTGGCGACGGGCAGCGGCACGCGTGTCGGAGAAGCCGAAGCCGTCCGCACCGAGCACCGCGTAGTCGCCCGGGATCCACTGGCGGACCTGGTCGGGGACGAGGTGGTCGTAGTCGCTCGTCGCGACGAACGGACCCTCGACGCCCTGGAGCTTGGCCGTCAGGTACGGCACGCGCGGCGTCGCGGCCGGGTTGAGGAACGCGTCCTGCTCGGCGGCCAGGCCGTCGCGGCGCAGCTCGTTCCAGCTCGTGACGCTCCAGACGTCCGCGGAGACGCCCCAGTCCTTCTCGAGGAGCTCCTGCGCCTCCAGCGCCCACGGCACGCCCACGCCCGAGGCGAGGATCTGCGCCTTGGGGCCCGAGGCCTCGGACACCTTGATGCGGTGGATGCCGCGCAGGATGCCCTCGACGTCGACGTCCTCCGGCTCGACCGGCTGCTGCATGGGCTCGTTGTAGACCGTCAGGTAGTACATGACGTTCTGGTCGCGCCCGTCCTCGCCGTGACCGTCCTTGCCCGGCCCGTACATGCGCTCGATGCCGTCGCGCACGATGTGGCGGATCTCGTAGCCGTAGATCGGGTCGTACTGGACGATCGCCGAGTTGGTGCCCGCGAGCAGCGGCGAGTGACCGTCCGCGTGCTGCAGGCCCTCACCGGTGAGCGTCGTGCGCCCGGCCGTCGCACCGATGATGAAACCGCGCGTGAGCTGGTCGCCCGCGGCCCAGAACTGGTCGCCCGTGCGCTGGAACCCGAACATCGAGTAGAAGATGTAGAACGGGATCATCACCTCGCCCTGCGTGGCGTACGAGGTGCCGACCGACTGGAACGCGGCCGCGGAACCGGCCTCGTTGATGCCGGTGTGCATGATCTGCCCGGCCTCGGACTCCTTGTAGCTCAGCATGAGCTCGCGGTCCACGGCGAGGTAGTTCTGGCCCTGCGTGTTGAAGATCTTCGCGGACGGGAAGATCGAGTCCAGACCGAAGGTCCGGGCCTCGTCCGGGATGATCGGCACGATGCGCTTGCCGATCTCCTTGTCCTTGATGAGGTCCTTGAGCAGACGGACGAACGCCATGGTGGAGGCGATCTCCTGGTTGCCCGAGCCCTTCTTGAGGATCTCGTACGTCTTGTCGCCCGGCAGCGTGACCGGGGCCGGCGCCGCACGACGCTCGGGCACGTACCCGCCGAGCTGGCGGCGACGCTCCTGCATGTACTGGATCTCCGGCGCGTCGGCACCCGGGTGGTAGTACGGGGGCTCGTACGGGTTGGCGTCGAGCTCCTCGTCCGTGATCGGGATGCGCAGCGAGTCGCGCAGCGTCTTGAGGTCCGCCAGGCCGACCTTCTTCATCTGGTGCGTCGAGTTGCGCCCGGCGAAGCCCGAGCCCAGGCCGTAGCCCTTGACCGTGTGCGCCAGGATGACCGTCGGCTGGCCCGTGTGGGCCGTGGCCGCCGCGTACGCCGCGTAGAGCTTGCGGTAGTCGTGGCCGCCACGCTTGAGGGCCCAGATGTCGTCGTCCGACATGTTCTCGACGAGCTGCTTGGTGCGCGGGTCGCGCCCGAAGAAGTGCTCGCGGATGAACGCGCCGCTCTCGGCACGGTACGTCTGGTAGTCGCCGTCGGGCGTGACGTTCATCAGGTTGACGAGCGCACGGTCCTTGTCGGCGTTGAGCAGGGTGTCCCACTCACGGCCCCAGATGACCTTGATGACGTTCCAGCCGGCGCCGCGGAACTGCGCCTCGAGCTCCTGGATGATCTTGCCGTTGCCGCGGACCGGGCCGTCGAGGCGCTGCAGGTTGCAGTTGACCACGAAGTTCAGGTTGTCCAGGCCCTGCTGCGCGGCGAGCTGCAGCATGCCGCGGCTCTCCGGCTCGTCCATCTCGCCGTCACCGAGGAAGGCCCAGACGTTCTGCTGGCTCGTGTCCTTGATCCCGCGGTTGTGCAGGTAGCGGTTGGTCCACGCCTGGTAGATGGCCGAGGCCGGGCCGAGACCCATGGAGACCGTGGGGAACTCCCAGAAGTCCGGCATGAGGCGCGGGTGCGGGTAGGACGGCAGGCCGCCGCCCGCGTGCGACTTCTCCTGGCGGAACCCGTCGAGCTGGTCCGCCGAGAGGCGGCCCTCGAGGAACGCGCGGGCGTAGACGCCGGGGCTCGCGTGACCCTGGAAGTAGACCTGGTCACCGCCGCCCGGGTGGTCCTTGCCGCGGAAGAAGTGGTTCAGGCCCACCTCGTACAGCGTCGCGACGGACGCGTAGGACGAGATGTGCCCGCCGACCCCGATCCCGGGGCGCTGCGCGCGCGTGACCATGACGGCCGCGTTCCACCGGTTCCAGCTGCGGTAGCGGCGCTCCATGGCCTCGTCGCCGGGGAAGTACGGCTCTTCGTGCACACCGATGGTGTTGACGTAAGGGGTGTTCACCGACGTCGGGATCGCCACGTTGCGCTCGCGTGCTCGCTTGAGCATGTTGAGCAGGACGTAGCGGGCGCGGGGGCCGCCACGGTCGTCGATCAGTCCGTCCAGGGACTCGACCCACTCGCTCGTCTCAGCGGGGTCGATGTCCGGTACTTGGCTGAGCAGACCGTTGATCAGCGGTCCGGTCTCGTCAAACGAAGCCACCAGCAACCTCATATCTTGTTCGGAGCGGTATTCGGATTGAATCACGGCGCGGTACACCGTGCCCGCTCACCTCCAGCCACTCCTGCGCGGCGGTAGCAGTCGCTGGTGGCGACTGTGCCTCCACACTCTCGGGTGGTCGAACCATTCTGTTACCCCGCGGCCTGGAAGTCACACCACAAGGGGGTCAAGAGAGCGTGATCTCCACGACACAAGAGTGTGTGCGTCCGGTGCGCAGAGCGTGGAGGAGCGGTTCTGGCGTGGGGTCCTCGTCCGTCCGCCGGGCGTCACCGTGGTCTCGACGCGGCCCGACGGCGGCACGTCCGTCGCGCGCTCGGCGAACCTCCCGTGGCGCGCCGACGTTGTGCCGAGTGCCGAACACCGCAACACTGGTGCAACTGCACGGTGAAGAGGCCCGAGCGACGCACCCGCCTCTGCTGAGGCACGCGGGAGTGGTGTGGGCTACCTTTGCCAAGCAGGTCACAGATCATCGAGCAGTACGAAGAAGGGAAAGAGACACAAGTGGGAGCGACGCCGGACCCCCAGGGTGCAGGACGCCTGGGGTTCCTCTCTGGCCATGTGGTGCAGGAGTTCGGTTGGGGTGAGGACGTCGACGACGACCTTCGCGCCGAGATCGAGGAGCTCGTCGGCTCCGAGCTGGTGGACGAGGACTACGGAGACGTCACCGACGGTGTCGTGGTCTGGTGGCGCGAGGACGACGGCGACCTGACCGACATGCTCGTCGACGTCCAGACGGTCCTCGACGACGGCGGTCTCATCTGGATCTTCACGCCCAAGGCGGGCCGCGACGGCCACGTGGGCCACAACGACCTCCAGGAGGCCGCGACCACGGCCGGCCTGCACGCCACGAGCACCTTCGCGATCGCACCGGACTGGTCCGCGACCAAGCTCGGCACGCGTGGCCGTGGCCGCTGAGGCCCCCGAGCTGACGGTCCGGCCGGGCGACCTCGCCCCCGACTTCACGCTCACCGACACGCACGGCACCCCGGTCCACCTCGCGGACCTGCGCGGTCGGCCCGTCCTGCTGGTGTTCGTGCCGTTCGCCTTCTCGGGCACGTGCACGAGCGAGCTGTGCGAGCTCCGCGACAACATCGCGGACTTCGAGACCGCAGGCGTCTCGCTCTACGCGATCTCGTGCGACCCCGTCTTCTCGCTCAAGGCCTGGGCCGCGCAGGAGGGGTACACGTTCGACCTCCTCTCGGACTTCTGGCCGCACGGCGAGGTCGCCCGCCAGTACGGGGTGTTCGACGACGAGCGCGGCCTCGCGATCCGCGGCAGCTTCCTGATCGACGCCGACGGCGTCGTGCGGTGGTCCGTCGTGAACCCGCGCGGGCAGCGCCGGGACCTCGCGGGGTACCGGGCGGCGCTCGCGGAGCTCTGACCCCGCAGCTCTCTCGACGGGCGTGCCGTGGCCTCGTGCCGTGGTGCGCCCGTCGGTTGTTCCTGGCCGGGTCCACCCGTGGCAGCCGTACGCCCTCGGGCACGGGATGCCCGATGTGCGGCGGATGTGCGAGGCAGGGCCGGTGACCCGGTAGGCTGTGCACCGCTGTTCTGGGGCCTGTAGCTCAGTTGGTTAGAGCGCCACGCTTACACCGTGGATGTCGGGGGTTCGAGTCCCTCCGGGCCCACCCCAGCTCTCGCTCGGCGAGGGCGTGCGAGGTCGAGCGAACGCCAGGCTCCCTCGCCCCCTGCCAGCCGCACCGCCTGCGTCCTGTCGACCACGGGTCGGAGGCAGCCAGCACCACGCCGGACCCCGGCCACCGGGGCCGCGCGGCGCCGTCGGGCGGGGAGGGGACCGGCCGCGGCGGGCGTCCCCCGACCGATTCACCCGACCGATCTCCACTGGCAGCATCGACGCCTGTCGGTGGCTTCTCCTACTGTGACCGACGACGCCGCGCCGACGGAGCGCGGCGGCCTCCGGACACGGTCCGGCGGCCCGGAGGAGACGGTGGGACGCGTGTTCGACAAGATCAAGGGTTGGCTCCAGGGAGACCACGACGGCGCGGTCGAGGGCGGCGGCACGGCGCCCGGCCGTGCAGAGGGTCGGCGGCGCGCCGAGCCCTCGGCACGGCTGGTCGACGGACTGAAGATCCTGGACGCGGCCACCGAAGGTCTCGCGGCCCGAGCGATCGCCTACGTCCACACGGGCGACGGGCCGGAGCTCGTGACCGAGCTGTCGCAGCGCGGCGACGACGCGGTGGACCGGTTGCTCAACCGGCCCGCGACGCTCGGCGCCTGGACGTACACGACCCAGGCCGAGGACAAGGCCATCAAGGAGCGCGTGCCCGGCTGGAACGTCAACAAGGGCGCCACGGCCCGCAGCAACCTCTACACGCTGACCGAGCCCGTGGGGATCGACGCGCTCGTCCGCACGGGCCGCCTGCTCGCGGCCGTCTCGCCCGACGTCTCGCGGGCCTCCGACCGGCTCCCGGCCTGGTTCGCCGCCCTCCTGACCGACGTCGCCAAGACGTGCGGCGACCGCCGCACCACGGGCAAGAACGGCAAGCCGGGCGTGCGCAGCCAGTGGACCCCCGAGCTCCTGACCGCGATCCTGCGCGACGGCGGCGTGGCCGAGGAGAGCATCCCGACCGCCGTCGTGGCGGGGATCTTCGACCGCCCCGTCACCGCGGACTACTACGGCGACCCGCTCGCGGTGTTCGCGGTGCAGCCCGGTGTCGAGGAATACCTGGTCGCGCACCCAGCCGACGTCGCCGCGGTCGCACCCCTGCTGCGCGCGACCGGCAAGGTCGAGCTCCTGCGGTTCCTGCGGACCCGGCCCGCCGCACTGGACGCGTTCGTCGGGCTCGTCGCCCAGCTCGCGACCGACAACGCCAAGTCCGTGCGCGAGGAGGCCGCCGGGAACCTCGCGGCCCTGCCCGCCGAGCGCCAGGTCGCGCTCCTCGAACCCCTGCTCTCCACGATGCCCGCGAGCCGGCTCGGGGGACTCGTGACCCACCTCGTCGGGGTCGAGGGCGGCATCGACGCCCTGCGCCGCGCCCATGCGGCCGACGGCCGGGGCGCGCGCGGCACGTTGCTGTCGAACGCGATCGAGCGGGCCATGGCCCTCGACGTCGCGACGGTCGTCGTCGACGAGCCCCTCGACGTCCCGCCGTTCACGCCCCTGCCCGAGGTCGCCCTCGGCGACGCGTTCGTGCGCTCGGCCCGCGACGCGGTGGACCGCAGGCTCGCTGCGGCCCGCGACGAGCTCGCCGCGCTCGAGGCGCTCCCCAAGGCCGAGGCCCAGAGCTGGCGCCTGTCGCACGCCCGGGGAGCCGTCAAGGATCTCGCGGCCATCACCGACGACCACCTCACGCAGGTCGCGCAGTACCTCTCGGGCGCCCTGACCAAGGTGCCGCCGCGCACCGTTCTCGTCGAGCTCCAGGCCCCCGCGATCCGGGGCCGGCTCGACGGTCTGACCATGCTCCACGACATCCGCTTCGCGCGCTCGCACGGTGGCGGCAGGCAGCGCTACCCCTGGTACCAGCTCAACGCGACGACCGACATCGCGGTCGACCTCCGGATCCTCGCCGACGGGGTCGAGCGGGCCGGTGTGCAGGACTCCGAGTCGGCCGTCGCCGAGCTCGTGTTCGACTCCTGGTTCGCTCGCGGGACGTTCGCCCCCGAGCACCTGTGGCCCTACTTCGCCGAGCACCCGCGCGCGCTCGACACGATCCTGGGGCTGCGGCCGTCGGGCACGGTCCAGACGTACAGCCGTTCGGAGCGGCTCGAGGTCGCGCTCACGATCCTCGGCGGGTTTCCGACGATCCCGAACCGCTACCTCCCGCGGTTGGCCGAGCTCGCGCTCGGCGAAGGCAAGACGCACCGCGTCGCGGCGCAGAAGGTGCTCGAGTCGCACGTCGGGGCCCGCGAGCTGGCCGAGCAGGGCCTGCGCGACGGGAAGGCCGAGATCCGTGTCACGGCCGCCGTCTGGCTCCAACGCCTCGGCGACCCGGCAGCGGTCCCGGCACTGCGAGCCGCGCTCGCCAAGGAACGTCGCGAGGTGGCCCGCGCCGCGCTCCTCGGGGCTCTTGAGGCGCTCGGTGACGACATCGCCCTCGAGCTCGCACCCGCGACGCTGCTCGCCGAGGCGACCAAGGGCCTCAAGGCCAAGGCACCCGCGAGCATGGCCTGGTTCCCGCTCGACGGTCTGCCCGCGCTCTGCTGGGCCGCCGACGGCGAGCCCGTGCCCGTCGAGGTCGTGCGCTGGTGGGTCGTGCTCGCGGTCAAGCTCAAGGACCCCAGCGGACTGGGCCTGATCGCGCGCTACGAGTCCCTGCTCGACGTCGAGAGCCGCGCGGCGCTCGGCCGGTTCGTGCTCGACGCGTGGATCGGCAAGGACACCCAGGGCCCGACTGCCGAGGAGAGCCGGGCCTACGCGGACGGCGAGGCCCAGCAGCGGTACGACCGCTACCAGCACTGGTACAAGCAGCACCCCCAGTACTACGAGGCCGAGGCCTCGCGGACCGTGGACCAGCACCACCAGGACGCGTTCCGTGAGCACCAGGCGAACTACCTCGGGTCGGCCATCGCCGACAAGGGGCTGCTCGCGCTGACCGTCGGCATGCCCGGCGCCGACCTGACGCGTGCCGTGCAGCAGTACCTCAAGACGCACATCACGCGCCGTGCACAGATCGAGGCCCTCGTGCGGGCGCTCGCGGCCAACGGCGATCCCGCGTCGATCCAGCTCCTGCTGTCCGTGGCGCGGCGTCACCGCCAGGCCACGGTGCAGGCGGCCGCGCAGCAGCTCGCCGAGGACCTGGCCGAACGACGGGGCTGGTCCGCCGAGGAGCTCGCCGACCGTACGGTGCAGACCGCGGGCTTCGAGGACGACGGCATCCTGCACCTCGACCTCGGGTCACGCGAGTACACGGGGCGCATCACGCCCACGTTCACGCTCGAGCTCACCAACGACGCGGGCAAGGTCGTCAAGGCCTTGCCCGCGCCCCGCGCGGACGACGACCCCGACCAGGTCAAGGCCGCCAAGTCGCTGCTCTCGACGAGCCGCAAGGAGCTCAAGGCCGTCGTCGCGCTCCAGACTCAGCGCCTCTACGAGGCCATGTGCACGGGGCGCGAGTGGCCCGTCGCCGACTGGCTCGAGTTCGTGGCCGGGCACCCCGTCATGTCCCGGCTCGCGGCCGGGCTCGTGTGGCTCGAGAACCCCGGTCCGGACCAGCGGGCGTTCCGACCGGGCGATGCCGGAGCGCTCATCGACGTCGACGACGAGGACGTGACCCTCGCGCAGGGCGCGACGGTCTCGGTCGCGCACGGCGTGCTGCTCGGCGCCGACCAGGCCGGTCGGTGGCGCGAGCACCTCGCCGACTACGAGATCCGGCCGCTGTTCGACCAGCTCCAGGTGACGGTGCCCGTGACGGACCGCAGCGCGACCGCGATCAGCGACCGCAAGGGCTGGCTCACGGACAGCTTCACGGTCCGCGGGCGGGCGACGAAGCTCGGCTACGCGCGCAGCCAGGCCGAGGACGGCGGCTGGTTCTCGGGCTACGAGAAGGCGTACCCGAGCGTCGGGATCACCGCGGTCATCGAGTTCACGGGCGCGTTCCTGCCCGAGGAGAACATCCCCGCGGCGATCACCGACCTCGTGTTCCGCCGCTCGACCCGGGCCTACGGGCAGAGCGCCGAGGCGCGCCTCGCGGACCTGCCGCCCGTCCTCGTCGCGGAGTCCTACCGCGACTACCTGACCGTCGCTGCCGGTGGCAGCTTCGACGCCGCCTGGGAGAAGAAGAGCGCATGGTGACCACCCCGACCCCCTCGGCGAGCACCCACGAAGAGGCAGCGGTCCTCGACCGCGGCCCTGCCCAGGAGATCCGCCCGCCCGCCGAGGTGCGTTTCGCGGACGAGCTCGCGGTCCTCGAGGCGGCCGACCGGGCCAAGGGCTCCGAGCTGCCGCCCGGGTGGCGGCTCAGTCCACGGGCCGTGCGCGCCTTCGTCGTGGGCGACGCCGAGCTCGGGGTGCGACGGAAGTTCTACGGTGACGACCCGCTCGTGGACCGAGCCGTCGTGTCCTTGCTCGGCCGCCAGGGACTCATGCTCGTGGGGGAGCCCGGTACCGCGAAGTCGATGCTGTCCGAGCTGCTCGCGGCCGCCGTGAGCGGGACGTCGAACCTCACGGTCCAGGGCACCGCGGGCACGACCGAGGACCACGTCCGCTACTCGTGGAACTACGCGCTGCTCATCGCCGAGGGACCCAGCGAGCGCTCGCTCGTCCCGTCGGCCGTCCAGCAGGCCATGAGCGCCGGGAAGGTCGTCCGGTTCGAGGAGATCACGCGCTGCGCGCCCGAGATCCAGGACACCCTCGTCTCGATCCTCTCCGAGAAGCAGCTCATGATCCCCGAGCTCGGCAGCGAGGCGCGGGTCTCGGCCCGCCCCGGGTTCAACGTGCTCGCGACCGCGAACCTCAAGGACCGGGGAGTCCACGAGATGTCGGCGGCGCTCAAGCGACGGTTCAACTTCGAGACGATCAAGCCCCTCACGGACCGCCAGTTCGAGATCGACCTCATCGAGGCCCAGCTCACGGCCGAGCTGGGCCCGGCGGGCGAGCGCCCGCCGCTCGCGCGAGACGTCCTGGACGTGCTCGTCACGGCGTTCCAGGACCTACGGACCGGGGCCACGAGCAACGGTGCGCCCGTCAAGCGTCCCGAGACCGTCATGTCGACGGCCGAGGCCGTGAACGTCGCGGTCGCCGCGTCGCTCGAGGCCCGCTACCTGGGCGACGGCACCGTGACCCCGGCCGAGGTCGCGCGCCAGCTCGCGGGCGTGGCCTCCAAGGGCGACGAGGAGGACGCCCGGCGGCTGCGGCACTACGTCGACAACGTGGTGCGCGAACGGGCCCGACGTGACCCGCGCTGGAAGTCCTTCCTCTCCGCGGCGGAGTCCCTGTGGCAGTAGCGCAGGCGCCGGCGCGAGCCGCGTGGGGTCGTGCGCCCGAGCGCATGCAGGCCGCCGCCGCCGCGGTCCAACGCCTGCGGGCCGACGGGATCTACCTCGCGCCGGTCCGCCACCACAGCCCGGCGTGCGCGCTCGCGGTCGGGGCGCTCGTCGAGGAGGTGCGGCCCGCCGTCGTGCTCGTCGAGGGGCCCGAGGAGTACGGGCGGCTCCTGCCCGCGCTGCTCGACCCGCGCACACGTCCGCCCGTCGCGGTCCTGAGCCTGGGGACCGAGGGCGGCGGCGCGGGCTTCTACCCGCTCGCCGAGTTCTCGCCCGAGTGGGTGGCTCTGCGCACCGGGGCCCGGCTGGGCGCGGAGGTCGCGTTCGTCGACCGGTCGTGGGGCGCGCGCGCGACCGGCGACCGGTCCGGCGAGGTGGCCGGAGGAGTCGCACCCGACGACGGCACGGAGGGAGCAGGCGACGACGCGTTCGCCCGCACGCTCCAGTCCGAGCGCAACCTCGCGCACTCGCGGACGATCGCCGCGGTCGCCGAGCGGCTGGGGTGCCGCGACCACGACGAGGTGTGGGACCACCTCTTCGAGGCACGCACGAGCGAGCGACTCGCGGACTGGCGTGAGCTGTTCGACGACGTGTTCGCGTGGGCAGGTCTCGCACGTCTCGACTACGAGGAGGAGGTGCTCGACGCCGACGGGTCGCTCGCGCGCGAGGCCCTCATGTCGGCCCGGGTCGCCGAGCACCGGGCCCGGGTCGAGGGGCCCGTGGTCGTGGTGACCGGCGCGTTCCACACGCTCGCGCTCGTCGAGGCGCTCACGGGCGCTCCCGAGGGCGAGGCGGTCCTGAGCCGCCGTCCCGCCGGGGGCTACGGCCCGCCGACGTCGGCCGACGCCTGGCTCATCCGCTACGACCACGAGCGGCTCGACGGGCTGCGGGGCTACGGGGCGGGCATGCCGTCGCCCGGCTTCTACGAGCGGCTCTGGGCCGCGCACCGGGAGCCGGGTGGGCCGAGCGCGCTGGGCACGTCTCTGCTCGTGGACGTCGCCGCGGCCGCGACCGCGCGCGGGGCGCAGGTGAGCCTGGCCGAGATCGCGTCGGCGGCCGAGCAGGCGACCCGTCTCGCGGACCTGCGCGAGCGCCCGTGGCCGGGGCGGACGGACCTCCTCGACGCGCTCACGTCGTGCTTCGTCAAGGACGACGGCGGGCTCGACGTGGGTATCGGACGCCCGCTCGGGCAGGCGGTCGCCGAGGTGTTCGGCGGGCGCGCGCTCGGCGAGGTGCCGCCCGGGACCGCGTCGCCGCCGCTCGTGCAGCGCGCGAGGGAGCGGGCCGAGGACCTGCGTCTCGTGGTGACGGACTCGACGCCGCGTCGCACGCGTCTCGACGCGCGCCGCACGCCGCGCCACCGGGAGCGCCGGGCCTTCCTGGCGCTCATGGACTTCGTCGGCAGCGGGTTCGCACGCCAGGTCTCGGGGCCCGACCACGTCGCGGGGCGCGGCCTGGGGCTCCTGATCGAGGAGTGGGAGTACGCCTGGACGCCCCTCGTCGAGGCGTCGTTGGTCGAGCTCTCGCACCAGGGTGCGACGCTCGAGGCCGTCGCGGTGCACCGCCTCCACCGCCTCGAGCACGAGCTCGCGACGACGGGGCGCTCGGCGCTCGGTGTGGCCCGCCTCGTGGCCCAGGCCGTCGTCGCGGGACTGTCGGAGCATCTCGACCGCCTGGTCGCGCTCCTGCGCTCGACGCTCGACGTCGACCCCTCGCTCGAGTCCGTCGTGGGCGGGCTGCACCGCCTCGTGGACCTGTGGGACGCTCGCGTCGAGCTGGGCCTGGAGGACCACGCAGACGACCTCCTGGACCTGCTCGACCACGGCCTCGCCACCGTCGCCTACCTCGTCCCGGGCCTCGGTGCGGTCGACGCGGACGCGGAGCCTGCCGCCGTCGGGACGCTCGTCGCCCTGCGCGACCTCCTGCGGGAGGCGGGGCGCGCCGCACGCGCACCCGGTCCCGACGACGGAGCGGACCCCCGCAGGGCCGCGCGCCCCACGAGTGGTGCCGCACCCGCGACGGACCGAGCGGAACCCGTGCTCCGCGAGCTCGCCCGGCTCCGCGGAGACCGCAGCGCGGCCCCCGGCGTCCGAGGTGCCCTCGTGGCGCTCGCCGCAACCGACGACGCCCTCGACGACGACGTCCTGGTCGCGGAGGTGCGTGCCCAGCTCAGCCCGGGCGCGGACCCGGTCGCCGCCGTCCGCTTCCTGGGCGGTCTGCTGCGCGTCGCCCCCGACCTCCTGCTGCACACCCCCGAGCTCTTCGACGCCGTCCACACCGGCCTCCGTGACCTCGACGGGGACGCGTTCCTGGCCGTCCTGCCGGACCTGCGCCGTGCGTTCACGTGGCTCAAGCCGGCTGAGACGCACCGGCTCGCGCAGCAGGTCGCGACACGCACGGGCTCCCGGGCCGAGCGGATCGACGTGCACCTGGCCGCGACCGAGCAGGACCTCCACGCCGGGCTCGCGCTCGAACGCGAGCTCTCCGCGATGCTCGCGCGCGACGGGCTCGGCGCGTGGGTCGTCAGCACGTCGCAGCGCACCCCTGCCAACCCTCCGTCCGACCAGGAGAACCTGCCGTGACCGTCCCGACCGCCCGTCCAGGGGCGACCGCCGAAGAGCTCGAGGCCGCGCGCCGCTGGCGGCTCGTCCTGGGCCGCTACGCCGCCCAGGAGCTCCCGCAGGACCCGGCCGACACCGGTGTCGAGCGCGCGCTGCAGTACCTGTACGACCGCGAGTACGTCGAGCGCGGGCACCGCCTGGGCAAGGGGCCGGGCGGGCGCGCCGGCGGGAGCCTCGACCCGTCGGCGCTCAAGGCTCTCGACTGGCTCGGCCAGGCTCGCACGCTCTTCCCGCGCGAGACGTTCGAGCGCATGCAGGTCGACGCCGTGAGCCGGTACCAGCTCACGGACCTGCTCGCCGACCCGGACGCGGCCGAGGCCCTCGAGCCCAGCCGGGAGCTCGCGACCGCTCTCCTGCAGGTGCGCGGACGCCTCGACGAGCGCGCCGCCGCCGGGCTCCGCACGGTCATCGCGCGCGTCGTGGAGGACATCGTGCGACGGCTGCGCCCGCAGTTCGCGACCGCGCTCACCGGCCGCAAGGACAGGTCACGCCGCTCGGTGCACAAGGTCAGCCAGAACTTCGACGGCAAGCGCACCCTGGCGGCCAACCTCTCGCGCTACGACCCGGAGTCCGGGCGACTGATCGTGCAGGACGTGCGGTTCGTGTCGAGGGCGCGCCGCACGCTCACCTGGGAGGTCGTGCTGCTCGTCGACCAGTCGGGCTCCATGGCGGCCTCGCTGCTCTACAGCGCGGTGTGCGCCGGGATCATGTCGGCGCTGCCGGGGATCACCGTCAGGCTCGCGGTCTTCGACACCAACGTGGTCGACCTCTCGCACCTCGCGCACGACCCGGTCGCGGTCCTGCTGACGGCACAGCTGGGCGGTGGCACCGACATCGCCAAGGCGGTGCGCTACGCCGAGCAGCAGGTCACGAACCCGAGCCGCACGGTCGTGGTGCTCGTGAGCGACTTCGAGGAGGGCGGCTCGGTCACCCAGCTCCTCGCGGGCGTGCGGCGGCTCGCGGAGTCCGGTGTCCGAATGCTGGGGCTGGCGGCGCTCGACGAGGCCGCGGAGCCCGTCTACGACCACGGGACGGCCCGCCGCCTCGCCGAGTGCGGCATGCACGTCGCGGCCCTCACGCCCGACCGGTTCGCCGAGTGGCTCGGGGAGGTGCTCGTATGACGCCGGACTGGCTCGCGGTCTTCGCGGGATACGACGACGCCGCGCTCGTCGCGCTCGCCAACGCCGGTCTGCTGCGTCGCGCCCGCAAGGACCTCGCGGCGGGCGACGTGTCGCTCACGTCGGAGTCCGCGGCCGAGGTCGTGGTCGCGTGCGGGAGCGCGGTGGTGCGGCTCGGGCCCAAGGGTCCGGTGGCGGCGTCGTGCTCGTGCCCGACGGCGGGCGTGTGCCAGCACGTGGTCGCGGCGTGCCTGTGGGCCCGCGAACGCGAGCCCGGCGGCCCGCGGGAGCCCGCCAAACCGGCGCCGACCACGCTCGACGAGGGCGTCGCCGCGGACCGAGGCGCGTGCGACCGTGCGACCGCCCCGGACGCCCTGGCCGACCTCCTCGCGCTCGAACCCGTCGCCGTGTGCCGGGCTGCGGGCAGGCCCGCGCTGCGACGGGTCGTCGAACGGCTCCCGGCCGCGCTGCTCGCCGGGCTCGGGCAGGACGGTCCGGGCGCGCCCGCCGCGTGCGAGGTCGCGGCCGACGGTGCGCGGCTCACGATCACGTGGACGGACGGCACCGGCACCCCGACCCAGGTCGTCTTCGTGGCCCCCGCGGGGTTCGCGGGCATGGTCGTCGCCGGTGCACGCTCGGCCGGCGAGCAGGCCGCAGCACGGCTCGAGGCAGTCGTCCGGGTCTTCGCCCACGAGGGCAGGTCGTGGCCGTGGACCCGTGAGATCGAGGCCGAACGCTCGGGCGAGCTGACCACGGCCCAGCGTGCGGGGATCGAGGAGGCGAGCGCCGTCGTCGGGCACGTGGTCGACGCCGGGCTGTCCCACCTCGGCGCCGACGCGGCCGACGGGCTGCGGGGCGCCGCTGCCCGCGCGCGGCTCGTGGGCCTGCTGCTGCTCCACCGGCTGCTGCTCGTCGCGGCGGGACTCGTCGACGGCCTCGCGTCGCGCGACGACGACGTGAGCGAGTCCGACGCGCTCGGCGCCCTCGCCGAGGCGTGGGCGCTCGCGGCGGCGTTGCGGGACGCACCCGTTGGAGCCCTGCCCGACCTGGTGGGGGCACCAGTGCGCAGGTCCGCCGACGCTGAACCCGGCGACGAGCTCCCCGGTCGCCTGGTGCCGCTCGGCGTGCGGTGGTGGCAGGCACCCAGCGGTGCCCGCGGCCTGACGCTCACGGCCTGGGACGCACGCCACGGGACGTTGCGGACCGCGACGGTCGCGCGGCCATCTGGCGCGGACCCGACCTTCCGCCGGGACGTCGACCTGCCGCTGCTCTGGAAGGCGTCGGTCACCGCGGTGTGCGCAGGTCCGTTCGAGCTCGCCGACGCCGAGACGCGGCCGGACGGGTCGATCAGCACGACCTCGCGCACGAGCCTCGTCCCCGGCGGGGGCTTCGACGTCGCCGAGCTGCGGGAGATCGCGCAGCACCTGGACGGGGTGACCGCCGGGACGGTCGGGTTCGGCCGGGCTCGGCGCCGCGTCCGCCTCGTCATGGTGCGCGAGACCGGGGCTGTCGGGGTCGACGAGGTCCGCCGCGACGTCACCTGGCCGGTCACGTCCGCCGACGGCGTCACGCACGTCCTGCGCGTCGGCGTCGAGCACGAGCGCAGCATCGAGGCCTTGCTCTCGGTCGTGGCGTCGCGCAAGCAGGTGGTCGCGGTCCTCGTCGAGCGCGACGCCTCGAAGGGGTCGGAGGAGCCTGTCGGAGTGTTCCTACGGACCGGACAGGGGAGCGTCGAGCTCTTCTCCCCGTCGATGTCCCCGGCGTTCCGTGCGGTGAGCTGGACGGCGTTGCGCCGGCTGCGGGCGCGGATCGCCGCCCTGCACCGCGGCGCGGCGGTCCACGTGGCCGAACCGCAGCCGCGCGGTCCGGTGACCCGCGTGTGCGAGCCCGCACGCGACGTCGTGGACTCCCTCGGCGCGACCGGACGCCGCAGGCTCACCGCGCACCAGCAGAGCGTGCTCGACGACCGTGCGCGGCTCGCCCACGACCTCGGGATGGTGACCGTGGGACGCACGATCGAGGCGCTGACGACCAGCACGACGACCGCGACGCTCCTCCGGGCACGCTTCGTGCTCGGACGGGCGGAGGCGCTCGCGGACGCGTAGCGCAGCGCCGCGACTTGTACGGGTGGGCGTGGCGTATCCGCACCTCGCAGAGTTCTGGTCATTTTCGTCACGGAGTTTTCGGTGCTCTGAAGTGCATTCTTCGTTGCCCCAGGCGTTGTGAAGATGATGTGTCCGAGGTGTCGATGTTCTGTTTGTGGCTCAATGGTCGGCGAATTGTGCGCATAGTGTCCTGCGGGCCGGACGGGGGAAGACGTATCCGGCCGGAAGGATTCGGCACACCGTCGATTCTTCCGCCATGTGCGACCGATACCTGTGATCGGAGTTCCGTATGACGAAGTACGCAGCTTTCTACGTTCCCTTGACTGCCGCGGCGCTCGCCCTGACCGGCGGCGTGTCCGCGTGGGCGGCGCCCGCGAGCGCACCCACGAGCACCGCGGCGCTCGCCCCGGCGAGCATCCCGGCGGGCGCGCTCGAGCTCGCGCCACCCGGCGGAGGATGGTCCTACGAAGGGGGTGCCGGCCCTGAGCACTGGGGCGAGATCGCCTCGACGTGCGCGTCGACGCCGACGAGCAGGCAGTCACCGGTAGACATCCCGCTGCGCTCCCTCACGGAGAGCCGCAAGGTCAAGGCGCCCGTGCTCGACTACGAGCGGGCCGCGTTCACGGTCCGCGACACCGGGGAGACCATCCAGGGCGACCTGACCACGGTCGGCTCCAACGCCATCACGCTCGACGGCACCCGCTTCGAGCTCCGGCAGTTCCACCTGCACACCCCGAGCGAGCACATGATCGACGGCGAGCCGGCCGCGATGGAGCTCCACCTGGTGCACCAGAGCGCCGAGGGCAGGCTCGCGGTGCTCGGGGTGCTGCTCGAGCTCGGCCGGGAGAACGCGGCGCTCGCCGGATTCTTCGACGCGATCCCGTCGGCTGCGACCGCGACCTCGTCGGTCGCGCCCCGGCCTGTCGAGATCAACCCTGCGCACCTGGTGCCCGGGTGGTCGGACCTGATCCGCTACGACGGGTCGCTCACCACGCCGCCGTGCAGCGAGGGGGTGCTCTGGAACGTCTACGAACGTCCTCGGACGATCTCGAAGTCCCAGCTCGCCGCCTTCACCGCGGTGCACCCGGAGAACAGCCGCCCGGTGCAGCCGCTCAACGGTCGGAGCCTGTTCGAGGTCGACGCGGACTGACGCCTCGTCCGGCTGGAAAGGCGTCCGGTCGCCGACTTCTGGTCGGCGGCCGGATGTCTTTCATCTACCGGCTCCGGAGGTGCAAAGGAGAATGCTCTCATTCGGCGGGCGGATTTCTGGTTCCGTCGTTCAGGAATTGCCGACAATATCTGTGATCGTGACGGCGCGTATCGGTGGCCACTGCAGGCGGGCAGCGGGAACCCCGGATGTCAGACCCTCGCGGCAGACTCTGGGTCGTGTACTCGGTCCCGCTCCGCACGTCGTCCGCAGACCCGGGCGTCGTCGACGTCGAGGACCTCGACCCCCGCGGCGGCCGGCAGCGCCCCGCCCCGCGCCGCACGACCTGGCCAGGTGCCGTCCTCGAGCAGCCCGACCCCCCGAGCCCCGCGGTGGACACGGCCACCCCCGGCGCGCCCCCGGCCGCGACGCCCACGACCCGCTGGGTGTGGGACGACACCAACCTCTGGTACCCGGCCGCCCTCGCAGCGGGCCTGCGCGTCGAGCGCGCGCACGACCTGCGCCTGACCCGGGCCGTCCTGCGGCGGTCGGTCCTCACGACGAGCACGCCCCTGGCGCGGGCCCCGCGGGACGCCTGGGACGACATGCAGCCGGTCCCCACGGCCCCCGTCCCGGGGATCGAACGCCCGGACGCCCTCTTCGACCTCGGTGACCGGCGGGCCGTCGCCCCACCCGACCCGGTGGAGGAGCTGCGCCGACAGCTCGAGGCCGTCGCGACGTCGTCGGGCCCGGGACGGCTTCGCCTGCTGATCGCGGCCGAGTCCGCGGGCGCGCTCGTGGCCGCCGAGATGAGCCACGCCGGACTGCCGTGGCGCGAGGACCTGCACGACGCGATGCTCACCGGCATCCTGGGTGCGCGGCCGCCGCTCGGACTGCGGCCCGCGCGGCTCGAGGCCCTGGCCGAGCACGTGCGTGCGGCGCTCGACGCGCCCGCCCTGAACCCCGACTCGGCCCCCGAGCTCCTCAAGGCCCTCGAGTACGCGGGCGTCGGCGTGAGGTCGACGCGCAAGTGGGACCTCGAACGCGTCGACCACCCCGTCGTCGCGCCGCTCCTCGAGTACAAGAAGCTCAGCCGCCTCCTGACCGCCAACGGCTGGAACTGGCTCGACACCTGGGTGCGGGACGGCCGCTTCCGGCCCGAGTACGTCGTCGGAGGAGTCGTGACCGGACGCTGGGCCGCCAACGGCGGGGGAGCCCTCCAGCTCCCGCACCAGGTCCGCTCGGCCGTGGTCGCGGACCCCGGGTGGAAGCTCGTCGTCGCCGACGCCGCACAGCTCGAACCCCGGGTGCTCGCCGGCCTCTCGGGCGATCTCGTCATGGCCGAGGCCGGGCGCGGTGGCGACATGTACCAGGGCATCGTCGACACGGGTGCGGTCGAGACGCGCGCCCAGGCCAAGATCGGCATGCTCGGCGCCATGTACGGCGGGACGACGGGCGAGAGCGGGCGTATGCTCCCACGGCTCGCGAAGGCGTTCCCGCGTGCTCTCGACCTCGTCGAGCAGGCTGCGCGGGCGGGCGAGCGCGGCGAGATCGTCACCACGCGCCTCGGCCGGAGCTCGCCCCCACCCGGATCGGGCTGGGACGAGACGCAGGGCAGCGCGTACGACGAGTCCGCGTCGAGCGACGCTCAGTCCCGGGCCCGCAGCCAGACCCGTGCCTGGGGCCGGTTCACCCGGAACTTCGTGGTGCAGGGGACGGCCGCCGAGTGGGCGCTGTGCTGGATGGCCTCCCTGCGCGGTCGCCTCGCCGCGATGCCCGGGGCGGCGCGGCCGGGACGCGCCCCCGCGCCCTTCACCGAGCAGCCGCACATGGTCTTCTTCCTGCACGACGAGATCATCGTGCACGCCCCCGCAGAGCTCGCCGAGCAGGTCGCGGAGGAGATCCGGGCCGCGGGCGCAGAGGCCGGGAAGCTGCTCTTCGGAGACTTCCCCGTCGACTTCCCGCTCACGGTCGCGATCGTCGACGACTACTCGCAGGCGAAGTAGCGCTCTCGCTCAGGCGGCCCGCGGCTCGCCCCGGTACGTCCCGACCGACCAGAGGTTGCCCTCGGGGTCCGCGAGCACCAGCTCACGGCTGCCGTAGTCGGTCTCGCGCAGGGGAGCGAGCACCGCGCCGGCGCGCCCCGCCCGGTCCGCGATCTCCTCGATCCCGGTCCCGCTGCCGGGCTCCCCGGCGACCACGTACCCGCCGAACGTGCCCGGCGGACGTGACCACTCGCCGTCGGGCTTGAACGAGCCCAGCATGATGCCGCCGCCCGGCGGCCAGTCGAGCTGGGCGTGCGCGACGCCCCCGTCGCCGGTCATGACCGTGTTGCGTCGGAAGCCCACCACGTCGACGAGGAAGTCGATCAGCCCGGACGCGTCGTGCGCCTGGAGGGTGGGCCAGACCTGAGCCGGGGGTGCCTGTGTCGTGTCGGTGTCCATGACCTCAGCCTGCTCGCGGTGCACCGCCCCCGGCTTGGATGTTTGCGCGCTCCTCGGCGAGCCACGCCGTCGGGCTCAGGCCCGCGAACGCGTGGAAGTCACGCACCAGGTGGGAGTGGTCGGCGTACCCGGTGCGGGCCGCGACGTCCGCGAGGTGCAGGCCCGACGGCGACAGGAACCCCGCGCGCACCTCGTCCCTGGCCGCGTCGAACCGGACCAGGCGGCACGCCGCGCCGGGGCTCAGACCGAGCTCGGCCGAGAAGAGCGACGTGAGCTGGCGAGGGCTGAGCCAGACGTGCGCGGCGACGTCGGGCACGGACACCCGGCCGCCCCGGCGCAGGATGTGGCGCCACGCCTCGGCGACCTCGACCCGGACCGGTCCGAGGCCGGGCCCGCGGCCTGCGGCCTGGCGGCGCAACGCCTCGGCGACGAGCGTGAGCCGCTCGTCCCACGACGCCGTCCCGCCGACCCGCTCCCGCAGGTCGCGCGAGAGAGGGCCGAGCACGTCGTCGGCGTCGGTCACCATGCCCAGCTCCCGGGGCGGCACGCCCAGCAGTGCGCGGCTCGCGAGCGGGTCGAGCGCGAGCTGGACACCCTCCTGGTGCGCGGGCTGATGGATGTAGGCAGGGGACAGGTGCAGCCCCCCGACGAGCGAGGAGTACCGGTGCAGCGGCGCGTCACCGGGACCCGTCGCGGTGGGTACAGGACCGTCGAGGCTGATGACGAACGTCAGCCACGGCGAGGGCAGCCCACGGTGGACCGAGGGGGCCTCGTCCGTGATCTCGTAGCCCAGGATCGAGCCGACCGCAGACCCCAGCGGCCCGGTCGGGGAGGCGCGCACGTAGTGCTGTCCCATGCCCCCACGGTAGGTCGCGGGAGTCGCTCGGCGCGCGTCGTCGCCGGCCCGCGGCGGATAGCCTGGTCCCGTGACCGCACACCCCACGCTCGCCGACGTCGTCCGGACCCTCGAGGCGCTCTACCCGCCGTCGACCGCGGAGGGGTGGGACGCCGTCGGGCTCGTCACCGGGGACCCGGCCCAGCCCGTGCGCAAGATCCTCTTCGCGGTCGACCCCGTCGCGACCGTCGCCGACGAGGCGATCGAGTGGGGCGCCGACCTGATCGTGACCCACCACCCGCTCTTCCTGCGGCCGGTGCACTCGATCGCCGCGACGACGTTCAAGGGCTCGCTCGTGCACCGCCTCGTGCGGGCCGGGACCGGGCTGTACGTCGCGCACACCAACGCCGACGCCGCGCCGCGCGGAGTCGCCGACGCGCTCGCGGACGCGATCGGCCTCGTGGACCGGTCGCCCCTCGTCCCGTCCGCACCCGACGGCGCCGTCGCCCTCGCGGAGACCGGCATCGGACGGGTGGGCCGCCTCGAGGAGCCGACGACGTTGCGCGCCTTCGCCGAGCGCGTCGCCGTCGCGCTGCCCGAGACCGAGCAAGGAGTGCGCGTCGCGGGCGACCTCGACGCGACCGTGCGCACCGTGGCCGTCGTCGGCGGCTCGGGCGACTCGCTGTTCGACGCCGTCCGCTGCGCGGGCGCCGACGTCTACGTCACCGCGGACCTGCGCCACCACCCCGCGTCCGAGCTGCGCGAGCGCGCCGAGTTCGAGGGGGGCGCCGCGGGCGGGCCGTTCCTCGTCGACGTCGCGCACTTCGCGAGCGAGTGGCCCTGGCTGCGCTACGCGGCCGCCGACCTGACCGAACGGCTCGCAGATACGGGTACGGTGGATACCCGCGTGAGCGTCCGCCGGACCGACCCCTGGACCGCCCGGATCGGCTCCGCGCACCGCGCCTGACACGGCGCCCCACAACTGCATCGAAAGGAACGCATCCTGTGAGCACTGCACCCCCCGAGGACCAGCGACGACTGCTGGAGGTCCAGGCACTCGACACCCGCCTGCAGCAGCTCACGCACAAGCGCGCCTCCCTGCCCTCGATCGCCCGCATCGCGGAGCTCGACGCGCAGATCTCCGACCTCAGCACCTCGCTCGTCGCGTCCCGCACCGCCGTGAGCGACCTCAAGCGAGAGCTCACCAAGGCCGAGGGCGACGTCGAGCAGGTCCGCAACCGCGCGGCGCGCGACCAGACCCGCCTCGACTCCGGCCAGGTCGGCGCCAAGGACGCCCAGGCGCTCGTCGGTGAGCTCGAGTCGCTGTCCCGCCGCCAGGGAGTTCTCGAGGAGATCGAGCTCGGCGTCATGGAGCGCCTCGAGGCCCACGAAGAGGCGCTCGCCAAGCTCGACGCCGCCAACGACGAGCTCGTCGCCGCCAAGCGCGAGGTCGAGGCCGAGCGCGACGCACAGCTCGCCGAGGTCGACGCCGAGGTCGCGACCGTCACCGCCGCACGCGCCAAGGCCGTCGACGGGATCGACGCCGGGCTCGTCACCCTCTACGACCGCCTGCGCAACCAGCTCGGAGGTCTGGGCGCCGCCGTGCTCAACGGCCGCCGCTGCGAAGGCTGCCGCCTCGAGCTCAACCCGTCCGACGTCGCCGCGATCAAGGCCAAGGGACCCGAGCAGGTCGCGCGCTGCGAAGAGTGCTCGCGCATCCTGGTGCGGCTCGACGCCTGACCCGTCCTGCTGCGGCCTGAGGCCCTGTCCCCGTCGTCGGGGGCGGGGCCTCGGTGGTTTCCGGGGGGTCTGCTGGGGGCGGGCCGATGTGCCGGGGCGGGGTCGGTGCCGGTGCGGGTCGCCGAGAACGAGGTTGAGGTCGTTGTGGGGCGGTTGGCGGCCTCAAGGTCGTGGTCGAAGCGGCGAAAGGTCGTGGTCGGGGTTTCCCGTTCCGAGGGGCCTGGTGCTGCGCGTCGTCGAGGCGCCGAATGTGTAGTTCGGGCGGTAGGGATGGGGGTGTTGACGACCCGAACTGCACACTCGGTAATCGTGATCGTGATCGTGATCGTGATCGTGCTTGTGGACGTGTCCGGTCTGGGGCCGCGTGGTGCGTCGGTGCCGAGCATGCGGTTGGCGTCGGTTTTCGGGGGAATCGGGACGCCAACCGCATGGTCGTGTGGCGGTAACCGCATGTTCGGCTCGCACTGGCCGCTCGCCGCTCGCCGCTGGCCCTTGGGATGCGTTGTCGAGTATGGGCGGGCGATCTTGGTGGTTGTCCACAGCCTGGGACGAGGGGTTCCGGTGGGGTGCTTTGACCCGTTAGGTTCCTGGGGAGGCACGGGCGGTGTGGCCCTGTGCCGGGTACCTACCGAGGGGGCAGGGATGGGTTCGCAGGGGTTGGCCGGGCGCGGCAGACGGCATGCCGCACAGGTCGTGGGCTGGGAGGGTCCGGGAAGCGATCCTGCTCCCGCTGCAGGTGCACGACGGCGTCGGGGTGCGCTGGTGCTGACGGGCGCGGTACTTGCCAGCCTGGTGGCGGGGTGTTCGTCGACTGATCCGGTGATCGAGTCGCCAGCACCGGTGGTGAGCGAGGAGCCGATCCCCACGCCGACGCCGACTCCGGCGGGGCCGGTGAAGCCCGAGCGGCCGGCAGACATGGATCGTACCGACGAGGTCGGGGCTGCTGCGGCGGCGGCGTACTTCCTGGAGCTGTATCCGTATGTCATGGCTACCGGCGACTTAGCGGAGTGGGACGCCATGACCTGGGAGGAGACCTGTGAGTTCTGCACGACTGTTCGTAGCGAGAGTGTCACGACAATGGAGAACGGATACGCCTACACAGGAGCGGAACTAGAACTCTCGTCGGTGACCGTCGGCGCACTCGATACTTTGATCGGCGGCTACCCGGTGGTCGCGGACTACGTCCAATCGCCACATCGCAGCGAAGGCGCAGCGGGAGAAGTGATCTCTGAGGATGATGGCAGCTCGGGCCGTCTTCAGATTGACACACTCCACACGAACGATGGGTGGAAGATCCTCGCCCTCGTTGTGGAGGGCTGACATGAGGAGAACGATTCAGTTCGGTGCAGTCACGGTGTTGACGCTCGGTCTCGTAGTGAGTGCACCGAGTGCTAGGGCCAATGAGGACGGTGTGCTCAGCGGGCAGGCGCAGAACGACTCAGTACTCGTCAATGCGATCGATGTTTCCGCCGACGGATCGGCGCATCGGCCGCGGAATGCGGATGGTTCGCCAGCGTCGGAGGAGTTTCGACGGATGCCCGCGTCGATCTGTTTCACGGATGACTTCCCGACGACCAAGGGGCAGGTGGGGGCGTGCGGGCCGGGGGAGCGTGAGGGGGCACTGGTCGTGGCGTGCGATGCGGAGCAGGTCGCGTTGGACCCGATCTTCAAGCAGACCTGGGTCAACAACCCGGACGGCACGATCAGTGGCCTGTCCGGTTGGGAGCTGCAGAACCCGGCCGATCCGGGGGACTGCCTGGCCGCAGTGGACCTGGCGCCCCTGGCGGAGGCCGAGTTCCAGCGCCTGACGATCGCCCCGTCCCCGGTCACGATCCAGCCCCCTGACGGCTGGACCCTGGTCAACGTCGACACGATCACCTATACCAGCCCCACACCCCAGACGTTCACGACGACCTTGCTGGGTATCCCCGTCACGATCGAGGCCACGCCGGTCAGCTTCACCTGGGACTACGACGACGGCACCACGCCCGTGACGACCTCGGACCCGGGCCAGGCCTACCCCCACCACACCGTGGCGCACGTCTACACCCAGGAAGCGACCGCGACCATCACCTTGGCCACGACCTGGCACGGCCGCTTCCAGATCACCGGCTCTGCCACCTGGACTCCCATCACCGGCACCGCCCACACCACGACCACCGCCCCGCCCCTGACCATCCACGAAGCCCGCTCCCGCCTCGTCACCGAGCCCCTCGACTGAACGAGATGCTGCTCGTTGTCGCCCGGCAGCACTCACGAGCGACAACGAGCAGCATCTCGGTGCCAGCCAGCGACCAGCCAGCCAGCGACCAGCTAGCCAGCGACCCGGCGAGCCAGCGACCCGGCGAGCCAGCGGCCCCGCAGCCAGCCGCTGCGGGGAGTGCCTCCACCGCCGTCGGTTCGACGCCAGCAGCCCGCGCGAGGAACACTGAGGCGACCGCTCGGTGCGGGTCCCGACCATGAACTGTGACTCAGCGGGGTCCGGATAGCGACGTTCGCCCGGGACGGCCGACCGGTCAGACCGACCGGGCACACCGACCGAGCGGATCGACAGGACGATGGCAGACGTGGAGGACGAGGCATGGGTAGGACGTTGATCGTCGAGGCGGACGGGGGATCGCGCGGCAACCCCGGTCCTGCGGGATACGGTGCGCTCGTCCGCGACGCCCTGACGGGCGAGGTGCTGGCCGAACGCGCTCGGTACCTCGGCGTCGTGTCGAACAACGTCGCCGAGTACTCCGGGCTGGTCGCGGGGCTCGACGCCGCGCGGAAGATCGACCCCGAGGCGCGCGTGGTCGTCCGCATGGACTCCAAGCTCGTCGTCGAGCAGATGTCGGGACGCTGGAAGATCAAGCACGAGGACATGCGGCGGCTCGCGGCCGAGGCGGCGCTGATCCTGCCCGCGTCGCAGGTCACCTACGAGTGGGTGCCGCGCGCCGACAACTCCGATGCCGACGCCCTCGCGAACCAGGTCATGGACTCGCGCGGCGAGATCGCCCACGACTACTCGGCGGCCGACACCACACCTGTGACCGACCAGGGGCGGGCGGACCCGGACCCGGCAGTCGAGGAGCCGGCCGACGCGAGCGGTGCGCCCGGTGCCGTCGCTGCTGGCCCTGGTTTCGACACACCCACGCGCCCCTCGGGGGCCCGCGCCCGGTTCGACGGTGCCGAGCCGTTGACCGTCGTCCTGGTCCGGCACGGCCAGACGCCGCTCACCGTCGCGGGGGCGTACTCGGGCTCATCGGTCCCTGGCCCGTCGCTCACGGCGCGGGGTCGGGTACAGGCCGCCCAGGCGGCCGACCTGATCTATCGCGTCGGTCGGGACCGCTGGACGGACCTGCCGAAGCCGACCGAGATCGTCGCGTCGCCCATGGTCCGTGCGCAGGAGACCGCGCGGGCGGTGAGCCGCCGACTGGGCTTGCACGTCCGCACCGACGAGCGCTTCGCCGAGGTCCACTTCGGCGAGTGGGAAGGACTGACGGCTGGCCAGATCGCCGAGCGCTGGGACGGGCATCCCGAGCAGTGGCTCGTCTCGGGCACCGAGGTGGCGCCGGGCGGAGAGTCGATGGCTGACGTCGGGGACCGGGTCTGGGCCGGGCTGCAGGATCTTCTCGCGCAGGGCACTGGTCGGACCGTGGTCGTGGTGGGTCACGCGGTGCAGGTGCGCGCCGCCGTCGGGCGGGCGATCGAGGCACCGCCCTCGCGCTGGGCGGGCTTCCGGGTTCCGCCGGGGTCGGTGAGCATCGTGCGGCTGTGGGCCGACGGCGCGACCGAGCTGACCGTCGTCGGGTGCCCGAGCGAGCCCTGAGCCCCCGCGCGCCAGTGCGCGCCCGGTGCCGAGAACGACCTCGAGGTCGCCATGAGGCCCCCATCGACCTCCACCTCGTTCTCGACCACGCGGAACCTCGTCCTCGGCGATCTGACGCCCCGGTCTCGAGCATGCTCGGCACCGTCAGGTCGCACGGCTTCGAGAGAACCTCAGGAGACGACGAGCTCCAGCGTCGCCGCACCGCGCGCCCCGGGGAGCAGCGTCGCGTCGAGCAGCGCGGTCCCGACCAGCTCGTACGCGGCCTTGAGCAGCTCGTCGGCCGTGTGCACGGGCTCGGCGCGTGTCAGCAGGTGTCCGGTGAGGACGCCGCGCGTGTGCTTGGCGTTGTGCGACACCACGCTGCGCTTGCCGTCGAGCTCGCGCAGCACCCGCACCGCGACGTGCTCGGCCCCGGCGGGCACCTTCCACGCGGCCGCGTAGGGCGCCGAGCGGCAGTCGATCACGACGTCGCCGGTCGCCCGCGGGTCCAGGGCTGCGGCGAGGTGGGGGCGCCACGACGGGCCGAGCGCCCCGAGCGGCGGGAGCTTGGTGCCCATCGACAGCCGGTAGGCGGGGATGCGGTCGGCGGGGGAGACCGCGCCCCACAGCGCCGACACGATCCGCACCGAGTCCTCGGCCCGCGCCGCAGCGGCGGGCGGTAGGTCGGCCAGGCCGGCGGCGGCGTACAGCACCCCGCTGTAGATCTCCGCGGCGGGAGCGGTCGGTGCGGTGGCGAGCGACACGTTGCGCGCCACCTCGTCGGCGAGACCGCTGCTCACGCCCAGGACCTCGAGCGCGTCACGTCGCCTGCTCGCGGCGACGAGCGCCTTGAGCACGGCCTTGCGGTGCCGGGTGAGCTGCGGCGAGCTGAGGGACGTGAGGTCGAGGGGAGCGCCGTCGTCGGGCACGGACTTTCCCTCGGAGGGCGGCAGGAGCAGAAGCACACCGCCACTCTAGGGCGGGCGCGGCGGCCCTCCCGCCCGTCGCGCGCGTGGCGATGGTCACCCGTGGCGCGCCCCGAGCCGCGGCGCTAGGTTGTGCCGCATGGTCCAGGTCAAGATCTACGGCACCCGCACGGTCTGGGAGATGAGGCGCGAGGACATCTCCGACGCGATCCACCGGGCGGTCGTCGGTGCCTGGGGGCTGCCCGAGGACAAGCGGTTCCACCGCTTCCTGCTGATGGAGGACGGCGACCTGGTCGCGCCGGCGCGCAGCGACGCCTACCTCGTGATCGAGGTCGTGTGCTTCACGGGCCGCTCGCGCGAGGCCAAGCGGGCGCTCATCGCCGCGATGTTCGACGACGTCGCGCCCTTCCTGGGACTGGCGGCGGACGACCTCGAGGTCGTCATCCTTGAGAGCCCGCCCGAGAGCTGGGGCATCCGCGGCAAGAGCGGCGACGAGCTCGCGCTGGGCTACCGCGTGGACGTGTAGGCTGCGTGAGCGGATGAGTCGGTCAGACGGCCGCGTCGGCGCCCTCGTGGCGTCGCCGAGGAACGTCCGGGCTCCACAGGGCAAGGTGGTGGGTAACGCCCACCCGGGGTGACCCGCGGGACAGTGCCACAGAGAACAGACCGCCTCCCACGACTCCGGTCGCGGGCGGTAAGGGTGAAACGGTGGTGTAAGAGACCACCAGCGGGCCAGGTGACTGGTCCGGCTAGGTAAACCCCACCTGGAGCAAGGTCAGACAGACTGTGTTGGAGGGCGGCCCGCCCGATTCTCTGATGAGAAGCACAGTCGGGTAGACCGCTGGAGGCGTGCGGCAACGTACGTCGTAGATGGATGGCCGTCACCCGTGCGGGGGCAACCGCGCGCGGGGACAGAACCCGGCGTACCGACCGACTCATCCGCCCTGTCCTCCACCTCAGCCCGTCAGTAGGCTGGCGGGATGAGGATCGTCGAGTGCTTGGCTCACCTCGTGGGGCAGTGGCAGGGCGTCCACCGCCAGCGTCTCCTCCCGACCGACGAGTTCGTCGCGTCGGCCGCGACCGCGTCGGTCACGGTCACGGCGCGCGAGTACGTGTCCCTCGCCTACACGTGGTCCGACGGCGACGCGCCCCAGGAGGGTCTCCTGCTTCTGAGCGGCGGCTCGGGCGAGGAGGGGGTGTCGGCGGTGTGGCTCGACTCGTGGCACTCGTCGCCCGCGTGGATGCTCTTCAGTGGGACGGTGGGGGACGACGGCGTCGTGCGACTCACGGGGAGCTACGCGGCCCCGGAGGGCCCCGACTGGGGCTGGCAGATCTTCGTCGCGCCGGTCGAGGGCGGCGGCGGGCGCATGACCATGCTCAACCTGGTGCCGGGCGAGGCCGCGTACGAGGCCGTCGAGGCCGTCTACGACCACCGGGTCTGAACGCCGCGACCGGCTACTCGTCGCCCGCTCGCCCTACTCGTCGCCCGCTCGCGCCCGCCGCATCAGCCCGAGCGGCAGCGCGACCCACAGCAGCGCGAACAGCACGAGCGCGCCGACCGCTGCGATGACCGCGGCCGTCCAGCCGACGACGACGTCGAAGATCAGCAGCACCGTCCCCGTGACGACGAGCGCGAGGACCACGAGCCCTACCCGGGCCAGCCGGTCGGCCGACGTGACGAGCCGCGCTTTGAGGTGCTGGCGGAACAGCATGCGGTGCAGCGAGACGGGGGCCACGAGGAGCCCCGTCGCGAGCACCGAGAGCACCACGAGGCACAGGTAGACGTTGCGCTGCGCGGAGTCGAGCTCGCCGAAACGCTGCTGGAACGGCAGCGTGAGCAGGAAGCCGGTGAGGATCTGCACGCCCATCTGCGTGACGCGCAGCTCCTGGAGGAGCTCGGCCCAGTTCCGGTCGGCCCGCTCGTCGTCGGTCTCGTCCCGCGAGTCGTGGCGCGGGCGGTCCTGCACGCCACCGGGCTGCCCGGTGCCGGCCCCGTCGCCCGAGGTGCCCGATCCCGCGGGGCCGCCGGCGTCGGCCCCTCTGTTCATCCGGCTGCCCCGCTCAGTGGTTCCGCAGCGCGGAGATGAGCTCGCCCTTGCGCATGGTCGAGCGGCCCTCGACGCCGACCTCGCGGGCGCGCTTGCGCAGCTCGGCGACGCTCCAGTCCTCGTAGGCGGGTGAGGAGCCTCCCTTGGCCCCGACCTCGCTCCGGGACGACGCGGCGGCCGCGTTCGCGATCCGCGCGGACTTCTCCTTCGAGTTCCCCTCGTCGCGCAGCGACTCGTACAGCTCCTTGTCCTTGACGGACGGGCCGGGGTCTCGCCTGGGCATGGTGTCCACCTCTCGGGTCGGGTCGTGGCAGGTCGTCCGACCGTACGACGACGGCGCTCCACTCGCGCGAGAAGGTGCGCTCAGGTGGTGCAGACCCGGTCAGACCGCCACGAGCAGGGGGAGGATTCGCCCGGAGATGCACCTGATGCCCGCTCCAGGTAAAGCAATCCCCAGAATGCTGTCATGCGGGCGCCTGGAGGGGGTACTCTTGCTCTGTTGGCGGCACTGCAGGCGTCGGGTGCCGAGAACGCGACGAGCGGGGGCTCACGTCATGACTGCGAGCAGGACAACGACGACGACAGGCGGGATCACGCTCTTCGAGCAGCCCGACACGAGCGTGGTGGACATGTGGGGCGAGATCGACGTCGCCCTGCGGAGCGAGGCGAGTGCGGCCCTGGCGAACGCCCTGGACCGTGACGTGCCCGTGGTGATCGACACCTCGAAGGTGACGTTCATGGACTCGACCGGGATCGCCTTCCTGGTGCAGTTCTACACGATCGGCAGCGAGGAAGGGCTCCAGGTGAGCCTGCGCAACCCGCCGACGGTCGTGACCGACGTCCTGGAGATGCTGGGCGTGATCGACATCTTCCCGTCGCTGCCGCACCACCAGATCGAGCGTCCGGTCGAGGACAGGCATCACAGCACGGTCTGAGCCCGGACGACCGGTCGGGGGGGGGGGGGGGCCG
>NZ_JACSQE010000001.1:444275-463086 GCF_014836745.1 Oerskovia gallyi
ACGACCGGTCGGCCTGACCCACCGGGCGGGTCAGGCCGAACCGAGCCAGGCCCACAGGCGCGAGCCAGGCCGACCGCACGTCGGGCGACCGGCACGGGCTCTTACGCGAGTCCTGCCCCTTCGGCGGCCAGCGCCGCGGCCCCGACGATCCCGGCCGCGTTGCGCAGCTTCGCGGGGACGATCGGCGCCTTGAGGTCGAGCAGCGGCAGGAAGTTCTCGTGGTGCTTGGAGATGCCGCCACCGACCACGATGAGGTCGGGAGAGAAGAGCATCTCGACGACGTCGAAGTAGCGCTGGAGCCGCGCGGCCCACTCCTCCCACGAGAGGTCCTCGCGGCTGCGCGCCGACTCCGCGGCCCGGGACTCGGCGTCGAACCCGTCGATCTCGAGGTGGCCCAGCTCGGTGTTGGGCACGAGGACCCCGTCGACGACGAGCGCGCTGCCGATGCCCGTCCCGAGCGTCGCGAGCAGCACGGTGCCGCGCGCGTCCTTCGCGGCGCCGTAGCGGACCTCGCCGATCCCCGCGGCGTCGGCGTCGTTGACGGCGACGACGTGCCGACCGGTCTCCTTCTTGATCAGCGCGGGCAGGTCGACGCCCTTCCACGACTTGTCGAGGTTCGCGATGAACCCGATGACGCCGTGGCGGATGGGCCCGGGGAACGCGACGCCGATCGGGACGTCGTGCGGCAGGTCGTACTCGTCGACGAGCTCGGCGATGACCTTGGCGACGGCCTCGGGGGTCGAGGGCTGCGGCGTCGGGATGCGGTGGCGCTCCTGGGCGAACTCGCCCGTCGAGAGGTCGACCGGCGCGCCCTTGATGCCGCTGCCGCCGACGTCGATCCCGAACGCGAGGCCGTGGTGGTGGTGTGAGTGCTTGCTCATGGCAGGGTCAGGATCTCCGCTCCGTCTTCGGTGACGACCAGGGTGTGCTCGAACTGGGCGGTCAGTGACCGGTCCGCGGTGACTACGGTCCACCCGTCGTCCCACATCTGCCACTCGGGGCCGCCCAGCGTCAGCATGGGTTCGATGGTGAAGACCATCCCTGGTTCGATGATGGTGTCGTGGTCGGGGGCCGCGTCGTAGTGCGGGATCACGAGGCCCGAGTGGAAGGCCTCCCCGACGCCGTGACCGGTGTACTCGCGCACCACGCCGTACCCGTGGCGGTGCGCGTACTTCTCGATGACGCGGCCCAGGACGTTGACCTCGCGCCCGGGGCGCACGGCCTTGATGGCCCGGTCGAGGGACTCGCGCGTGCGCTGGACGAGCAGCGCGGCCTCCTCGCTGATCTCGCCGACCGCGAAGGTCGCGTTGTTGTCGCCGTGGACGCCGCCGATGTACGCGGTGATGTCGACGTTGACGATGTCCCCCTCGACCATCTCGGTCGAGTCGGGGATCCCGTGGCACACGACCTCGTTGAGGGACGTGCACAGGGACTTGGGGAACCCGCGGTAGCCCAGCGTCGAGGGGTAGGCGCCGTGGTCGAGGAGGAACTCGTGCCCGATGCGGTCGAGCTCGTCGGTGGTCACCCCCGGGGCGACGTGCATCCCGACCTCGGCGAGGGCCTGGGCCGCGATGCGGCTCGCGACGCGGATGCGGTCGAGCGTCTCGGGGTCCACGACGTCGTCGCCCGTGAACGGCTGCGGGCCGGGCTTCCCGACGTACTCGGGCCGCGTGATCGAGCGCGGCACGGCGCGTGGCGGTGAGACCGTCCCGGGGACCAGAGGTCCGCGCGGGGCGGTCAGGGCGGGTGAACCGGGCATCGTGCCAGTCTACGGAGGTGAGCACCGCCGGGTCGTCCATCCTCGCCGCGCGCGTCCGCCCGTCGCGCGCGAGGACGCGTCGGTGCGGCAGGATCGTCCCATGACGAAGGAACGATTCTCCGACGACGGTGACCCGGCCACCGAAGACCAGTACTACTTCGACACGCGCACGGGCGAGGTGTCGAAGGGCCCGCAGTCGACGTGGTCGTCGCGCATGGGGCCGTACCCGACGCGGGAGGCCGCGGCCAAGGCGCTCGAGCTCGCGCGTGCCCGCTCCGAGGCGTGGGACGAGGAGGAGCGCGAGCGCGAGCAGGACCGGTGACGTCCTGCCCGACGGCGCCGCTCGCCCGGGTGCACCGGTGCCCCCGGGCGCGCGCCGCCGTCGGGCGGGGGAGCGCTACTTCTCGAAGCTGTGCGCCGCGTCCGGGAACGTCCCGCCCTTGACCTCGGCCGCGTAGTCCTGCGCGGCCCTGCCCAGGGCCTCGCCGATCTCCGCGAAGCGCTTGGCGAAGCGCGGCGACCACTCGGTCATGCCCGCGAGATCGGTCCAGACGAGGACCTGGCCGTCGCAGTCAGGGCCGGCGCCGATGCCGATGGTCGGGATGCGCACGATCTCGGTGACGCGCGCGGCGACCTCGACCGGGACCATCTCCAGGACGAGGGCCACTGCCCCGGCGTCCGTGACCGCGAGGGCGTCCTCGCACAGGATCTCCGCGGCCTCGTCCCCGCGGCCCTGCACGCGCGGCCCACCCAGGATGTTCTCCGACTGGGGCGTGAACCCCAGGTGCGCGACGACGGGGATGCCCGCGTCGGTCAGCGCACGGATCTGCGCGGCCGAGCGGCGCCCGCCCTCGAGCTTGACCGCGTGCGCGCCCGTCTCCTTCATGATGCGCACGCCCGTCGCGAGGGCCTGCTCGGGCCCGGCCTCGTACGAGCCGAACGGCAGGTCGACGATCACGAGCGCGCGACGGGCTGCCCGGGCGACGCCGCGCGCGGCCGGGATCATGTCGTCGACCGTCACGGGCAGCGTGGTCTGGTGACCGTGCATGGTGTTCCCGATCGAGTCCCCGACGAGGAGCATGTCGATGCCCGCCTCGTCGAAGATGCGGGCGGTCACCGCGTCGTACGCGGTGAGCATCGTGAGCTTCTCGTGCCGCGCCTTGGCCTCCGCGAGGTGGTGGACGCGGAAGCGCTTGACGGGCGTGGCCGGGGTCTGGCCGGGCTGGGTGTGTGCGGACATGCTCTCGTCTCTCCAGGTCGTGCGGCCCGTCGGTGGTCGGCGGGCCGGTCGTTCGGGAAGCGGATGGGTGGCGTGCGACGGGCGCGCGGGCCTGCCGGTCGGGCTACTCGACCGGCTCGCGCCAGCGGGACGTGACGGGCAGGCGACGGTCGCGGCCGAAGGCCAGCGACGTGACCTTGGGGCCGAGCGGGTACTGGCGGCGCTTCCACTCGGCGCGGTCGACGAGCGTCACGACCTTGTCGACGACCTCGGGGTCGAACCCGCGCGCGAGCAGCTCGGCGCGCCCCTCGGCGTGCTCGATGTACGCGTCGAGGACCTCGTCGAGCAGGTCGTAGGGCGGCAGGGAGTCCTGGTCGGTCTGGCCGGGGCGCAGCTCGGCCGAGGGCGGCTTGGTGATCGAGGACTCGGGGATCGGGGGGATCTCGCCCGCGTCGAGCGCGGCGTCGTTGCGCCAGCGCGCGAGGGCCCACACGCGCGACTTGTCGACGTCCTTGAGCGGGGCGTACCCGCCGATGCTGCCCGCGTCGTAGATGGTCGCGTACCCGACGGCGAGCTCGGACTTGTTGCCGGGGGCGATGACGAGGTGGCCCTCGCGGTTGGAGATCGCCATGAGGACCACGCCGCGCACGCGCGCCTGGAGGTTCTCCTCGGCGACGCCCTCGAGCGCGAGCTGACCCTGGAAGGCGTCGACCATGGGCGCGATGGGCTGCACGCGGTAGTCGGCGCCGAGCCTCTTGGCGAGGTCGGCGGCGTCGTCCTTGCTGTGCTCCGACGAGTACGTCGAGGGCATCGAGACGCCGACGACGTTCTGCCCGCCGATCGCGTCGGCCGCGATCGTCGCGGACAGCGCCGAGTCGATCCCGCCCGACAGGCCCAGGACGATCGACCGGAAGCCGTTCTTGCGCACGTACCCGGCCAGGCCCGTGACGCAGGCCCGGTACACCTCCTCGTCGGGGGGCAACGGGGCCGCGACGCGGCCCGTCGGGTAGGTGATCGCCGCGGCGTCGCCGGCGTCGCCGGCGGACGAGGTTCGCTCGGGCAGGTCCCAGACCAGCAGGTCCTCGACGAACTGCGGCGCCGAGGTGAGCAGCGCGCCGTCGGGCCCGACGACGAACGACCCGCCGTCGAACACCAGGTCGTCCTGGCCGCCGACCATGTTGACGTATGCGACCGGGGCGTCCACCTCGCGCGCCCGACGCGCGGCGAGGTCGGTGCGGACGTGCCCCTTGCCCTCCTCGTAGGGCGAGCCGTTGAGCACGAGGAGCAGGTCGATCCCGTGCCCGGCCTCGTCGAGCGCGCCGAGCGTCGCGACGGGGCCGCCGTCCTGCCAGATGTCCTCGCAGATCACGATGCCCACCGAGCGACCGGCGATCTCCAGGACGAGCGGCTCGGTGCCGGGGGCGAAGATGCGGAACTCGTCGAACACGCCGTAGTTCGGCAGGTGGTGCTTGTCGTAGGACGCGACGACCTTCCCGTGCTGGATCGCGACCGCTCGGTTGGTCGGGAGGTCGGCGGGAGAGCCCGACGCCTCACGCTCGGTGGCGCCCGCGCCGCGCGGGAGCGCGGTCTCGGAGGTGCCCACGGTGCCCAGGACGACCGTCACGTGACCCAGGCCCTCGCGCTCGAGCTGGGCGGCGACGTCGGCCGCCGCGTCCCAGGCCGCGCGACGGAACGAGGCGCGCAGCGCGAGGTCCTCGATGGGGTAGCCCGTGAGGGTCATCTCGGGGAAGGCCACGACGTCGGCGCCCTCGCCGGCCGCCCGCCTGGTCCACTCGAGGATCGCCGCCGTGTTCTGGTCGATCGCTCCCACGCACGTGTCGATCTGTGCGAGGGCGATCCGCAGGTCTGCCATGCCCGCCAGCCTATGCGAACCCGCCGGTCAGGTGCCCACCCGCCCCCGACCTGCGCCGGTCGTGGCACGCTGGGGACACGTCGGCCGCGTCAGGGCGCGACGTAACCCGCTCGTCACACTCTTCAGGCAGGATGTAGCCCATGGACAGGCAGCAGGAGTTCGTGCTCCGCACGGTCGAGGAGCGCGACATCCGCTTCATCCGTCTCTGGTTCACCGACGTGCTGGGGATGCTCAAGTCGGTCGCCGTGGCTCCCGCGGAGCTCGAGTCCGCGTTCGCGGAGGGCATCGGCTTCGACGGCAGCTCGATCGAGGGCCTCACTCGTGTGTACGAGGCCGACATGATCGCGCGCCCCGACCCCACCACGTTCCAGGTGCTCCCGTGGCGCGGGGAGCGGCACGGGACCGCGAGGATGTTCTGCGACATCCTCACCCCGGACGGCGAGCCCTCGCTCGCCGACTCGCGCAACGTGCTCAAGCGCGCGCTCGCCAAGGCGAGCGACAAGGGCTTCACGTTCTACACGCACCCCGAGGTCGAGTTCTACCTCTTCAACCACCCGGCCGACGCCTCGGCGCCGCTCGTGCCGGTCGACCAGGGCGGGTACTTCGACCACCTGGCCCGGGGATCGACGCACGACTTCCGTCGCGCCGCGATCACGATGCTCGAGTCGATGGGCATCTCGGTCGAGTTCTCCCACCACGAGGCGGGCCCCGGCCAGAACGAGATCGACCTGCGCTACGCCGACGCCCTGACGACGGCCGACAACCTCATGACGTTCCGCACGGTCGTCAAGGAGGTCGCCCTGGAGCAGGGGGTCTTCGCGTCGTTCATGCCCAAGCCCATGGCGGACCAGCCCGGCTCCGGGATGCACACGCACCTGTCGCTGTTCGAGGGCGACCGCAACGCGTTCCACGAGCCCGGCGCGCAGTTCGAGCTGTCGAAGACGGCGCGCTCGTTCATCGCGGGCCTGCTGGTCCACGCGGCGGAGATCACCGCGATCACGAACCAGTACGTCAACTCGTACAAGCGCCTGTGGGGCGGGGCCGAGGCCCCGAGCTACGTGTGCTGGGGCCACAACAACCGCTCGGCGCTCGTGCGCGTGCCCATGTACAAGCCGGGCAAGGGCAACTCGAGCCGCATCGAGTACCGCGCGCTCGACTCCGCGACCAACCCGTACCTCGCGTACGCGGTGATCCTCGCGGCGGGCCTCAAGGGCATCGAGGAGGGCTACGAGCTCCCCGAGGCGACCGAGGACGACGTGTGGGAGCTGACCGACGCCGAGCGCCGCGCGCTCGGCATCAAGCCGCTGCCGCAGTCGCTCGACGCCGCGATCCAGATCATGGAGACGTCCGAGCTCGTCGCCGAGACCCTGGGCGAGCACGTGTTCGACTTCGTGCTGCGCAACAAGCGCCAGGAGTGGGACGCGTACCGGTCGCAGGTCACGCCGTTCGAGCTGAAGCGGTTCCTCCAGGTCCTGTGAGCGAGTCCTCCCGTCGGTCGGTCGGGTCCCGGTGGTCGTCATGACCTCGGGGCCCGACGACGTCACGCCCCTCGGGCGCATCGGCGCACCCAACGGGTCGCGCCGCCCCACCCTGAGCTCGCGCCTGCGCCGGCTCGGGTTCGCCGACGTGACCCGCTCGGCGTCGCTGCTCGACGACAAGGACCTCCTGGGCGTCCTCGGGCCGCTGCCCGAGGACGTGCTGGTCGCGCTGGGCGCCACCGCGGACCCCGACCTCGCGCTGCTCCAGCTCGCGCGGCTGTCGTCCGCGGCGGCCGGGGACGAGGCGTCGTGCCAGGCGTTCCGTGACCTGCTCACCGGGGAGCCTCCGGCGACGGAGGTCGCGACCCCCTCCGGGCGCGACCGCCTGCTCGCGGTGCTCGGCGCGTCGGTCGCGCTCGGCGACGAGCTCGTGTCCCACCCGGACCTGCTGGCGGTCGTCGCCGACCCGGCACCCGGGACGGGCGTCGACGCGGGCGCCGTCCGGGCCGAGCTGCTGCGCGCGGTCGAGGCGGACGCCGAGGCCGACGAGCCCGTCGCGGCGCTGCCGGCCCCCGTCGCGACCGACGCCATGCGCCGCGCCTACCGGTCCCGCCTCCTGCGCATCGCCGCGACCGACCTCACGTCGCACGAGCCGCTCACACGGCTGCCGGCCGTGGCGGCGGCGCTCGCGGACCTCGCGGCCGCGGCGCTCGAGGCCTCGCTCGCGATCGCGCGCTCCGAGCTCGACGACCACGGGGCGGGCGTGCGGCTCGCGGTCATGGGCATGGGCAAGTGCGGCGGCCGCGAGCTCAACTACGTCTCGGACGTCGACGTGGTCTACGTCGCCGAACCGGCCGACGGGTACGACGAGGCCTACGCGACGAGCGTCGGCGCGCGGCTCGCGACGGGTCTCGCGCGGGCCTGCCAGGGGACGTCGTCGGAGCCCCCGCTGTGGCCCGTCGACGCGGCGCTGCGCCCCGAGGGCAAGAACGGCCCGCTCGTGCGCACGCTCGCGAGCCACCTCGCGTACTACGAGCGCTGGGCCAAGACGTGGGAGTTCCAGGCGTTGCTCAAGGCGCGCCTGGTCGCGGGCGACCGCGACCTCGGGGCGGCGTACCACGACGCGATCAACCCGTTCGTGTGGTCGGCCGTGACGCGCGAGAACTTCGTCGAGGACTCCCAGGCCATGCGCCGGCGCGTCGAGGACCACGTGCCCGCGGCGGAGGCGGACCGCCAGCTCAAGCTCGGCAAGGGCGGCCTGCGCGACGTCGAGTTCACGGTCCAGCTCCTGCAGCTCGTGCACGGGCGGGCCGACGACTCGATCCGCAGCCCCAGCACCCTCACGGCGCTCGCGGCCCTGGCCGCGGGCGGCTACGTCGGGCGCGAGCACGCGGCGCGCCTCGCGGTCTGCTACCGCTTCCTGCGCTCGCTCGAGCACCGCATCCAGCTCTTCCGGCTGCGCCGCACGCACCTGGTGCCCACGGGCGAGGACGACCTGCGCCGTCTGGCACGGTCGTTGGGCATGCGCGCCGAGGGCGCCGAGGGCCTGCTCGAGCGGTGGCGTTCGACGCGCCGCGAGGTGCGCGCACTGCATGAGGAGCTCTTCTACCGGCCCCTGCTCCCGGCCACGGCCCAGCTCTCGGCCGAGGAGGCGAGCCTCGCGCCGGAGGCGGCCAAGGCGCGCTTCCAGGCGATCGGGTACCGGGACCCGGCGGGTGCGATGCGGCACGTGCTCGCCCTGACCGAGGGAGTGAGCCGGCGTGCCGCGATCCAGCGCCAGCTCCTGCCGGTCATGCTCGGCTGGTTCGCCGAGGGCGCGGACCCCGACGCGGGGCTGCTCAACTTCCGCAAGCTGTCCGAGGAGCTCGGCTCGACGCACTGGTACCTCAAGCTGCTACGGGACTCGGGCTCGGCCGCGTACCGGCTCGCGACGCTCCTCTCGAGCTCGCGGTACATGGCCGACGCGCTGTCCCGTTCCCCCGAGTCGGTGGCCTGGCTCGCCGACGACGCCGACCTGGTCCCGCGCGGGGCCGAGCGCCTCGCGAAGGAGGCCGACGCGATCCTCACGCGCGCCGACGTCGCCGCCCCGGCCGCCACGGCGCTGCGGGCCGTGCGCCGCCGCGAGCTCGCACGCACCGGGGCCGCGGAGATCCTCGGCGTCGTGGACCCGGTCGACGCCGCGCGCGCGATCTCCGACGCCGCCGACCTCGCGCTCGTCGGCGGGCTGCGGGTCGCGCAGTTCGTCGCCCGGGGCGAGCTCGGCGTCGCGGGCCCGGACGACGACCCGGCCCGGTTCGCGATCATCGCCATGGGCCGCCTGGGCGGGCGCGAGATGGGCTACGGCTCGGACGCCGACGTCATGTTCGTCCACGAGCCCGTCGCGGGCGCGAGCGACCGCGACGCCCAGGCGTTCGCGCTCGTGGTCGCGACCAGGTTGCGCTCGCTGCTCGGCGACATGGGCCCCGAGCCCGGGCTGCCCGTCGACGCCGACCTGCGCCCCGAGGGACGCAACGGCCCGCTCGTGCGCTCGTTCGACTCCTACGCCGAGTACTACGACCGCTGGTCGGCCCCCTGGGAGTCCCAGGCGCTGCTGCGCGCCCGACCGGCCGCGGGCGACGCGGGGCTCGGCGAGCGGTTCATGACGCTCGTCGACCCGCTGCGCTACCCGGCGGGCGGGCTCGATGCCGCGACCGTGCGCGAGGTGCGGCGCATCAAGGCACGCGTCGAGTCGGAGCGGCTGCCACGCGGCGTCGACCCGTCGCGCCACCTCAAGCTCGGCCGGGGCGGCGTCTCGGACGTCGAGTGGACGGTCCAGCTCCTGCAGCTCCAGCACGCCCACGAGGTCGCGGGCCTGCGCACGACGTCGACCATCGACGCGCTCGAGGCCGCGGCGCTCGCGGGCATCGTCACGCCCGACGACGCCGCGACCCTGGGGGAGTCGTGGCACCTCGCGTCGCGGTTGCGCAGCGCGCTCGTGCTCTGGTCCGGTCGCTCGGGCGGCCCCACGGCTGACGTCCTGCCGCACGAGATCCGGGCGCTGTCCGGGCTCGCGCGGGTCATCGGCGACGAGGAGTCCGGGGCCGAGCTCGAGGAGCGCTACCTGCGGACCGCGCGACGGGCCCGGGCCGTCATGGAGCGCGTGTTCTACGGCGAGGACTGAGCCCGGCCCTGCTCGTCGCACGGTGCGTCGACCGTGAGGCCCGCCGCGCTCACCTGCTGGTCGATCAGCACGAGCGTGCGCTGCATCGCCACCGGTTGCAGCTTGCCCACCTGGTGACCGTGCGGATGGTCGAAGAACACGAGCAGGCTCAGCATCAGGGCGATCACGAGCGTCACGCTGCCCATGAGGACCGACTGCGTGACGGCACCTTCGCCCGAGTCGGCGAAGAACAGCATGAACACGAAGATCGTCGCCGAGATGACGAACAGGACGAGCCACAGGGGCAGCGGGATCAGACCCTCGGCACCGTGGACGCGCGCCTGGCGCGCCTGCTCCCGGTCGGAGGTCTGGTCCATCCACCGGTCGTACGCGGACTGCTCGGTGTCGGTCGCCGGCTCGACGCCGCGGATCGTGCGGAACATCTCGACGCCCCACGGGTTGACGGCCTCGCCCAGCCGCCCGTCGGCCATGGCCTCCCACTCGGTCGTCGCGACCGACCGGGCGTAGCAGACGAGCTGCCCCGAGAGCTCGCCCGCGGCGTCGGGCGGGAGGAACTGCGCGGTCTGGAGCTGCTGCGCGACGACCTGCGCCTCCTCCTCGGCGCCGCTGCGGGCGTCGTCGTAGGACTCGAAGGCCAGGAAGATGATGAAGCCGAGCAGCACCGAGAAGCCCGTCGCGAGCACCCCGAAGACCCCCGACGCCCGGTCGCCGTCGCGGAACCGGCTGCCCTCGGGTGCCCGGGACCGCACGAGGAGCATCGCGGTGACGGTGATCGCGGTCGCGCCGACCGTGACGAGGGCGGCGATCAGGAGGTTCATGGCCTCACACCTTGATCGGGTAGGCGAGGAGGACCCCGAGCGTGGCCAGCAGCACCACCGCGCCGAGCCCGACCATGGCGAGCCGCAGACGGGGGGACGCGAGCTTGGCGCCGATCCCGCCGAAGAAGAGCACCGAGGCGCACATGACGGTGGCCAGGACGTAGTTGTCCTTGACGCCGTTCGCCTGGTGGGCCCGCGCGGCCAGTACGTCGGCCTTCTTCTCGAGCCGCTGCGACTCCTGGGACGAGGCCAGGACGTACTCGTCCATCGCGAACGGGCTGGGCGGCGCGGCCGGGTTGGTCGAGGGGTCCTGCGCGACCCACGCCTCGACCGCGGGTTGGAACTCCTCGCGGAAGCGCGCGTAGAGGAACCCCGAGTAGGTCGCCGGGTCCGGCTCGTAGCCAGGGGCCGGTCCGACCCTGCCCTGCTCGGCGTCGAGCGCGCTGAGCCAGTCGGTGAAGAGCTGGACGTCGATGATCGTCTCCTGACCGGCGCGCGTCGAGGCACGGTTGCTCTCGGTGCGCGCCGCGCCGGCCGCGCTGTACGACGTCGCCATCTCGCCGCCCCAGCGCGCGCTCTGGAAGGCCGACCACGCCGTCATGACCGTCGCGATCGCGAGCAGCACCGCGGCGACGAGCTCGAGGTGCCGGTGCACCGACGCCGCCGGGCCGGGGGAGTCGCTGCTCCCGCGGTCGGCGGCGTCGAGGGGGCCGCGCGTGTCGGCGGTGCCGGTCACGTCGGCCCTGCGGCCCGGTCCTGGGACGCCCCGAGCCTCAGGCCAGGGCCTTCGCCTTGAGGGTGGCGAACTCGTTCTCGTCGATCACGCCCGAGTCGAGCAGGGCCTTGGCGTCGGCGATCTGGGTGACCGGCGAGGAGTCGGCCCCCGCCACGCCTCGGATGTAGGCGTCGGTCTGCACCTTGGCCTGCGACATGTCCTGCATCTGGCGCTCGGCCATCCCGCGCCCACGGGCGATGATGTAGACCAGCGCGGAGATGAACGGGACGACGATGAGGGCGACGACCCACAGCGCCTTCCACCAGCCGTTCAGCGTGTGGTCGCGGAAGAGGTCGGCGAGGATCCGGAACAGGATCATCAGGTACATGAAGAAGAAGAACCACCAGACCATCAGCCAGAACCAGTCCATGAAGCTGTCCATGCGAACTCCTCCTCAGGTGGGTGCCGGTCAACCGGCGAGGATCTGGGCCTTCTGCGTCTCGAACTCGGCAGGGCTCAGCACTCCCTGGTCACGCAGCGCGGCGAGCTGCGTGAGCTGGGCGATCTTGGCGTCCATGCCGGCGGAGGCGGGCGCGGGCGCGGGGGCCGGGGCAGGCGGCGGCGCGGCGTAGGTCTGCTGCGGTGCCTGCTGCGGAGGCGGTTCCTCCTGGGCGGACCAGCGGCCGGCCTGACGGCGGGAGACGCGGTTGGAGACGGCGGTCGCGGTACCGGCGACGACGGCGGTGCGCGCGACGCCTCGGATGAGTCCGGGCATGGTGTTCCTCCTCTGTCGGGACGTGGGTCAGGCGTTCTCGGCGGCGTCGAGCGCCGCGAGCACGGCCTGCACCGGGATGCGCCCGCTCGCGACGAGCTGGGCGCCACCGCGGCGCAGGGCGGACGCGAAGGGTGCGGCCCACACGTTCTCGTACACGAGTACGGCCGCAGTCTTCCCGGGCTCGACCGCCTCGGCGGCCTCGGTCAGGTCCTCGTGCCCCAGGAGCCCGGACGAGGCACCCGCGAAGATCTCGAGGCCGGTCGAGCCGTCCTCGAGCTCGTCGAGCTCGACCCCCACCACGCTCCCGTCGTCCTCCTTGCGCAGCACGAGCAGGTCGAGGACACGGATGATCCCTTGCTCGACCAGGTCGACGAGCAGGGGGAAGGCCTCCCCGGTCATGGCGTCGGACTCGAACTCGACGACGAGGTAGTCGATCGGTCCGGTGTCCTGCAGGTCGCTCGGGTCCTGGGTCATGGGTCGTCGGTCCTCTCCTCCGGGACCTCGTTCGCCCCTCACGTCAGGGGCGCCCCGTGCGGGGCGAGGTCGCACGTCTCGTGTCGCTCCTGCCCAGCATCCGGCGCTCGGCGGTCGCCGTCGTCATGCAGACCGCATGAACTTGCCCGCACCGGCACGCGGTGGACGCGCGGCCGGATCATGTGATCGGGGTGATGCCAGCACGCTGACGGCGTGCGGCAATGGGAGGACGAGACCGGGCGAGAGGATGGCCAGACCGTGGACTACACCGACCGACTTCGGCGCTTCGCGATCAACGACGCGCGCCTCGAGGAGGACCTGGAGCTCGAGTCGACCGTCCTCGAGCCCAAGACGCTCGCGCTGATCCGGCTCGCCGCGCTCGTCGCGGTCGGCGGCGCCGAGCCGACGTACGGCAGCGAGGTCGACGAAGCGGTCACGGCAGGTGCGACCACGGCGGAGATCGTCGACGTCCTCGCCGCGACGATCCCGATCGTCGGGCTGCCGGCCGTCGTGGCCGCGGCCCCCAAGCTCGCGCTCGCGCTCGGCTACGACCCGTTCGACGCGCGCGAGCCGGGGTGAGGGCTCACGCGCCCAGCAGCCCCTGGTCGACCGCACGCTCCACGGCCTCGCTCCGGCTCGAGACCCCGAGCTTGCGGTAGATCGACCCGATCTCCGAGCTGGCGGTGTTCCGCGACACGAAGAGCCGCTCGCCGATCTCCCGGATCGTGAGGTGGGTCTGGAGGTAGGGCAGGAGCCGCAGCTCCGCGGGTGTGAGCGGAGGTCCGGGGCCTACGGCCGTGCTCGCGTGCTCGGCGGCGTCGAAGGACTTGCGCAGGTCGGCGACCTCGTCGGTCAGCACACCGAGCGACGGCCGACGGAGCAGCACGTCGTCGATCTCGCGCAGGAGGTGCCGGACCGCAGCGACGTCCGCGGTCGCCCAGCTCGTCCGGGCGAGCCTCAGGCGCACGCGCACGGCGAGCGTCGGGAACGCGTACGTGCAGAACGTCCTGGTGCGCATCCCGCGGGTCAGGAGGTCGTTCGTCAGGGCAGGGTCGTGGTCGTGGTGGGCCAGGCGAGCGGCCACCGCGTAGCCGAGCGCGCTCGTGGGGTAGTCGCCCAGCCGGTGGTCCTCGATGGTGGAGAGGACCCGCTGGACCCGGATCCTGGCGCTCTCCCACCGACGGCGGTCCATGTCGAGGTCGGCGAGCTGCGCCTCGGCGTAGACGAGGGTGTCGGCGTCGCCGAGGGCGCTCGCGGCCTCGACCCCGAGCTCGAGGTGCCGGACGGCGGACTCGTCGTCGCCGTTCAGGCGGAGCGCGTCTGCGCTCATCACGAGCGCGGTGTCGCGCCACGAGCTCCACTCGGGCTCGGCCGCCAGGGCGAGACCGACGTCGTCGAGCATCCGTTGCGGGCCGTCCGGGCACCGCAGCGCCCGGTACATGGCCCGCGCCGAGTCGAACGAGGCAGATCCGTCCCCAGGGTCGCCGTCGAACGCGGCCGCGTCCGCCACGGCTCCCCAGTGCTCGGCGGCCGCGGCACGGCCCTCGTACACCGCGACGTACCCGGCGAGCACCGCGAGCGGCGGGTGGCTGCGGATCGCGTCGTCCCCCAGGACGCCCAACCAGCGGTCGATCGTGGAGATCTGCCCGCCCTGGAAGAGGGACATGACGATCCGGGTGACGAGCCGGGCGGCGCGCTCGCGCTCGCCCGTCGCGAGGAGCTGCTCGACGGCGCGCGCCGGGGAGCCGTTCGCCTCGTACCAGTCGGCCGCCCTGACCCGGAGGTCGTCGGCGAGGTCGGGCTCGGCTGTCAGGAGGTCGTCGAGCAGCAGCTCGCGGAACAGGGCGTGGTAGCGGAACCACCGGCGGTGCTGGTCGAGCGGCACGAGGAAGAGGTGCGCGGACTCGAGCTCGCGCAGGTGCCGCAGCGACGAGCTCTCTCCGAGGACGGCGTCGCACAGCGGGGCAGTCAGGTCGTCGAGGATCGCGGTGCGACGCAGGAACTGCCGCGTCTCGTCGGGCAGTCGTCGCAGCGTTTCTCGTTGGAGGTAGTCCGCGACGTACCGGTCGGTGCCCGTGACGGCCGCCGCGTCCGCCCCGTCCCCGCCGTCGCGTGCGACGAGGGCCGCGAGGTGCACCCCCACGGGCCAGCCCTCGGTCCGTGTCCGGACGGCGGCCGCGACGTCGGGAGTGAGGCGCACGTCCGACGCGGCGAACACCTGAGCGGTGCCCTCGGCGTCGAGAGCGAGCTCGTGCACCCCGAGCTCGACCGTCTCGTCCGTCGCGCGCAGGCGCGCCAGGTGGGGTTGCTCGTCGCGGCTCGCGGCGACGAGCTGCGACCCGTCGGGGATGCCCGCGACCACGATGCCCAGCACGTCGTGGCAGGCGGCGGACCGCACCTCGTGCAGGTCGTCGAGCACCAGGACGAAGGCGGCAGGGCTCGTGCGAAGGACCGACGCCAGGTGAGGGGCCGCTCGCCCCAGCAGCGAGGCGTCGGGTCCGGTCATGTCCGTGCCGAGGTCCGGCAGCCCGATCCCGTGGCGGGCGACGGCGGCGGCCAGCACCGACAGCAGGGTCAGGGGCGCGTCGTCGAACCGGTCGAGCGTGAGCCACACGACCGTCCGCGGTTCGCTCGCGGCCCACTCGGCGAGGAACGTGGACTTGCCGTAGCCCGGGGGAGCGGTGACCCCGACGACCCGTCGTCCGCTCGCGCGCGCCGCGTCGATCAGCGGGGCCCGGCTCACGACCGGCGCTCCTGTCCGGGGCACGGTGAGCTTGGCGTCGAGGAGCTGACGGTCGAGCTCCACGGTCGTCGGCGCCGTCCACGGCTCCTTGTTCACGTCATTCACGATAGGGCGCGGGCCCCCGGAGCGCCCGGGGGAGCAGGGGGATCACCTGGTCTGGGGGATGCCCCGGGGCGTTTCCGTTCCTAGCGTGGGACGCATCCACGTCTCGTCGCCCGACCGAGCGGAGTCCCTCATGCGTCCCGACCAGCACGCCCGCACGATGCTGCCCGTCCCGGACCGGCCTGCTCCCGGGCTCACGACCTACGACGCGAAGGATCCCGACACGTCGTTCCCGCCCATCGAGCCGCTGCTCCCCCCGGAGGGGGCACCGAACGTCCTGGTGATCCTGCTCGACGACGTGGGCTTCGGGGCGTCGAGCGCGTTCGGCGGCCCCTGTCGTACCCCCACCGCGGAGCGGCTCGCGGCCGGCGGGCTGCGCTTCAACCGGTTCCACACGACCGCGCTCTGCGCGCCGACCCGGCAGGCGCTGCTGACGGGCCGCAACCACCACTCCGTCGGCATGGGCAGCATCACCGAGACCGCGACGTCGGCCCCCGGCAACAGCTCGGTGCGACCCAACACCAAGGCACCGCTCGCGATGACCCTCAAGCTCAACGGGTACTCGACGGCCCAGTTCGGCAAGTGCCACGAGGTGCCGGTGTGGCAGTCCTCGCCCCTCGGGCCGTTCGACGCCTGGCCCTCGGGCGGCGGCGGGTTCGAGACGTTCTACGGGTTCATCGGCGGGGAGAACAACCAGTGGGACCCGGCGCTGTACGACGGGACGACCCCCGTCGAGCCGCCGGCCACGCCCGAGGAGGGGTACCACCTGACCGAGGACCTCACGGACCGTGCGGTCGGCTGGGTGCGCCAGCAGAAGGCGCTCATGCCCGACCGGCCGTTCTTCGTGTACTTCGCGCCGGGTGCGACGCACGCCCCGCACCACGTCCCCAAGGAGTGGGCGGACCGCTACGCGGGCCGGTTCGACGACGGCTGGGACGTGGAGCGCGAGCGCACGTTCACGCGCCAGCAGGAGCTCGGCGTGGTCCCGGCCGAGGCCGAGCTCACGGTGCGCAACCCGCAGATCCCGGCCTGGGACGACATGCCCGACGACCTCAAGCCCGTGCTCGTGCGGGAGATGGAGGTCTACGCGGGGTTCCTCGAGCACACCGACCACCACGTGGGCCGGCTCGTCGACGCGCTCGACGACCTCGGGATCCTCGACGACACGCTGATCTACTACATCATCGGCGACAACGGGGCCTCGGCCGAGGGGACCCTGAACGGCGCGTTCAACGAGATGGCGAACTTCAACGGCATGGCGGCCCTCGAGACGCCGGAGTTCCTTCGCTCCAAGGTCGACGAGTTCGGGTCGCCGTCGTCGTACAACCACTACGCGGTCGGCTGGGCGTGGGCCATGGACACGCCGTTCCAGTGGACCAAGCAGGTCGCCTCGCACTGGGGCGGGACGCGCAACGGCACGATCGTCCACTGGCCCGCGCGGATCACGGAGGGGGACGGGCTGCGCTCGCAGTTCACGCACGTCATCGACGTGGCCCCCACGATCCTCGAGGCCGCGGGGCTGCCCGAGCCGACGAGCGTCAACGGGGTCCAGCAGTCGCCCATGGAGGGCACGAGCATGCTCTACGCGTTCGACGACGCGCAGAGCCCCGAGCGGCACGACCTGCAGTACTTCGAGATGTTCGCGAACCGCGGGATCTACTTCAAGGGGTGGAGCGCCGTGACCAAGCACCGCACCCCGTGGCTCCTGGTCGGCGGCGAGGTGCCAGCGTTCGACGACGACGTCTGGGAGCTCTACGACGGGCGCACCGACTACAGCCAGGCGCACGACCTCGCCGCCGAGCAGCCCGAGAGGCTCGCGGGGCTCCAGCGGCTGTGGCTCATCGAGGCGACCAAGTACGGCGTGCTCCCCATGGACGACCGCACGGGCGAGAGGCTGGACCCCGCGTCCGCGGGCCGCCCCACGCTCGTCCACGGCACGTCGCAGCAGTTCTTCGCCGGGATGGGGAGGCTCTCCGAGAGCAGCGTTGTCAGCATCAAGAACCGTTCGTTCTCGGTCACGGCCGAGGTCGAGGCCCCGGCCTCGGGCGTCGAGGGTGTGATCATCGCCCAGGGCGGCCGGTTCGGCGGGTGGTCGCTCTACGCCAAGGAGGGACGGGCGAAGTTCGTCTACAACGTCCTGGGCATCCAGGAGTTCGCGATCACCGCGGACCGCCCGGTCCCCGCGGGCACGCACCAGGTCCGCGTGGAGTTCGCGTACGACGGCGGGGGGCTCGGCAAGGGCGGGGACGTCACGCTGTACTACGACGGCGAGCTCGCGGGAGCCGGCCGCGTCGGGGCGACCCAGCCCATGATCTTCTCCGCGGACGAGACGACCGACGTCGGGTACGAGTCGGGGACACCGGTCACGTCCGACTACACGACCCGGGGGAGCCGTTTCACGGGCAGGATCGGCTGGGTCCAGATCGACCTGGGCGACGACGACCACGACCACTTCATCGACCCCGACGAGCGCCTGCGGATCGTGATGGCACGCCAGTGACCAGTCGGTGAGGGGCTTCCCCGCCCGCGCACGGCCCGACGGCGCCGCTCACCTCGCAGGAGAGCGGCGCCGTCGAAGGCCAGCGGTGCGTGGCGCGCGGATCCCCGGATGCGCACGCGCACCGCCGGGCGCACGCTGAGATCTCCATCCGGCGCGACCACGGCGGGACCCCTGCGCGAGTCGAGCAGATGCTCGAGGGTGCGCGGCGCCGTCGGGAGCCGGACCATGACCGTCGAAGGAGCGGCCGAGGGCGCCGAGGCGACCCTCACGTGGCCCGAGGAACAGGAGATCTGACATGCCCTTCGTCACCACCCCGGACGAGACCCGGATCTTCTACAAGGACTGGGGGAGCGGGCAGCCCGTCGTGTTCAGCCACGGCTGGCCCCTGAACGCCGACGCCTGGGACGGGCAGCTCAACCTGGTCGCCTCGCACGGCTTCCGCGGGATCGCGCACGACCGGCGCGGGCACGGCCGCTCGACCCAGACGTGGGACGGCAACGACATGGACACCTACGCGGACGACCTCGCCGCGCTTATCGAGGCCCTCGACCTGACCGACGTCGTCCTCGTCGGCCACTCCACGGGCGGGGGAGAGGTGACGCGCTACCTGGGCCGGCACGGCACGGGCCGCGTCGCGAAGGCCGTGCTGCTCGGGGCCGTGCCGCCGCTCATGCTCCGCACCCCGGACAACCCCGACGGCGCCCCGATCGAGGCGTTGGACCAGATCCGCGCCGCGCTCCTCGCCGACCGGTCGCAGTTCTACCAGGACCTGTCGGTCGCGTTCTACGGCGGGAACCGGGAGGGCTCGGCGCTGACCCAGGGGGTGCGGGACCAGTTCTGGCGCCTGTCGATGCAGGCAGGGCTCAAGGCCGCCTACGACTGCGTCGAGCAGTTCTCCGAGACCGACTTCACCGCGGACCTGCGCTCGATCGACGTCCCGGTGCTCGTGGTGCACGGCGACGACGACCAGATGGTGCCCATCGGGGCCTCCGCGCTCAAGACGGTCGAGCTGCTCCAGGACGCGACGCTCGTCGTGCACGAGGGGCGCCCGCACGGGCTGTTCGGCGAGTACGAGGCCGAGTTCGACGAGGACCTCCTCACCTTCCTCCGGTCCTGACGTCGCGTCCACGGCACGCCGGGGCGCTCGCGGGACCGCCGAGGCTTGCACTTCCCCCACCCTGCCCCCCCGGGCCCC
>NZ_JACSQE010000001.1:463096-466623 GCF_014836745.1 Oerskovia gallyi
GGGGGGGGCGGGGGGGGGGGGGGGGGGGCGGGGCGCCGTCGGGCTGTCCGGCCTGGGGCGCGGCGTTGTGCTGCGCAGATCGGGTCGACCGGGATCAGCCTTCTGACCTGCCCTTTTACCAGGATGGCGTCTTGATGACACCACTTTCTCAGATGGATGACGCCATTTCTCTTGCGGTGACACCATTGATGGTGTCATAGTGGCGTCATGGAACTTACGAGATACGTCGACGAGTTGCAGCACCAGCTCGCCACCGCAGCCGCCGCTGGCGGGGACGAGGCCCGTGAGCTCGCCGGCCGCCTGTCGGCCCCGCTCGACGCCGCCGTCCGGCTCGTCCTGCTCGAAGCCCTCTCGACCGCGGCGACCGAGATCACGGCCGAGCTCGCGCCGGGGGCGGTCGACGTCCGGCTCCGAGGGCGTGACCCCGAGTTCATCGTGACTCCCGCACCGACCTCGGCCTTCGAGGAGGACGCCGCCCCGGCGGCCGAGCCCGCCCGGGCGGCGGTGCTCGACCCCGACGACGTCAGCACGTCCCGCACGACGCTCCGCCTGCCCGACCAGCTCAAGGTGCAGGTCGAGGAAGCGGCAGCCCGTGAGGGCATGTCCGTCAACACGTGGCTCGTGCGCGCGGTCGCCGCCGCGCTCGCTCCCGTCGCCCCGTCCCGCCCGGCTCCCCGGGCCACCAGCACCTCCGGTCGCGTGACCGGCTGGGTGCGCTGACCCACCACCCACCACCGCCACACCCCCGCGCCCCGCCTTCCCGGGGCGGACACGCTCACCCCTCTGGAGGATCCGCCATGCCCACTTTCGCCGCCCCCACGCCCGTCCCGGTCGTCATCGACGTCCCCTTCGGCAACCTGTACGTCGTCGCCGGCGAACGGGACGACGTCGTCGTGACCGTCCTGCCGGCCGACCCGGGCAAGTCCGGCTCGGTCCGTGCCGCCGAGGAGACCCGCGTCGAGCGCGACGGCGACGCCATCGCGATCGTCTACCCCAACGCCTGGAAGCAGTACGTCCTGCCGTTCGCCTCCGGTGGCGCGAAGGTCACCATCGAGCTCCCCGCGGGGTCGGACCTGCGCGGCAAGGCCGGCTCCCTCTACGCGGAGGGCCGGCTCGGGACCGTCGACCTCAACCTCAACGGTGGCAACGCCCGGCTCGACGACGTCGACCGCCTCGACATCAAGGTCTCGGCCGGGTCGCTCAGCGTCGGCCGGGTCTCCGGCACCGTCGAGGCCACCGTCTCGGCGGGCGGCCTGCGCGTCCGCGAGCTCGACGGCGACGCGACCGTCAAGGTGCCCAACGGCACCACCGAGATCGGCAGGACGACCGGGAGCCTGCGCGTCAACGGCGCGCACGGGGACATCTCGATCGACCGGTCGCACGGTGAGACCGTCGTCAAGTGCGCGCACGGCGGGATCCGCGTCGAGCAGGCCGTGAACGGTCGCGTCCAGCTCGAGAGCTCGTACGGGTCGATCGAGGTCGGCGTGCCCGAGGGCACGGCCGCCTGGCTCGACGCGACCTCCCAGCACGGCCAGGTTCGCAACCTCCTGCAGGACGCCGCCGGTCCCGGCGAGTCCGACCTGACGGTCGAGGTCCGCGCAGGCACCAGCTACGGCGACGTGATCGTGCGCCGCCCGCACGCCTGAGGCCGCCTCTCCTCCCTGTCCTCAGCAGAAGTGCTCTCCCCGCTCGTCACTGCTCCACCCGCTCGTCCACCACCCTCGAAGGAGAAGCTCATGACCACCACAGTCCGCGGACCCGCGATCGAGGTCGCCGGCCTGCGCAAGTCCTACCGCTCGAAGTCCGGCACCCAGCTCGTGCTCGACGGCGTCGACCTCGTCGTCCCGGCCGGGACGATCACCGCGCTGCTCGGCCCCAACGGCTCGGGCAAGACGACGACCGTGGGCGTCCTGTCGACCCTGCTCGCCGCCGACGCCGGCACGGTCCGCGTCGCGGGCCATGACATCGCCCGCGAGCCGGACGCCGTCCGTGCCTCGATCGGCGTGACCGGCCAGATCACGGCCGTCGACGAGCTGCTCACCGGCACCGAGAACCTGCGGCTCATGGCCGACCTCAACCACCTCGGGAAGTCCGCCGGACGTCGCCGCGCGACCGCGCTGCTCGAGCAGTTCGGTCTCGCCGAGGCCGCGGGCAAGCCCGTGGCCACCTACTCGGGGGGCATGAAGCGCAAGCTCGACCTCGCGATGACGCTCGTCGGCACACCGTCGGTCGTCTTCCTCGACGAGCCGACGACGGGTCTCGACCCCCGCAGCCGACGCACTCTGTGGGACGAGGTGCGCGCGCTCGTCGAGGGCGGCACCACGATCCTGCTCACCACGCAGTACCTCGAGGAGGCGGACCGGCTCGCCGACTCCGTCGCGGTCCTCCACGGCGGCCGCATCGTCGCCGAGGGCACGCCCGCCGAGCTCAAGTCCGTGCACGACGCGGGCTCGCTCGACGAGGTCTTCCTGGCACTGACCGAACCGCCCACCGAGGAGGAGGCCGGCAGCGACGCCGCTGCCGCCGCCGGTCCGACACAGGACAAGGAGAACGTCCGATGACTGCCATCGCCACCACCGCCCCCACCACCACGGCCCGGCCCCGTCCGGTCGCCGACGTCGGGACCATGCTGCGCCGCAGCCTGCTGCGCGCCGTGCGCTACCCGGGCCTGACGGTCTTCATCGTCGGCGGCCCGATGGTCATGCTGCTGCTCTTCGTCTACGTCTTCGGCGGGGCGTTCGGTGCCGGCGTGGCTCCCGGGATCACGCCCGGCGCCGACGGCCGGGCTGCCTACCTGGACTACATCACGCCGACGCTCCTGGTCATCACCGTCGTCGGGGGCGCGACGTCAGTCGCGGTGAGCGCCGCGATGGACGCCGCGAGCGGCATCATGTCCCGGTTCAAGACCATGGCGATCTCGCCCGGGTCCATCCTCTCGGGGCACGTCCTCGGGTTCGCCGTGCAGGCCCTGATCGCCGTGGTCCTCGTGCTCGGAGCCGCGATCGCCATGGGCTACCGCCCCCAGGCCGACGCGCTCGACTGGCTTGCCCTCCTGGGCCTGTTCGTCCTGCTCGGGATCTGCCTCAACTGGCTGTGCGTCGCCATGGGGCTCAACGCCCGCAGCGTCGAGACCGCGAGCAACACGCCCATGCTCCTGCTGCTCCTGCCCTTCCTCGGCAGCGGGTTCGTGCCCGTCGAGACCATGCCGACGGCCGTGCGCTGGTTCGCCGAGCACCAGCCCTTCACGCCCATCATCGACACCGTGCGCGGGCTGCTCGCCGGGGGAGCGGGGCTCGCGGGCTCGACCGCGGTGCAGGCCGTGGCCTGGTCCGTCGTGATCGGGGTCGCGGGCTACGTGTGGGCGCGCGTGCTCTTCCGTCGCGAGCGTCGCCTCTGAGACGGGCACCGCGAGTCTCGGCGCGGTGAGCGCCGCCGGCCGGGCCCCGGGGCGGCCCGGGGGGGCGCGACCGTGTCCTCCTCACCGCCCCGTTCCACGACCGTGAACGTCGCCGTCTGCGGGTCCGAGG
>NZ_JACSQE010000001.1:466633-532848 GCF_014836745.1 Oerskovia gallyi
GGCGCCCGCCCCTCGGTCCTGCGGCGTGTGACCAGTCGCACATCCGAGCGGCACCCCTCGCCAGGTGACCGCTGACCGCCCGCCCTAGGCTCGGTCGATGACGACGGACCCCCGCGAACCGACCGTGTGCGTGCTCGCGCTCACGCCCCTCCTGGCGATCGAGATCGAGCCCGCAGGGCCGCACGAGACGTCGCCCGAGATCCACGTCCACCCAGGTGGCCAAGGGTTGTGGCTCGCGCGGATGGCGTACTCGCTCGGTGCGCACGCGATCGTGTGCGGGCCGTTCGGCGGCGAGACGGGGACGGTGGCCGCGCACCTGGCCCGCGCAGAGAACCTCGACCTCCGCGTGACCTCGACCGGCGCCAACGGGGCGTTCGTGCACGACCGGCGCAGCGGCGACCGGACCGAGGTCGTGGCCATGGAGCCCTTCCCCCTGAACCGGCACGAGGTCGACGACCTGTACGGCACGGTGCTCGTCGCGGCGCTCGACGCGGCGGTCACCATCATCACCGGGTCGAGCACCCCTGTGGGTGTCCCGCCGGACTTCTTCGGCCGGCTGACCAAGGACCTGCACGCGGCAGAGCGCCAGGTCGTGGCGGACCTGTCGGGGGCCGAGGCCCACGCGGTCGCCCAGGAGCCCGGCGCGGTCCTGAAGATCAGCCACGAGGAGATGGTCGAGGGAGGCTTCGCGCCCGACGACGGCGAGCGGTCGTTGCGCACGGCGGCCGACGAGATGGTGGCCGCGGGTCCGCGGGCCGTGATCGTCTCTCGCGCCGAGGCGCCGTCGCTCCTGGTGACGCGGGAGCGCAGCTACACCGTGCAGAGCCCGTCCGTCACGACCGTGGACCACCGTGGGGCGGGCGACTCGATGACGGCGGGGATCGCCGTCGGGCTCGCGCGGGGGATGGACCTGCCCGACGCCGTGCGCCTGGGCGCTGCGGCCGGAGCCCTCAACGTGACCCGGCGCGGGCTGGGCACGGGGCACCGCGACCAGATCGAACGCTTCGCGCACCGCGTGACGGTGCGCGAGACCCACTGACCGCACCGGACGACAGGAGGCCATGATGCGCGCACTCATCACGAACGACGACGGGATCGACTCCCCGGGCCTGGCGGTGCTCGCCGGGGCGGCGCTCGACGCGGGGTACGAGGTCGTGGTCGCGGCACCCGCCCGCGAGTCCTCGGGCGCGAGCGCGGCCCTGCTGGGGGCCGAGGAGGACGGCCGCCTGGTCGTCGAGCCCCGGAGGGCCCCGGGCCTGCCCGACGGCGTGACGTCCCTCGCCGTCCGGGCCGCCCCCGCGCTCATCGCCTTCGTCGCGGCGTACGGCGGCTTCGGCGCCAAGCCGGACCTGGTCCTGTCGGGCGTGAACAAGGGCGCGAACACGGGCAACGCGATCCTGCACTCCGGGACGGTGGGCGCGGCCATGTCCGCGACGACCCACGGCATCGCGTCGGTCGCGGTGTCCATGGACGCCGCCGAGCCCCGCCACTGGGAGACCGCGCGCCTCGTGACGGACCACGTCGTGGAGTGGGTGGGCCGCACGCCGCTCGGTCGCCGGGTCGTGAACGTCAACGTCCCCGACCGCGCTCCCGCCGACCTCCGGGGCCTGCGCCAGGCGCCGCTCGCGAGCTTCGGGCTCGTCCAGGCGCGCATCCGCGAGAACGACGACCGCAACCTGTCCCTCCAGTACTCGGGGACGGAGCGGCACTCCGAGCCGGACTCCGACACGGGGCTGCTCACGCGCGGCTGGGCGACCGTGACGCTGCTGCTCGCGCCGTACGCCGACGTGAGCCTCGAGGTGCCGGGGCTGCCCGGGCTGCCTGTGGCGTGAGGACCTGTCGCCCGGGTGGCGAGTCGGGCCAGGTCGCCTAGGTTCGAGGGAGGTCAGGAAGTGGCCGACCGGGAGCCAGGTGCACCGCGCCTCGACCTGGTCTCCCGGGGACCGATGCGCCGGAGGGCCCGCACCTTCGCCCGTCATGTCGTGGGTCGGCACGGTTGCGTCGCCCACGCGGAGGAACTGCATGAACGCCCCAGACACACGCCGGCTGCGCCCGGAGCCCGCTCCCGACGACCCGCGCAAGCCCGACTCGCCCACCGACCTGCACAAGCGTTCGTGGAAGCACGTCGCCCGGACGACGGTGCGTCAGTTCTCGCGCGACCAGTGCCTCGACCTCGCGGCGGCGCTGACGTACTACGCCGTCCTGGCCTCGGCGCCTGCGCTCCTGGCCGTCGTCTCGCTGCTCGGGCTCGTCGGTGACAGCGAGAAGATCGTCGACCGGGTGCTCGACATCGCGCAGTCGGTCGTCCCGGCCGACGCGATGGCGACGCTCACCCCGTTGGTCGAGCAGGTCGTGGGCGGCAGCGACCGCGCAGGCCTGGCGCTGGTCGTCGGCGTCGTCGTCGCGCTCTGGTCCGCCTCGGGGTACGTGGGAGCGTTCGGCCGGTCGATGAACCGCATGTACGAGGTCGAGGAGGGGCGGCCGGTGTGGAAGCTGCGGCCCGTCATGCTCCTGGTGACCGCCGCGGTCGTGCTCATGGCGGCGCTCGTCGTGGTCGCCCTCGTGCTCTCCGGGCCGGTCGCCCGTGCGATCGGGGACGCCGTCGGGCTGGGTCCCGCCGCCGTGACGACGTGGAACGTCGCCAAGTGGCCCGTGGTGCTCCTGCTGGTGATCCTCATCGTGGCCGTGCTCTACCACACGACTCCCAACGTCCGTCAGCCCCGGTTCCGCTGGCTGAGCGTCGGAGCGGTCGTCGCGATCCTCGTCTGGGTCCTCGCGTCCGTCGGGTTCGGCTTCTACGTCGCGACGTTCGCCTCGTACGACTCGACGTACGGAGCACTCGGTGGCGTGATCGTCTTCCTGCTGTGGCTGTGGATCACGAACCTCGCGCTGCTCTTCGGAGCAGAGCTCGACGCCGAGCTCGAGCGCGCCAGGGAGCTCCAGGGAGGCATCGCGGCCGAGGAGACCCTCCAGCTCCCGCCGCGTGACACGCGCGCGAGCGACAAGCGCAGGCAGAAGCTCCAGGAGGACGTCGAGAGGGGCGGCGAGATCCGCAGGGCCGCCGAGGCCGCCCGCACGAAGGACACGGAAGAGAGCGACACCCAGCAGGGCCGAGAGAGCTGACCGACCGACCGACCGTAGGACGACGAGAGGACGAAGCATCATGCGAGCACTGACGTGGCAGGGCCGGGAGAAGGTCACGGTCGAGGACGTCCCGGACCCGACGATCCAGGAGGCGACCGACGCCGTGATCCGGGTCACGTCGACCGCGATCTGCGGCTCCGACCTGCACCTGTACTCCGTCCTGGGGATGTACCTCGACGCGGGCGACGTGCTGGGCCACGAGACCATGGGGGTCGTCGAGGAGGTCGGCGCGAACGCCACGCGCCTCAAGGTCGGCGACCGTGTGGTGGTTCCGTTCGGGATCGCCTGCGGGACGTGCTGGATGTGCACCCACGGACTGCAGTCGCAGTGCGAGACGACGCAGGTGCGGTCCCAGGACAAGGGTGCGGCTCTCTTCGGCTACACCCGGTTGTACGGTCAGGTGCCAGGTGGTCAGGCCGAGTACCTGCGCGTGCCCCAGGCCCACTACGGTCCGGTCGTGGTGCCCGAGGACGGCCCCGACGAGCGGTACCTCTACCTGTCGGACGTGCTGCCCACCGCGTGGCAGGCCGTCGAGTACGCGTCCGTCCCGGCGGGCGGCACCGTGGTCGTCGTCGGGCTCGGTCCGATCGGTCAGATGGCCGCGCGGGTCGCGCGCCACCGCGGTGCGGGCCGGGTGATCGGCCTCGACCTCGTTCGCGAGAGGCTCGCCATGGCCGAGCGGCACGGCGTGGAGACCCTCGACGTCTCGGCGGTCGACGACGTCGCGGGCGCGGTCCGTGACCTGACCCAGGGGCGCGGTGCCGACGGGGTGATCGACGCCGTCGGGATGGAGGCCCACGGGTCTCCGGGGGCCTCCTTGTTCCAGAAGGCGGCGGGCGTCCTGCCGGACACCGTCGCCGGCGCGATCAACGAGAAGGTCGGTGTCGACCGCCTGGCCGCGCTCCTCACCGCGATCTCGCTCGTCCGCCGCGGGGGCACCGTATCGGTCGCCGGTGTGTACGGCGGCGCCAAGGACCCGTTGCCGATGATGGACCTCTTCGACAAGCAGGTCACGCTGCGCATGGGGCAGGCGAACGTCCGCCGCTGGGTCGACGACCTCCTGCCCCTCGTGGCCGACCCCGCCGACCCCCTGGGGGTCCTCGACCTGCGGACCCATCGGCTGTCGCTCGAGGACGCACCCCGCGGCTACGACCTCTTCCAGAAGAAGGAGGACGGCTGCATCAAGGTCGTCCTGGACCCCGCGATCCGGACGGCGCCCGCTGCGGAGAACGGGTCCTCGCGATGACGACACCGATCGACGTCCGCCTGCTCGCGATCTACCTCAACGACCACGTGGCCGGAGCGACCGTGGGGGTGCAGCGGGTCCGGCGCATGGCGAAGGTGTACGACGGCACGGTCGTGGGGACGGCGGTCGCGCCGATCGTCCCCCAGCTCGAGCAGGAGCGCGAGTGGCTCCTCGGGTGCCTGCGCCACCTCGACATCGCCGTGCGGCGCTACAAGGTGGTCGGTGCGTCGCTGGCCGAGAGGGTCGGACGCCTCAAGCTGAACGGGCATGTCCGCACCACGTCTCCGCTGAGCGCCCTCCTCGAGGTCGAGCTGCTGCGAGGCGCCGTCACGGGCAAGGCGAGCGGGTGGCAGACGCTCCTGGCCCAGGGCCGGGACCTGGGCCTCACGCCTGAGCAGGTCGCGGACCTCGACGGCCTGGTCGCCCAGGCGGACGGGCAGGTCCAGACGCTCTCCGACCTGCTCGAGGTCCTCCATGCCAGGGTGTTCCGCCACCGGGCGCCCGACGGCGGCAGGTAGCCGTCGGGCTCAGGGCGCCGTGCGGGAGGAGCGGTCGCGCCCGCCGCGCCGTCGCTCGGTGATCCGCGCCGCCCAGCGCTCCCACGGCGGGCTGACCGCCCAGTTCACGGCGAGAGTGTGCCAGGCCCACCGGAACCGGCGACCCAGGGAGTCCGCGGACTCGAACGTGCGGCCCGAGACCCCGACGACCAGCCGGCCGTCGTAGCGCACGCGAGCGCCGCTCCCGAGCTGGAAGCTCAGGTCGGCGTCGTCGTGGACGTGCGGGTCGTCGCGGTGGACCCGGTCCCGGACCTCCTGCCACGCGCTGGCTCGGAACGCCATGTTGGATCCCCACAGGGGCACGTTCGCGAGCGCGGCGCGCATGCCCCAGAAGTACCCGCGCATGTAGAAGACCCGCGTGATCCGGGCTCGCGCTCCGGGCAGGTCGTAGAAGCGGCCTGGGCCGGTGAGGGCGGTCATGTCGGGCTCGCGCACGAAGGCGGCATGGATCCGTTCGAGCCAGTCCGGGGGCGGGAGCGTGTCGGCGTCGCAGCGCACGATGACCCCACCGGCCACGGCGTCGTATCCCGTCGAGGCGGCGGCGGGGATGCCCGGGGACGGTTCGTGGACGACGCGTGCGCCGGAACGGCGTGCCACCTCGGCGCTGTCGTCACGGGACGCGTTGTCGACGACGATCACCTCGTCCGGCCGGTGCGTCTGCCGGGCGACCGCCTCGAGGCAGCGTTCGAGGTGTCGGGCGTCGTCCTTGACGGGGATGACGACGGTCAGGCGCACCGCACCACGCGCGGCGTACCCGCTCACGGGCTCCGCACCAGGAACAGGCCGGCCACGAAGGCGCCGACCCCACCGGCGACGAGGTCGCCCAGGGTGTCGCGATAGCCCACCTGGATGGCGGGGTCCACGTAGGTGGACCCCGCCCACTCACCGACCTCCCAGAGCAGCGCGAGCAGCACCCCCAGGCCCGTGGCCGTGACGACCGAGCCGAGCCGGGGTCGGCGGAGGTCGGTCGAGGGGAGCGGGTCGCCCCGGACCACGGGAGCGACGAGCGGACCGGGTACCCGCAGCGCCCCGAGGAAGACCAGGAGGGCGGTGGCGAGGACGGTCAACGCCGCGGTCGCCGCCAGGTGCATCGCGAGGTCGAGCCACGGCACCCGCGCGTAGAGGTCGAGCAGCGCGATCCACGCGGCGACGCTCAGGACGAGCCCGACCGCGGGATCGACGACGCCCCGGAGGCCGATCGCCCGCGGGATCACGGTGCCGAGCAGGACGAGCGCGAGGAGCGCCGTCGCGACCGGTCCGTAGAGCACGGTGCCCACAGGAACGGCGGCCGCCGCGAGGACTCGCACGAGATCCCCGACGACCGTGGCCGTCGGGGTGCGCCGCAGGGCCTTGTCGGTGGTCATCAAGCCAACGTAGCCACCCCGCCCACGACCCGCTCGGCGATGGAGCCTCCCGCCGGTCGCGAGTCGCGCACACCCGTGCGAGCCTGCCCAGATGTCTGCCACGACCACCACGTCCCCGTCCACGCCCCTGAACCGCTCGGTCGGGGGGCGCCTGCTCTACGTCTTCATCCTGGGCGACGTGCTCGGTGCGGGGGTCTACGCCCTGGTCGGCGAGATGGCCGGGAAGGTGGGTGGCGCCGTCTGGCTGCCGCTGCTCGTCGCCCTCGGACTGTCCCTGCTGACCGCGGGTTCGTACGCCGAGCTGGTCACGAAGTACCCGGCCGCCGGCGGCGCGGCGGTGTTCGCCGAACGCGCCTTCAAGGTGCCGATCGTGTCGTTCCTCGTGGGGTTCTGCATGCTCGCCGCCGGTGTCACGAGCGCGGCGGGTCTGTCCCTCGCCTTCGCCGGCGACTACTTCGGCTCGTTCGTGGACCTCCCGGTCGTGCCGGTCGCGCTCGTCTTCCTGCTCCTCGTCGCGGCGCTCAACGCACGCGGCATCCAGGAGTCCTTGCGCGCGAACGTGGCCATGACCGCGATCGAGCTCTCCGGGCTGGTGCTGATCGTGGTGCTCGCGGCCGTCGTCCTCACGCGGGGCGACGCGTCGCCGGGCAGGGCGCTCGAGTTCGCCGAGGGCACGACCCCGGCGCTCGCGGTCCTCTCGGCCTCGCTCATCGCGTACTACTCGTTCGTCGGCTTCGAGACCTCGGCCAACCTGGCCGAGGAGGTCAAGGACGTCCGGCGGGTCTACCCCCGTGCGCTCTTCGGCGCACTGATCACCGCGGGCGTCGTCTACGTCGCCGTCGGCGTGGCCGCCGTCGCCGTGGCGCCCCCCGAGCAGCTCGCGGGCTCGACCGGGCCGCTGCTCGAGGTCGTCAAGGTCGCCGACGTCGTGCCGGAACGCGTCTTCGCCGTGGTGGCACTCGTCGCGGTCGCGAACGGTGCCCTGCTCACGATGATCATGGCGAGCCGCCTCACCTACGGCATGGCGCGGCAGGGTCTGCTGCCCGCGGGGCTGGCCCGGGTGCTCCCCGGTCGCCGGACCCCGTGGGTCGCGATCATCGCGACGACCGCCGTGGCCATGGGCCTCGTCTTCACGGGGGACCTGGGTGCGCTCGCGGAGACCGTGGTGCTCCTGCTCCTCGTGGTCTTCATCAGCACCAACGTCGCGGTGCTGGTCCTGCGCAAGGACACCGTCGAGGAGGGCCACTTCCGCGTCGCGACCATCGTGCCGGTCCTCGGGACCGCCAGCTGCGTCCTGCTCCTGACCCAGCAGGCCGGGCAGACGTGGCTCCGGGCGGGGGCGCTCGTCCTGGTGGGCGTCGTGCTCTACCTGGTCACGCTGCTCGCCCGCCGTCGGACGGGCGCGCCGACCCGCGGCGACCGATGATCGACCGCGGTCCTGGCGCGCGATCGGCGCTCTCAGCCGGTACCCGCGGTCCGGACGAGGTCCTCGCGCAGGTGCCGTGCGTACCCCCCGGGGGTGCGACCCGTCGTGCGACCCGAGGTCAGGACCCGCCCCCCGTCGGAGGCCACGACGCGCGCGCCCGCGTCCCGGGCGCGCTCCACGAGGCCGACGTCCTCGTGCTCCGCGACCCCCGGGAAGCCGCCGGCGGCCAGGTAGAGGTCGCCGCGGATCCCCAGGTTCGCCCCGTGCACGTGCCCGTTCGCGTGCCCGACGGGATGCGTCGCCACCCAGGCGGCCCGCTGCGCGGGGGAGAGGTCGTCGAAGTCGGGACGCACCGTGCCGATCACCAGGTCGGCCCCCGCCTCCGCGAGCGCGACCTGGTGCGTGAGCCAGTGCGCGGGGACCGCCGAGTCGGCGTCGGTGCTCGCGATCCACAGCCGTGCCGGGCGGCCCCTGCCGAGCCGTCCTGTCGCCGCCTCGACCCCGGCGGCGCGTGCTGCCCCGACCCGTCGGCATCGGGTCTCCACCACGGTGAACGGTGAGGACCCGGCGAGCGAGGCCGAGCGGTCGGTGCAGTCGTCGAGGACGACCACGACCTCGACCCGCACGGCCGGTCGCTCGGCTCGCAACCGCGCGACCGCCACGTCGAGCGCGGCCAGGCAGCGGGGCAGCAGCTCCTCCTCGTCGTTCACCGGCACGACGACGGCCAGCCGGGTCACGCGGTCGGCGGCTCTCATGCGAGTCCGGCCTCCGCTGCGACCGAGCGCGCCGGCGGCCGGGCGAAGACCTCGAGCACGAAGTCCTCCTCCACGTGACGGACGACCCGCGCGAGCTCGGGGCGCGCGTCGAGGGCGGCGTGGACGTCGTCGCCCCGCAGCGGGTACTCGGGTACCGGGTGCCGCCAGTGGCACGCGACCAGGATGCCGTCCGCGGTGAGGGACCCGACCGCACGAGAGATCGCGGTCTCCAGGTCTTGCGCGCCGTAGTAGTACCCGACCTCGGAGAGCACCACGAGGTCGAAGAGCCCTTCGGGCCACTCGGCAGGCGTCTGGAGACGCACGAGCTCGACCTCGTCACCGAGCCGCTCGCGGGCTGCTGCGAGCGCGGCCGCGGCGACGTCGACCCCCACGAGACGGTCGCAGCGGGTGGCGAGGTCGGCGGTCAGGACGCCGGTCGAGCAGCCGATCTCCAGGCCGGCGCGAAACCGTGCACGCGGCAGTGACGCGAGGGTCACGGCGCGCTTGCGTTCCTCGTACCAGCGGGTCTCGAAACCCCACGGGTCGGCCCGCCCGCGGTAGAACGAGTCGAAGAACTCCGCCGGCAGGCTCTCGGACGGGGACGACGTCGTCGACGTCGAGGACTGGGCAGCCGAGGGCAGGGGCGTCGAGGGCTGGGTGGACGGGCCCGGGGCCTCGACGAACACCTCGACGTCGCGCTCGACGTGCCGCAGCATCTCCGGCCCGACCGTCGCCGCGTCCCGCGGGTCCGGGGACAGCGGCTCGACCTGCGACCGGTGCGAGGCCAGCGCGAGCCTCTTGGCGGCACGCTCGGGCGGCGTGAGCGTGAGCGCCCGCATGTGCTCCGTGCCCGCCGCGTCGTCGACGGCTGCCCAGTGCCACCACCAGACCGGGTACTCCAGGAGGCGGGCCCCCTGCTCGTGCGCGACCACGGCGGCCACCTCCCCGGCGATGCGGTGGTCGCGGTGACCGTCACCCCGCCACGGCGCGCACAGCAGGACCGGGCCGTCGTCACGGCCGGGCTCGTCCTCCGTCACCGCTGCGAGCACCGCGGACAGCCGTCGGCGCAAGGCCGCGCGGTGCTCCCGCAGACCCCCGTCCGGCAGCCCGAGGAAGACCACGGCGGCGCCGGGGGCCGCGACGTCGAGCGCGTCCAGGAGCTCTCGGCGGCGCAGGCCTGCGAGCCGCGCGGGCGTGAGGGTCGGGGAGTCCGGGTGGGACGCCTCGCCGTCGGTCGCGACGACGACCGTGATCGGCGTGCCCTGACGGACCAGCCGCGCCACGAGCCCGCCTGCCCCGAGCGACTCGTCGTCGGGGTGTGCGGCGAGGAGGACCAGGTGGGGCACGGCGTGGGGCAGGTCGAGGGGAGGCAACCGTTCCAGCAGACCGCTCGTTCTCCAGGCATCCTCGGTGGTGCCGGTGTCGCGATGGTCGAACGTCACCACGGCGCGCTCCCGCGGGCCAGGAGGTCACGGCCCAGCGACGCGTCGTCGCGCTCGGCGTGGTGCTGACGGACGTACAGCCCGAGGTCGGCGAGCCGGCGGGCGTAGCCCTCGTCGGTGGTCATCGGACCGGGGCCCAGGGCGCGCGAGCAGCGCTGCACGGTCTCCTCGACCGCACGGACGACGGCGCCGCGCACCCGCCGGGCGAGCACGCCCGGGGCGACCCCGAGGTCCGGCGCGCCGTCCACGACGAGGCTCGCCTCGACGAGCACGGCTCGAGCGCCGGTCAGCGCGACGTCGACCGCTCCCAGGTGCGCCAGCGTGAGCTGGTCGGGCTCGCGACGCCGGGTCGCCGCGTACAGCTCGCGCGCGAGGCCCACGGCCCCGCCCCACCAGCAGGCCGCGACACCGATGCCGCCCCACGCGAAGCCCGGGCGGTCGAGATACCACCCGGCGTCTCCGACCGGGACTGCCGTGGCGCCGTCGAAACGTACGGGCGCGCTGACGATCTCCGGGAAGCCCCGGGCGACCCACGGGCCGTCGTCGGGCCGGACGCCCGCGGAGCGCAGGTCGACCGCGAACAGACGTCGTCCGTCCGTCGTCCACGCCGTCACGAGGGCGTGCGAGAGCGTCGCCGCGAGAGAGCACCACGGCTTGACGCCCGTGAGCTGCCATCCCTCCTCGCCCTCCTGAGCCTCCAGGCGCACGCCGGGCCCCTCAGCGGCGAAGACGCCCCAGGTGCTGGTCTCGTCGGCGCCGATCGAGCGCAGGTCCACCCCGCCCGGGACCTGCGCCAGGATGGCGAGCGCGTCGAGATGTGGTTCGAGGACCCGCGCGACGCCCACGTCGGCCGCGGCGGTCGAGGCGAGCAGCTCCCACAGGTCGAGCGTGCGCCCGGCACCCGGGGCAGGCGCGGAACGGCCGACCTCGGACGCCCAGGCCAGTGCCGCGATGACGTCCCCGCTCATCGTCGGCACCTGCGCGACGGTCGCCGCCAGGCGCCGGCTGCGCTCGTCGTCCTGGCGCGAGGGATCGAGGACGACGGCGGGGGGTTCGAGGACGGTGGTGCTCGGATCGGTCACGACTGCTCCTGTGGTCTTCCGGGGGTTCCCGCAGACTAGGCGCGCTCCAGACCCCTCGCACGCCGCCGACACCTCGTGCGACGTGAGGACGGTCACCTCGGTCTGCGACGCCAGGACAGGGTCGGGCTAGCAGAGGTCCTGCCGGGTGTCCGCGACGTCGGTGATCGCGACGTCGACGTCGACGGCGTCGACCGGGGGAGCGAGGTCACCGAGGACGGAGGCAAGCTGCGCCGAGGTGGCCCGACGGACGGTGGAGGCGAGGGGCAGGAGAGGTTCGTCGAACGCTGCGAGGATCTCGATCGTGACGGTCACGAGTCGGTCCTGGTCGTCGGTCGAGCAGGTGATCGTGAGGGGAGCGGCGCCCGGTACGGCGCCGACGGCCTCGCGGAGGGTCGCGACGAGGACGTCGGACGCGACGAAGTACTCGACGACGCCGGAGGGCGAGGCGGTGCGACCACGGACCGGGGCCGAGGGGCGGAACGCCGAGAGGGCTTTGAGCAGCGCGTTCTCACGGACCAGGGTCCACCCCTGGTCGGTGTGGCGGCGCAGCGCCTGGGTGGCGCGGTCGAGGACTGCGTCGTCGTTCATCGCCATCCCTTCATCCGCTCGGCCAGTGTCGCGCGGGCCCGGTGGAGCATCCCGCGGACCGCGTCGTGCGTCGTGCCGAGGATGTCGGCGATCTCGGCGTAGTGCAGTCCTTCGACCTCGCGCAGCAACCAGCACGACCTCTGCAACGGTGGCAGAGCGAGGAGGGCGATGTCGAGGGCTTCGACGAGTGCAGCGTCCAGCGCGCCCTGGTCGGGTCGACGGGAGGCGGACTCGACGAGCTCGTCCGGCAGGGGGACGGGGCGGCCGGCGGCGCGACCTCGATGGCGGTACGCCTGCCGGGTCGCGATCCCGAAGAGCCAGGTACGGGGTGCGGACTCTCCGCGGAAGCCGGGGAACCCCGTCCATGCCGCGACCAGGGTGTCCTGCAGGCAGTCGGCCGCGACCTCCGGATCGTGGACCATGCGCAGGACGTACCGGTACATCGCCGGGCCGTGCCGGTCGACGAGGATCGTGAACGCCTCGCGATCGCCCAGGGCAGCGCGGCGCGCGAGCAGCAGGTCCGAGACCGCCCCCGCGTCGCCACCAGCACCGACGGCTTCCATCCGTTCGACGATAGCTCCCGGTGGACGGCTCGCCACGGGCAGGGTTGAATGTGACGTAGATCACACTTTGTAGTCGTGACGTTCCGGCGACGGGGCGGCACTCACTGGAGAACGTCGCAGACCGCCCGACCGTCTGGGCGGTCGCCCCGAGCACGAGGAGCGAACGATGAGCGAGCAGAGCACACCCACCACGGGAGCCACGGCCCCGGGCACGGCTGCACGTCCCGGCGCCGCCGGGCAGGCCGGACCTCCGCGCGGGACGGTCGACCGCCCCTCGGCGCTCGCCTCCGAGCACGGCAGCACGACCATCGCGGACCAGGTCGTCGCCAAGATCGCGGGCATCGCGACCCGCAACGTCCAAGGGGTCTACGCCGTCGGGGGAGGAGCGGCCAGGGCGTTCGGCGCGATCCGCGAGTACATCCCGGGCAGCGGGAGCGACACCACGTCGGGCGTCCACGTCGAGGTCGGGGAGCGCCAGGCCGCCGTCGACCTGGATCTCGTCGCGGACTACGGCGTGTCGATCGCCGACCTCGCCCAGGCGGTCCGTCGGAGCGTGATCACCTCCATCGAGCGGATGACCGGGCTCGAGGTGACCGAGGTCAACATCGACGTCAACGACGTCCACCTGCCCGGGGACGATGCCGACTCGAGCTCCGACCGGCGTAGCCAGCGTGAGCAGTCCTCGGACAGCGGTGAGGGCGAGGACGGTGGCGGGCGGGTCCGATGACCTCTTCGCCACCCCCCGCCTCAGCACGCGGTTCCTCGGGCGAGGGCCAGGAGACGGAGACACCCACCCCCTTGGACGTCGCCGAGGCGTTCGAGCACGCGCATCCGGGGACGGGGCTCGGCGAGCCCCTGCGCCCTCCCTCCGGCCGCTTCCCGCCGCCCCTGCCCGACGACGTCGCCCAGGGTGAGACGGCCGAGAGGATCGTCGCTGCCGTGCTCGCCGTCCCAGGGGTCGTGCGACTGCACGCCGGGGTCTTCGGCGAGGTCGCCACGTACCTTCCCGGTCGTGCCGTCACCGGTGTCCGGCTCCGTCCCGAGGAGACCGAGGTCCACCTGGTCGTCTCGACCGACCGCCCGATCCCCGCGGTCGCTCGTGATGTCCACGAGTCCGTGCGTGCGCTGACCCCCGGGCCGGTGCGCGTGTACGTCGAGGACGTCGAGTCCCCGCCCTCATCATCGTCCGCGCTCTGAGCGGGCACGTCCAAGGAGAGCACATGTCTGTGTCAACGATCGGTCTGCTGACCGGCATACTGCTGGCCCTCGCCGCGATCCTCGGAGGGTTCTGGGGGTTCGTCCTCGCGGCGGTCCTCGGCGGGGTCGGATGGGTCGTAGGAGCCCAGATCGAAGGGCGCATCGACCTCGGCGCTGCCTTCCGCAGCCGTCGCCATGTCTGACACGTCGTTCACCCAGCCGCTGCCCTCACAGGGCTGGGAGGCGGCCTCCTCGGACGAGACGGTCGACGCTCAGGAGCGGGGCGCGCTGCGCGTCGCAGACCGGGTCGTGGAGAAGGTCGCCCGTGCCGCCGTGCTCGGCGTCCCCGGGGTCGCGCCCGTCGGGGCCACCGCCGGGACCGTGGGGCGAGCCCTCGGCCGGACGTACCCGCACATCACCTGTTCCCGCGCGGGGGACCGTGCCCGGGTCCGGCTCGAGATCGCGATCGTGTGGCCGTACCCGGCCGCGGGGGTCGCCCATCAGGTCTGCGAGGCCGTGACCGAACGGCTCCGGGACCTCGCGGGGGTGCACGTCGACGAGATTCGCACCACCGTCACGCGCATCGTGGACCCGTCCGACGTCCTCGGTGCCACCGGTACGACCAAGGAGCGACGAGTCCTATGAGCACACCCATCGTCCCCTCCGCGCGGACCGTCCCTGCCCCGGCGAGGTCGCCGCGGGCCGGCCTCGTCCTGACGTCCTGGGCCTTCGTCCTGGCGATCCTGCTGCTGGTCGTCGCGGTCCTGGCCGGGCAGTCCGCAGTCGTGGCCGTGCGCGGGCAGGGCACGAGCTGGTTCCTGTCGCTCGCGGACGCCCTGGACGGACTCGAACCCGAGACGTGGGTCGGCGTGGCCGGGGCGATCGTCGCCCTGGTCGGGCTCTGGTTGCTCTGGCAGGCCGTCCGCCCCCGTCCCCGCACCACCCAGCGCGTCGCGGCGGCCAGCGGTGTCCACCTGCGCTCGGCCGACATCGCGCGCTGGGTGAACGCGACCGCACGAGACGTGCCCGGTGTGCTCGACTCCAGCACCGCGGTGTCGCGGCGCGCCGTGCGCGTGACCGTCCGCACGACGGGCTCGCCCGACATCCTGACCGACGTCGACGCCGAGGTCGCCCACCAGCTCTCGGCCCTCGACAGCCCACCACGCCTGAGCGTGCGGGCCGGGGAGGGGCAGCGACCATGAACCGCGCCGTCCTGAGGCTCGATCGCGTGCTCCTCGCGCTGGCCGGGCTCGTGCTGATCGTCGCGGGTGCCACTGCGCTGCTGTGGACCACCGGCACCCTGGCGCAGTACGTCGAGGGCGTCCCCTCCTCGCTCGACACGTCCGCCGCGACCGACGCCACGGCCCAGACGTGGTGGCCCTACGTCACGGGAGCCGTCGCCGTCCTCCTCGCGATCGTGGCGGTGTGGTGGATGCTCGCGCACCTGCCGTCCCGGGCCGTCCCCGAACAGGACCTGCCGGGCTCCACCCGCACGGAGCGCCTGCGGATCGACCGGGGCGCCGTCGCGGAGGCGACGGCTCGTGCGGCCCAGCAGATCCCCGGCGTCCGCAAGGCGACCGCCACACTGCGCGACGAGGGCCCCGAGCTCGTCCTCAGTCTCCTCGTGAAGGTCGACCCAGCCACCGACCTGCCCCGCCTCGCCACCCACCTCGACGACCTCGTCGCCGACGCGGCGACGGTGCTACCCGACGACAGGCTCCGCTCCCGCACGACCGTCAGGATGAGGACCAGTCGCCGCTCCGACGCAGGGCCCCGTGTCGAGTAGCGACCAGGACCCCGCGCGAGGAGCGACCGGGCCGGAGGGACGGTCGGACGCGCGTCCCGTCGGCGGTGCTCGCAGCGTCCGACTAGATGGTCGGCCCCTGCGGCACCGCGTGACGACCGACCGCGACGACCGCGACGTCGTCCTCGCGGCCCGCGTCGTCGAAGGCGGAGACGAGACGTTCGCACATCGTCGCCGGGTCGACCCCGGCGTTCTCTGCGGCTAGGAGGGCCAGCCGGTCGAGGGCGTCGGGGAGGAAGGCCCCCCGGCGCTCCACGAGTCCGTCCGTCACGAGCACGAGCAGGTCGCCGTGCTGCAGCACGTCCTGGTGCACGGGCCGGCCGTCCGGGTTCGGCAGGCCGAGGAGGCGCGAGCCTTCCTTCACCTGGAGCACCGTGCCGTCCGCACGGACGACGAGAGCGGGCAGGTGGCCGGCGTCGGTGATCTCCACCGCGCCCGTCCGGGGGTCGAGCACGCAGACGCACACGGTCGCGTACTCGGGGTGGTCGCTGCGCAGCGCGTCGTTCAGGAGGTTCAGCGCGTGCCGGGCGTCGTGGCCCTCTCGGAGGTAGGCGCGGAGCGTGACACGCACCTCTGCCATCACCGTGGCGGCGCGGAGCGAGTGTCCCTGGACGTCACCGATCACGACCGCGACCCTGCCGTCCGGGAGGTCGAACGCGTCGTAGAAGTCCCCGCCCACGTCGAGGCGCGCGTCGGAGGCCTCGTACCGCGCGGCGACCTCGAGGCCACCGCTCACCTGCAGGCTCGACGGCAGGAGAGCGCGCTGGAGGGCGAGCGCGATGCGCTGCTCCTCCGCGAACGTCCGCAGGTTCGTGAGCGCGACGGTCGCGGCCTCGGCGAAGCGTCCGACGGCCGCCTGCTCCTCGTCCGTGAGGCTCTTGTCCCCGTCCTTGACCTGGACCCCTAGGCCGCCGACGAGAGCGCCGCTGCTGTCGACGAGCCACATGGTCCACCACTGCGACGGTCCGATGCCGGCCTCGTGGAGCAGGGGGCGCCAGGGTGCCGGGACCTCGTCTGCGCCGAACATGGCCGGGTTGACGTCGCCGGGGGCGAGGACTGCCGACGGCCCGCGACCACGGACGAGTGCGGAACTCTCCGTCACGCAGACCGAGCGCAGCACGAGGCCGGCGTCGGCGACCACCATCGCGACCACGGCCCGGCCGAGGACGGCGCAGGCGCCGCGCGCGGTGTGGTCCACGACGGCCTCGTACGAGCGGGCCTCGTGCAGGGGGACCAGGGCGTTGGTCAGCGCTTCGAGACGGCGAGCCGTGCGCCCCGCGCCCCGCTGGGCGTCGTGGCGTCGGCACAGTGCGCTGATGGTCGCGAGGAACTCGTCCCGGTCGAGCGGCTCGGGCAGGTACGCGTCCGCGCCGCCTTCCAGACCGGCGGTCCGGGAGGCGGCGTCGACGGCGGTCGCGGACACGTGCAGGACGGGGATGTGGGCGGTCGAGGGGTCGGCCTTGAGCCTCCGGCAGACCTCGCCGCCGTGGATGTCCGGCAGGTTGACGTCGAGCACCATCGTGTCGATGTGCGGGTTCGTGCGGACGAGGGCCTCGGCGCCGGTCGCCGCCTCGATCACCTCGAAGCCCGCACGACGGAGCCAGCTCGACATGATGTACCGGTGCGCTGCGGTGTCGTCGACCACGAGCACGGTGTGGGGCGAGGTCACCGGGCCTCCTTGGCCCGCCGCAACGTCGCGACGAGGGTGTCACGGGAGATTCCCGCCTTGGGGAGGAAGAGGACGCCGTCGAGGTCGTCCCGCACGGGCAGGGACGCGCTCGACATGAGCACGGTCCCGGTCGCCGGGTGCACCTCGCGGATCCTCGATCGGAGCGTCGGCCCGTCCGTGCCGGGGAGCCGGACGTCCAGGAGCGCGAGGTCCGCCGCGCCGTCGTGCAGCAGGGCCAGGGCGTGCGACGCGTCGTGCGCGACGCTGACGCGCGCGGCGTGGCCCTGCAGCATCGCGACGATGACCGAAGCGAACGCCCGGTCGTCGTCCACGACGAGCACGTGCCCGAGGTCGCCGCTCTGGGGGACGACCTCGGTGCGCGCCGGCCTGGACGACACCTCGGACCGGAGGGAGGGCAGGCGGAGCGTGAACACGCTCCCGACGTCCGGCTGCGACGAGGCGACGAGAGTCCCACCGAGCGCCTCCGAGGTCCGCCGTGCGTACGGCAGCCCCAGACCTGTCCCGCGCACCGAGGGCTGCAGACGGTTCGGCACCTGGACGAACTCCTCGAAGACCGACTCGACGTGCTCCTCGGGAATCCCGAGGCCCGTGTCACGGACGTCGAACCGCACCAGGTCGCCGTCCCTCTCCGCGCGGAACTCGATGTGTCCCTCGTCCGTGAACTTCGCGGCGTTCGCCAGGAGGTTGCGCAGCACCCTCGCGGCGAGGCGCCGGTCCGTCACCAGGGCGAGGTCGGGCGGCGAGGAGGCTCTGAGCGTCACCCCGGGCCGAAGGAGCGGGAGGGTCGTCCCCCGCAGCTCGTCGAGCAGCTGGGCGACGTCGACGGGCGCCGGCTCCACGTCCTCGTGGCCGGCCTCGGCCCGCGCGAGGTCGAGCAGCTCGTCGACGAGCTGGAGCATCGTCGTGGCGCTCTCGCGCAGGTAGGTCGCCTGCTGGGCCTGGTCCGCGTCGAGGTGGGAGTCGGCGAGCAGCGACGTCAGCCCGAGGATCGAGTTCACCGGGGAGCGCAGCTCGTGGCTCACGTTGCGCAGGAAGCGGGTCTTCGCCTCGTTCGCCGCCGCGAGCTCGCGACCGCGCTCGTCGAGCTCGGCGTAGAGGGCGACGACCCCCGTGTTCGTCTCCTCGAGCTCGGACGAGAGCTGGTCGTACATCGCGAGCACCCCACGGTTCGTCTCCTCGAGCTCCTCGTTGAAGCGCCGGAGGTACTCCTTCTGCTGCGTCAGCTCGTCGAGGGTGCGCACGAGCTCCGTGTTCTGCACGCGCAGCTCGTCCAGCGCGTCGGCGACGTGGGCTGCGGCGGTGGACCGTCGGACGCGGGCGAGCGAGGCCTCGTCGACCCGGGCCGTGACGCTCAGCAGCTTGGTGAGGACGACCCGGGTGCCGGTCGGTTCGATCTCGAGGTCCCGGACGAGCCGTCGCGCCGCCGGGACACCCCCGTCGCTCGAGTCCCCGTCGAGCACGAACGCGACGTCGGGGGTGATCTCGGCGCGGAGGGTCGCCTGGGGGGTGCCCGGGACGACGGCGATGACGACGTCGGCGGTCCCGGTGGCGACGGCCGCTCTGCCCATCTCCGACAACGCGGTCGCGACGCGGACCTGGTCCTGGACGTCCAGCCCGAGCTGGCGGCAGATCTCACGGCCGGCGCGGCGCAGGGCGATCACGTCGGCGTCGGAGCGGAGCTGTGTGGCGAGGATGGGCATGGTCAGGTCTCCGACCACGTGACGGGCAGCACCGCCACGCACGAGTCGTCGGGGCGCACCGCGTGGTCACGCAGCAGGACGCCGGCGACGACGAGGGGGGATCGGGCGGCGAGACCCGGATAGTCCGCGAGCGACCAGCGGTTGGTGAGTCCGTCGCTGTGCATCACGACGACGTCGCCCCGTTCGACCGGGTACGTCGTCTCGCGCAGCTGGCGCGTCGGCACACCGGCGATGCCGGGGTGGGACACCAGTCCACGAGCGCGGTCGCCGTGGATGGTCCCGGAGATGTTGCCGAGGCCCGCGTAGCGCAGCACGCCGCCGTTCACCTGCGCGATCGAGACAGCGGCCCCGCGCGTTCCTGGCAGGGCGCCGTGCACCCGCTCGAGGAGCGCGACGGGTGACCCCGAGGGAGCGTCGAGGAACGTCCGTACCGCAGCACCCGAGGCCGCCGCGGCGAGGGGCCCGTGTCCCAGGCCGTCCGCCACCATGAGGGTCGCGATACCGGCGTCGTGCCGGACGGCGAACGCGTCTCCGCACGCCTCCTGCCCGGTCATGGGTCGGGTCACGCCGGTCGGGCGACGCGGACCTGCCACCGTGCCCCGCCCGGCGAAGGTCGCGGCGATGACCGTGCCCTGTCCGGGCGAGGTCCACGCGTCCCACGAGGAGGCGAGGCGGGGGACGGTGCCGAGCCCGATACCGAGGGTTCCGCGGGTGGAGACTCCGTCCTGCATGGCTGCCGTGATGTCTCGCATGCCGGGGCCGGAGTCGACCGCGAGCATCTCGAGCTCGGCGGCGTCCCCGGTCCGGCAGACACGCACGAGCACCCGCCCGGACCCGGCGTGCTTGACCTGGTTGGTGGCCAGCTCCGAGACGACGATGCCGACCTTCGCCGCACGGTCCTCGTCGAACCCCAGGTCCCGGGCGACGACGCTCGCCGCACGGCGCACGCGACCGACCGCCGACGGGTGGTCCACGGTGTACCAGGTGCCGTTCTCGACGATGCTGCGGCGCTCGTCGACTCCGCTCGATGCCGTCATCGCGACCATGTCGCGATCTCGACGCGCGTACCGGCCCCGGCCGCGGTGTCGATCGCGAAGTGCTGGACGAGCCGGCGCGATCCCGACAGGCCCAGGCCGAGCCCGCCGCCGCTGGTCCAGCCGTCGGTCAGCGCCAGGTCGAGGTCGGGGATGCCAGGCCCGTCGTCCTTGAACACGGCGCGCACGCCGGTCCGCGGGCCGTTGGCGACGAGCTCGACCTCGGCGGCGCCGCCGCCCCCGTACACGAGCGTGTTGCGGGCCAGCTCGCTCGCCGCGGTGACGAGCTTGGTCTGGTCGACCAGCGAGAGGCGCGCCTGCTGGGCGAGGGTTCGCACGAGCTGACGCACCTTGACGACGTCGGAGTCCGTGAGGATGGGCACGCGTTCGACGGTCGCCGTCGGGGTGCTCATCTCTCCTCGCGCTCAGCGGCGGCGAGAAGGACGTCCTCCGCCGACTCCTCGACCGTGCCCAGGAGCGCGAGGGCACGCTCGACGTCGAGCGCGGTGCGGACGTTCCCGAGGGACAGCCCCAGCTCGACCATCGTGATCGCGACGGCAGGGCGCATGCCGACGACGACGGTCGTCGCGTCGAGAACGTGCGAGATGCTGGCGGCCGAGGCCAGCATGCGTCCGATGAACGAGTCCACGATCTCCAGGCCGGAGATGTCGATGATGACCCCGCGCGCTCCGGTCTCCGTGATCCGCGTCGCGAGATCTTCCTGGAGCTGCAGGGCGGTGTCGTCCTGCAGGTCCACCTGGATCGAGACGAGGAGCGTCGAGCCGATCTTGAGGACGGGGACGCCGTCGGTCACGCCGGCAGGCCCTTCTGACGTGCCCCGCGGCCTGAGCGGAGGGCGTCGACGAGGGCGTCGGCGAGCGTCGCACGCGTGCGGATGTCGCCGAACTCGATGCCGAGAGCCACGATCGTCTGCGCGATCTGGGGCCGGATACCGCTGATCGTGCACTCGGCCCCCATGAGGCGTGCCGCGACCACGGTCTTGAGGAGGTGCTGCGCGACCTGGGTGTCGACAGCGGGCACACCCGTGATGTCGATGATCGCGTGCTCGCTGCCCGTGTCGACGAGGGTGTTGAGGAGGCGCTCCATGACCACCTGGGCGCGGGCGGAGTCGAGCGTGCCCACGAGCGGCACCGCGACGATGCCCTCCCAGAGCTTGACCACGGGGGTCGAGAGCTCGAGAAGCTGCTCGGCCTGCTCCGTGATGATCGACTCACGAGCGGCGGCGAAGCTCTCGAAGGTCAGCAGGCCGAGCTGGTCGACGAGCTGGAGCAGCGGCACGATGTCGGTGTCGGGGGAGGCGAGGGGGTACAGGCCGTCCTTGAGGGCGAACAGGCCGATCGCGGTCTCGCGCGGCGTGAACCCGAGCCGGGCGCGGACCGCCGAGACGTCGGCGAGGATGCCGCGGAGCTGGTCGAACGCCGCGTCCGTCACGACCGTTCCACCTGCCCGGAGTCCGTCGACCAGGGCGTCGAAGATCTCGGCCTGCTCGCGCTCGAGCTCACCGCGGGAGGTGCGCCCGTGGAGCTCGCGCGCGGCCGCGTCGAGCCACGCGCTGCGGATGTCGTCCGCGCGGGTGGCAAGTGTCTGGGAGAGGGCTAGGGGTGCAGCTGTGGCGACGTCGGCCATCGACATTCCTTCCATGTCTTTGCCGCCTGCTCAAGGTCTCCAAGCAGTGGCGAGGGCTCATTCTAGCGGGGGTGGGCAGGGTCTTTTCCACCGTCCCGGACGCCGGTCCTCGGAGCGTCGGCCACCGTGCCGCGCGGGGGTTCAGTCGCTCGGCGCAGCCGCCCTGAGCCTGTCGAGCAGGGGCCCGGCCGCCTGGTCGAGGAAGTCCTGCTGGCCCTCGTCGCCGACCTGGACGAGCGCGACGTCGGTGAAGCCCGCCTCCCAGTACGCCGACACCGCCTCGACGATCGCGTCGAGGTCGGGCCCGCACGGGATCGACTCCGCGACGTCCTCGGGACGGACGAACGCGCTGGCGCTCGCGAAGGCCTGCGTCGTCGGGAGGTTGGCGTTGACCGGCCACCCCAGGCCCGACCACCGGAACTGGTCGTGCGCCCGGGTGAGGGCTCGCTCGTGGTCGGTGTCCCAGCAGATGGGGATCTGGCCGATCTTGCGCGACGGCGGGAGCTCGGCCGCGTCGCGCGCCCGGTCCCAGGCGGTGACGAGCTCCGGCTTCGGTTCCGTGGCCACGAGGTGGTCCGCGAGCGTCGCGAAGGACGCCACCGACTGCGCGCCCGACACCGCGATCCCGATCTCGACCGGGGAGTCCGGCAGGTCCCACAGGCGGGCCGAGTCGACCTGGAAGTACTCACCGCGATAGCTCAGCAGCTCGCCCGTGAACAGCTCGCTGATGATGTCGACCGCCTCGACGAGCAGCCCGTGCCTCTCGTCGACCGCGGGCCAGCCTCGACCCACGACGTGCTCGTTCAGGTTCTCCCCGGCGCCGAGCCCGAGCGTGAAGCGACCGTCGGACAAGATCCCCAGCGTCGCCGCCTTCTGGGCGACCACGGCAGGGTGGTAGCGGATCGTCGGGCACGTCACGTACGTCATGAGGTCGACGCGCTCGGTCGCCTGGGCCACGGCACCCAGAACCGTCCAGGCATACGGGGAGTGACCCTGAGCGTCGAGCCACGGGAAGTAGTGGTCGGAGGACACCTCGAAGTCGAAGCCGATCCGCTCGGCGGCCACCGCATAGTCCACCAGGGCCTTGGGGCCGGACTGCTCGGTCATGAGGGTGTAGCCGAATCTGGTCATGCGTCGATCCTCACGCTGCCCGGGGAGCCTCGCACCCCGGCCGGGGCCTGCGTCCTCGCTCTCGGCTGGGCTCAGCGGGTCCGGTAGCGCGCATAGACGAGCCCGCTGTCGAAGGTCCGCTCCTCGACCAGGTCGAGGTCGAGGCGCACGCCGTCGGGGAAGAAGCGCTTGCCGCCGCCGACCACGCTCGTGGTGACGAACAGGTGGTACTCGTCCACCAGGCCGGCCTTGATCGCCTGGGCAGCGAGGTTCGGGCCGTCCACGGTGAGGTCGTGCTCGGACTCGGCCTTGAGCCTGCGCACGGCCTCGGGGTCGAAGGTCCGCTCGATCCTGGTCCTCGCGCTGGACACCGCCTCCAGAGTCGTGGAGTACACGACCTTCTCCGCGGCCTGCCACCCCTGGGCGTACCGGACGATGAACGGCGGTGCGGCAGGGTCGGCGTCCGCCGTCTCCCAGAAGACCATCGTCTCGTACATCCGTCGGCCGTAGAGGTACGTGCCCACGTCGCGAAAGACGTCGTCGATGAAGGTGTGGACCTCCTCGTCGTCCGCACCCACGCCGAGGTCGCCCTCCGCCGCCTCTGCGTAGCCGTCGAGCGAGATGATCATCGAGTAGATGAGCCGTCCCATGTCTTCTCCTCCGGTTCGCGCGCACCGACCGACGACGGTCGTGCAGGGCTGAGACCGGCACACGGCGAAAAAGTCATCGCTCGACCGGCCTCGTCGGAGCGCGGAACTCCCGTCCGCGTCAGGACGTCTCTCACCCGACGCACGACACCCCGGCCACCACAAAGGGCGGCCGGGGTGCCATCACTGCACGTCAGGGGCTCGCGACTACCACCGCGAGCACCGACGATCAGAGGTCGTAGTACAGCTCGAACTCGTGGGGGTGCGGGCGCAGGCGGATCGGGTCGATCTCGTGCGTGCGCTTGTAGTCGATCCACGTCGCGATGAGGTCCTCGGTGAAGACGTCGCCCACCGTGAGGTAGTCGTGGTCGGCCTCGAGGGCGTCGAGGGCCTCGCCGAGGGAGGCGGGGACCTGCTGGATCGCCGCGTGCTCCTCGGGGGGCAGCTCGTAGAGGTCCTTGTCGATCGGCTCGGGCGGCTCGATGCGGTTCTTGATGCCGTCGATGCCGGCGAGGAGCTGTGCGGCGAAGGCCAGGTACGGGTTGGCCGACGGGTCCGGCACGCGGAACTCGACGCGCTTGGCCTTGGGCGAGGAACCGGTGACCGGGATGCGGATGCACGCGGAACGGTTGCGGGCCGAGTAGACCAGGTTGACGGGGGCCTCGTAGCCGGGGACCAGGCGGTGGTAGGAGTTCACCGACGGGTTCGTGAAGGCGAGCAGCGAGGGCGCGTGCTTGAGCAGGCCGCCGATGTACCAGCGGGCGAGGTCCGACAGGCCGCCGTAGCCCTTCTCGTCGAAGAACAGCGGCTCGCCGTCCTTCCAGAGCGACTGGTGCGAGTGCATGCCGGAGCCGTTGTCACCGAAGATCGGCTTGGGCATGAAGGTCGCGGACTTGCCGGCCTCCCAGGCGACGTTCTTGATGACGTACTTGAACTTCATCAGGTCGTCGGCCGCTGCGGTCAGCGTCGAGAAGCGGTAGTTGATCTCCTGCTGGCCGGCGGTGCCCACCTCGTGGTGCGCGCGCTCGACGTCGAGGCCGACCTGGTCGAGGACGGCGCACATCTCGTCGCGCAGGTCCGCCATCTGGTCGTTGGGGGAGACGGGGAAGTAGCCGCCCTTGTAGCGGGTCTTGTAGCCGAGGTTGCCACCCTCCTCGACGCGGCCGGTGTTCCAGGCCGCTTCCTTGGAGTCGAGGTGGTAGTACGACTCGTTCTGGCTCGTCTTGAACCGGACGTCGTCGAAGATGTAGAACTCGGCCTCGGGGGCGAAGAACGCGGTGTCGGCGATGCCGGTGCTGCGCAGGTACGCCTCGGCCTTGAAGGCGACGTTGCGCGGGTCGCGCGAGTACGCCTCGTCGGTGAAGGGGTCCACGATCGAGAAGTTCACGATGAGCGTCTTGCGCTTGCGGAACGGGTCGACGTAGGCCGTCGTGACGTCGGGGATGAGCTTCATGTCCGACTCGTGGATCGCCTGGAAGCCGCGGATCGAGGACCCGTCGAACATCATGCCGTCCGTGAAGGCGGACTCGGCGAACTGCGAGATCGGGATGTTGAAGTGCTGCATCACGCCCGGCAGGTCGCAGAACCGGACGTCGACGAACTCGACGCCTTCGTTCTGGGTGAAGGCGATTGCCTCCTCCGCGTTCTTGAACATCCGTAACTCCTTGGTAGTGGGTCCTCTGGCCGTACCTCCAGTGGCGCCTCGAACCTAGGCCTCAGGGGTTTCCCCACCGTGTACCGAGTGTTTCGTCCGTGTTACGCAGCGGCGGGCTGCGTGACATCGGCGCGACGGCGCACGACGGCGAGCCCTGTGCGGGCCTGGTGGGGCTCCCTCGACCGGGACGAACCGGGCAGGCGCCGGAACCCGCCTCACCGCCACGTAGGCTGGTGCCGTGGTGTCGCGTGAAGATGTGGGTTCCTGGCTCGAGGGTACGCCGACCGGTGGGGAGAACGGCCGAGGCGGTCGCCTCGGCCTGCCGTCCGACGGTCCTGGTTCGCTGGCGACGGTCGGCCGTCGCGCGGTCGCGCTCGTCATCGACTGGGTGCTGTGCCTGCTCATCAGCTACCTGGCCTTCGACGCGAACTCGATGGCGACGCTCGGCGTGTTCGCGGTCGAGAACCTGCTCCTGGTGAGCACGCTCGGCTACACGGTCGGCCACCGCGTCATGGGTCTGCAGGTGCGCGTCCTGGGCGGCGAGGGGCGCATGGTGGGCCTGTGGCGGGCTCTGGTGCGCACGGTCCTGCTGTGCCTGGTCGTCCCGGCCGTGGTGTGGGACGGCGACGGCCGCGGCATGCACGACAAGGCCGCTGGCACGGTCATCGTCCGCGCCTGACACGCTCTGCACGGCACGCACCAGTTCTGTGCCCGACGGCGCCGCTCGCCTCGGCACGGGGGCCAGCCTCAGCCCTCGCCCGCCCCGGGCGCGCGCCACACGAGCGTGTACCGCCAGTAGAGCCGGCGCCGCAGCCGGGCGCCGGGCAGGATCTGCCGTGCTGCCGCACGCAGCTCGGCGTGGCTCGTGGTGACCTCGGCGATCGGCGAGCCGTGCTCCCACTCCCCGCGACGTCGTCGGGCGATCCTTGCGGCGGGGACGGCTGCCGCGCTGACCGCCTGGTCCCAGGCCGTGCGCGGCCGTGTCAGTCCCACGACGGCGAGCGTCCCGCCCGGGGCGACCAGGTCGCGCAGGCGCCGCAGTCCCGCGTCGAGCGGGAGGTGGTGCAGGGTGGCGACGGTCGTGACCAGGTCGAAGGGCTCGGCGAGCCCGGTGAGCGGGTCCAGGACGTCGCCCGTGACGTAGTCGAGGCCGGTCTGCTCGGGGGAGCCCCCGGCGGCGAGACGCGCACGGTCCACCTGCGCGGGGTCGAGGTCGAGCCCCAGCACCTCGCCGGCCCCGGCCGCGCGGAGCCGTCGCGTCAGGAGCCCCTCGCCGCAGCCCACGTCGAGCGCTGTGCGGGTCCCGGGGCCCACGAGCCGCGTGAGGACGGGGAAGTAGTGGGTGCTGTGGTTCCAGTACGGGTCGCTCACGGGGCCTCCTTGCATCGTCGGCGTCGTCGGCGCGGGACGGGGATGCACGACGGCCCGCCGGTCACCGGGAGGTGAGCGACGGGCCGGGTGCCAGACGGTGCGGGGTCAGCGCCCGCGCATGCCCTTGCGGTCGGGACGCGCACGGGTGGGGTCGATGCCCTTGGGGATCGGCAGCTTGGCGCCGCCGAGCGCCTTGAGGCGCTTGAGGACCTCGGCGGTCTCCGGCTTGGTGAGCGTCGGGCGCAGCTTCTGCACCGTGCGCGCGACCTTCTTGAGCGGGACCTGGCCCTCGCCGTTGCCGCACTGGATCGTGGTGACGGGGACGTTCGGCAGGACGCGCGTGATGCGGCGCTTCTCGCCGTCGAGCAGCTTGGTGACGCGGTGCGTCGGGCCCTCGCCCACGAGCACGACCCCGGCACGCCCGACGCCACGGAACACGAGGTCCTGCTGCGGGGTCAGGGCGACGGGCTCGTCGTCGAACGTCCAGCCGCGGCGGATCGTGCCGAGCGCGGCGCGGGCGGCCCCGGGCTGGCCCTCGATGCGGCTGTAGGCCGCGGTCTCCGCGCGGCGCGTCAGGACGAACAGCGAGCCGAGGAACGCGAAGGGCAGACCCACGATGAGGGTGTAGACCCACGGCCCCCAGGCCAGACCGATCCCGATCGCGACGGCGAGGATGCCGACGAACACGGCGAGCATGATCCACGTGACCGCCGGGTCCTCGGCGCGCGTCATCTTGTACGCGTCCCAGACCTGGTGATACCAGCGCTGCTTCTTCTGCTTCTTCGGCTTGGTGCCGTCGACCCCGGTCGAGGGGTCGGTGCTCTTGTTGCGGGCCATGGTGCCTCAGTCTAGTGGTGGCGGAGAGTGCTCCGGTGAAGGGGCGGGGACGGCGGCGAGCCGGGCCCCGCCCTCGATTCTCTCGCACGTCGGCGGGGGAACGGGAGCGAGGCCCGGCTCGGGCCGGTCAGGACCCCGGGAGGTCAGCGGGCCAGCAGGCTCGCGGCCTCCTGGCGGGCCGTCGTGGGCTCGGTCAGGTGCGCGAGCGCGGCCGGGATCTCCATGCCGCGACGCTTCATGGCCTGGCCCCACAGGCGGCCCGCGCGGTACGAGGAACGGACCAGCGGGCCGGACATGACGCCGAGGAACCCGATGCGCTCGGCCTCGTCCGAGAGCTCGACGAACTCCTCGGGCTTGACCCACCGCGAGACCGGGTGGTGGCGCAGCGACGGGCGCAGGTACTGAGTGATGGTGATGAGGTCGCAGCCTGCGTCGTGGAGGTCCTGCAGGGCCTCCTTCGCCTCGTCGATCGTCTCGCCCATGCCGAGGATGATGTTCGACTTGGTCACCAGGCCGGCCTCGCGAGCCCGCGTGATGACGGACAGCGAGCGGTCGTAGCGGAAGCCGGGGCGGATCTGCTTGAAGATGCGCGGCACCGTCTCGACGTTGTGCGCGAGGACCTCGGGGCGTGACTCGTTGACCGCGTCGAGCAGCTCGGGGATGGCGTTGAAGTCCGGGATGAGCAGCTCGACGCCCGTGCCCGGGTTGAGCGCGTGGATCTGACGCACGGTCTCGGCGTAGAGCCACGCGCCGCCGTCGGCCAGGTCGTCGCGCGCGACGCCCGTGATGGTCGAGTAGCGCAGGCCCATGGCCTGGACCGACTCGGCGACCCGGCGTGGCTCGTCCGCGTCGAAGTCGGCGGGCTTGCCCGTGTCGATCTGGCAGAAGTCGCAACGGCGCGTGCACTGGTCGCCGCCGATGAGGAACGTGGCCTCACGGTCCTCCCAGCACTCGAAGATGTTGGGACAGCCCGCCTCCTCGCAGACCGTGTGCAGGCCTTCCTTGCGCACGAGACCCTTGAGCTCGGTGTACTCGGGTCCCATGGTCGCCCGGGTCTTGATCCACTCGGGCTTCTTCTCGATGGGTGTCGCAGAGTTGCGGGCCTCGACCCGCAGCATGCGCCGCCCTTCAGGTGCGATCGTCACGCGGTGTCTCCCAGTCCGTGGTGGGCGGTGGCCCCCTGGAGTCGTGCCCGGTATCGGGTGAAAGTCAGAGTACGCCAGGAGCCTGCGGGAGGGCGGTGGTGTCCACGTGGGCCGGACGTGACCTGAGCGACAGCCCGGTGACGACGAGCAGGACCGCGGCGACGGCCGGCAGCGCGAACGCGGCCGCCGTCCCCACGCCCTCGGCGACCTGGCCGCCGACGCTCGCGCCGAGCGCCACGCCCACGACGTTCGCGCTCGCGAGCATCGTCATGGCGGCGCCGCTGCGGCTGCTCGGGCTGAGGTCGCCGCCGACCGTGAAGATCGTGACCATGACCGGGCCGACGAACAGGCCCAGCAGCGCGAGCGCGCCGATCAGCGCGCCGAGCGACCCGCTGCCCCCCGCGAGGAACGCGAGGACGGCCGTGACGGTGAGGCCCGAGGCGAACGAGACCCAGCGCGAGCGTGCGCCGAAGCTCGCGGGCAGCGCGACCACGGCGAGCGCCGTGATGGCCGAACCGAAGCCGAGGACCGCGTAGACCAGGCCGGCCTGCTCCTCGGCGCCCGCGTCGCGCATGAACGACGTGACGGCCGTCTGGGTGCTGCCGAAGAGCATGCCCATCGCGAGCATCCCGAGGACGGGCACCAGGACGCGGCGCAGGAGGCCGACGAACGAGCCGTGGGCGTCGGCGCCCGCCGCGGCCTGGGCGGCGGCGGACGGCTTGGGGGCGCCGGGGGTCGCGGTCGGGTGCAGCGCGAACGCCAGCCCGAAGACCGCGCACACCGCGGCGGCGAACAGCATCGCGGCCTGCGGGGACCACACGCTCGCGAGGATGCCGACGAGGGCCGGACCGAGCACGAAGCCGATCTCGTCGGCCGTGCTCTCGTAGCCCATCGCGGCGAGCAGCGTGCGAGGGCGGTGCTGGGTCATGGCGATCCAGCGCACGCGCGCGAGCGGCCCCACCTGCGGGGCGAACGCGCCCACGAGCGCCGCGGCGCCGAGGATCACGCCCGAGGCAGCGCCGGTGCTCGCGGCCTGGACGAGCCCGACGACGGCCAGGACGTTCAGCGGCACGACGACGAGGAGCACCTTGCGCTGGCCGATCCGGTCCGCGAGGGATCCCTGCGTCGGGCCGCCGAGCGCCGTGCCGACGGCGGCGGCTGCGCTCGCGAGCCCGCCGAGAGCGAGCGAGCCCGTGGTCGTCGTGACCAGGAGGAGGGTGCCGATCGTGATCATCGAGAACGGCAGGCGTGCGAGGAACGCGATGGGCAGGAACGCCTTGCCGGCCAGGCGGGGGAGCTCGCCGTACGTGGCGAGCGTGCCGCGACGGGGCTCCGCGGGCTCGGGAGCCTGTGCGGGGGCGCCGGGCGCGCCGCCGGTGACGTCGGGGCGCGCGGGCGCGAGGGGGCTGGGAGTGCGGGTCATGAGGGTCCTTCAGGGTCAACCGTTCCGCGCACCGACCCACCCGTACTCCGGTTGCGCAATGATTCCCTTGAGGTGAGGCCCATTCTAGCGGTGAAGGTCCCGGAAGGGGAGAGGGCGGCGCGCCCGGTGTGCGCTAGCCGGCCGAGCCCGCAGCGGGGACGGTCGCGGCGGTCGTGCCGGCGGCCGCGAGGAGCGGCCCCAGGTGCTCGTGCAGCGCAGCGACCAGGAGCGGCGTGGCCTCGTCGATCGTGACCCGTCGGCCGGTCTCGAGCGTCAGGGACGTGACGTCGGCGTCGGAGATGCCGCACGGCACGATCCGCGAGAACTCCCCGAGGTCGGGGGAGCAGTTGAGCGCGAGGCCGTGCATGGTCACGCCGCGCGCGACGCGCACCCCGATCGCGCAGACCTTGCGCTCGCGCCGGGCCCCGGTCGCGGCCAGCCACACCCCGCTGCGCCCTTCGACGCGGTGGGTCGTCAGGCCCAGCGCGGTGCACACGTCCATGACCGCGGACTCGAGCGCGCGCACGTAGGCGACGACGTCGACGGGCTCGGCGAGCCGGACGATCGGGTAGGCCACGAGCTGCCCCGGCCCGTGCCAGGTGATCTTCCCGCCGCGGTCGACGTCGACGACGGGCGTGCCGTCGTCGGGACGGTCGGCGAGGTTGGTGCGTCTGCCTGCGGTGTAGACGCTCGGGTGCTCCACGAGGATCACGGTGTCCGGCGCGGTCCCGTCCACGACCTCCTGGTGGACCTGGCGCTGGAGGTCCCAGGCGTCCTGGTAGTCGGTGAGACCGGGGCCCTCGGTGCGCAGGTGCATGCGGTCAGGCTAGCCCTCGCCCGGTCGAGGGTGGGCCTCGACCATGGTGATGAGGATCTCACGCAGGGTCGCGATCTGCTCGTCGGTCAGGCCCCGGGTGCTCAGCTCCTCGGCGGGGCGCGGGCTCGCGGCGGCGAACGCGGCGGTTCGGCCGTTCGGGGTGATCGCGACGGCGCGGCGGCGGCGGTCGTTGACGTCGTCCTCGCGGGTGACGTACCCCGAGCGTTCGAGGCGGGCCAGGATGCGGCTCATGGTCTGCTCGGTGATGTGCGACTCGGCGGCGAGCTGGCGCTGGGTGCGGGGGCCCGCGAGCAGGTGCAGCAGGACGGGCATCGAGGCGTGGTTGAGGTCCCAGCCGTCGAGGTGGTGGTTCCACTCACGCTCGATCCGGCGGGTCACCGCCGACAGGAGCCGGCCCGTCGGCCAGTCCTTCGGTTCCCTGCTCACCGGGTTTGCGTCCACTTGCTTCTGAGACCTCCGTCGTCAATAGTACTCAGCATGCTGAGTAATCGCTGGAGTGGTGTGCTCCGAGGCCTGGTCATTGTCGCAGTGTTGGGAGTCTGGCTCGCCATCGGGGCGATCGGAGGCCAGGCGCAGGGCAAGCTCAGCACCGTCCAGACCAACGACTCCGCGGCGTTCCTGCCGTCGAGCGCCGAGTCCACCCGCGCGGCCGAGAAGGCCCAGGCGTTCGTCTCCGACGAGTCGCTGCCCGCCCTCGTCGTCGCCGTCCCGACCGACGGCGGGGCCGTCACGCCCCAGCAGCTCGAGACGCTCCAGACCGTCGCCGCCGACCTGCCCGGGCTCCCGCTGCCCGGCGCCGGACCCGACGACCCCCAGACCGTCGGGGACGCGCTCACCGCACCCCCCGTCGTCGTGCCCTCGCAGGACGGCGAGGCCGCGATGATCGTGGCGTCGCTCGACGCGTCGCAGTCCTCGGACCTCATGGCCGACGACGAGCGCGTCAACAACGCCGTGGTCGCCGAGATCCGCGCGGAGCTCGAGACCGTCCTGGCCGACTCGGGCCTCCAGGCCTGGGTCACCGGACCTGCGGGCTTCGTCGCGGACCTCGTCAACGCGTTCGGCGGGATCGACACGGTCCTGCTGCTCGTCGCGCTCGGCGCCGTGCTGATCATCCTCGCGATCGTCTACCGCTCGCCGATCCTGCCGTTCATGGTGATCCTCACCGCGGTGTTCGCGCTGTGCCTCGCGGGACTCGTCGTCTACCTCCTGGCCGACGCCGGCACGCTGACCCTCAACGGCCAGGCGCAGGGCATCCTGTCGATCCTCGTCGTGGGCGCCGCGGTCGACTACTCGCTGCTCGTCGTGGCGCGCTACCGCGAGGAGCTGCGCGTCGTGGAGAGCCCGTACACGGCCGTGCGACGCGCCCTGCGCGCCTCGATCGAGCCGATCTCGGCCTCCGCCGGGACCGTGATCGCGGGCCTGCTGTGCCTGCTGCTGTCCGACCTGGGCTCCAACCGGAGCCTCGGCCCCGTCGGGGCCATCGGCATCGCGGCCGCGTTCCTCGGTGCACTCACGTTCCTGCCCGCGCTGCTCGTCGTCGGGGGCAAGCGCTCACGCGGCATCTTCTGGCCGCGCAAGCCCGCGTACGACCCCACCGCGGCCGACGAGGCCGAGACCTCGGTGGCCTCCCCGGCGGCCCCGGCAGCGTCCGGGACCGCCGCCGCGGGGCCGCGCGACCTCGCGCTCGCCGCGAGCCACGACGTCGAGGTGCACGTCGCGGGACACGGCGTCTGGTCCCGCGTGGCGAGCTTCGTGGGGCGTCGCGACCGGGCCGTGTGGATCGTCACGGCCCTCGTCCTCGCGGGGTGCGCTGCCTTCGTCCCGACCTTCCAGGCCGAGGGCACGAGCGACTCCGACGTCTTCCTCACCCAGGTCGACTCGGTCGACGGCGAGCAGGTCCTCGAGGAGCACTTCGGGGGCGTGGGCGTCCAGCCCGCGATCGTGATCGCCCCCGAGGCCGATCTCGACGCCGTGCTCCAGGCCGCGACCGCGACCGACGGGGTCGCGTCCGCCGCCGCCGTGACCGAGGGCGGGACGGGCGGTGCCCCCGGGGCCCCCGCTCAGGGGCCGCCGCTCGTGGTCGACGGCGACGTGCGCGTCGACGTCGTAACCGAGGACCCGAGCGACACCAACGCCGCGACCCAGACCGTCGCCGCGCTCCGCGACGCCGTGCACGAGGTCTCGCCCGACTCGCTCGTGGGCGGTGCCAGCGCCGAGCGCCTCGACACCCAGATCGCGGGCGACCACGACCTGCGCGTCATCGTGCCCGTCGTGCTGGTCGTGATCCTGCTGATCCTCATGCTGCTGCTGCGCTCGATCCTGGCGCCGGTCCTGCTCATGGCGGCCAACGTGCTCTCGTTCGGCGCAGCCCTCGGGGTGTCGGCGATCGTGTTCAACCACGTGCTCGACTTCCCCGGTGCCGACCCGACCGTCCCGCTCTACGCGTTCTGCTTCCTCGTGGCGCTCGGCGTCGACTACTCGATCTTCCTCATGACCCGCGTGCGCGAGGAGTCGGGGATCATCGGCACCCGCCGCGGCACGCTGCGCGCGCTCGCCGTCACGGGGTCGGTCATCACGTCGGCGGGCGTGGTGCTCGCCGCGACGTTCGCCGCGCTCGGGGTGATCCCGCTGCTGTTCCTCGCTCAGCTCGCGTTCATCGTCGCGTTCGGTGTGCTCGTCGACACCCTGATCGTCCGCAGCCTGCTCGTCCCGGCACTGGTGCACGACGTCGGACGGGTCGTCTGGTGGCCGGGTGCGCTCCGGCGCAGCGCACCCTGAGGAGCCGCGGGCCCCGGCGGGCCGCCTCGCGTCAGGCGGCTCGCCCGGGACCCGCTCCGGTCCCGGACCGTCGGTCGGTGACCTCGGTCGGTGAGGTCCGTCAGGACCCCGTGGGCAGCGGCTCGGACGGGCAGCCGTCGAGCACGGCGGCCATCGCGTCGTGCTCCGACGGGGTGACCCACAGCTCGTACGAGGCCTTCACCGCGATCTGACGCGCGATGTACGTGCACCGGAACGCGTGGTTGGGCGGGAGCCAGGCCGACGCGTCGCGCGCGCCCTTGGACTGGTTGGCCGAGCCGTCGGAGGCGAGCAGGTTGAGGGGGTCGTTCGCGAAGCGCAGGCGGGTCTCGTCGTCCCACGCCTGGGCGCCCTTGCGCCACGCGTCCATGAGCGGGATGACGTGGTCGATCTGGACGGCCGAGCTCGTCTTGTTGCCCCGGACGAAGCTGATCGTCGCGCCCGTGTAGGGGTCGTCGAAGGTACCCGTGCGAACCTCGCACCCCTTGTCGCGCGTCGAGTACGTGAGGTCGGTGAGGTCGCGGGCGAGGATGTCGTTGCGGGTGTCGCACCCGTTGGCGTCCACGTCGGCCCAGGCGGAGCCGAAGTTCTCCCGTTCGTAGCCGGTCGCGGCCGCGATCCCCTTGACCTCGAGCGTCTCGAGGGCGGCGCGGGCCGTGCCGGTCGTGGGGGCCTCGTTCGCCTCGATCGTCGGCTGGTCCACCGCGTTGGCGATGACGATCCCCAACGCGAGGGCGATGAGGGTGATGCGGAGCACGCGGCGCATGCGCGCGCTCCTCGTGCTCTTCGAGCTCTTGCTCTGGGTGCTCAACGGACGACCTTCCCGAACTCGGACAGGTGCCGAGAACGACAGTTCCAGGAGAATTCGGTACATTCTGCCAGTCTTCGGGAGTGCTCCGGGATGGCGGCTAGATTGGGCGCCATGAGTGCAACCACTGCGCAGGACCGTGTCCCCGGTAGTCGGCGGACGCGGGTCGGTCTGGTCGGGTACGGCGGTGCTGGCCGCGGCATCCACGCCCGGCTCGCCAGGGAGGCCGGGCTCATCGTGACCGCGGTCGTCGCCCGGGACCCCGGACGTCGTGCCGCGGCCGAGGAGGACTGGCCCGGGGTGCGGCTCCACGACGACCTGGCCGGGCTCCTCGGTGAGCGCGGGACCTACGACGTCGTGGTGATCGCGAGCCCGTCGGCGCTGCACGCCGAGCACGCGGCCCAGGTCTCCGCGGCGGGCGTCCCGTTCGTGCTGGACAAGCCGATCGCGCTCGACGGGGCGCAGGCCGCCGAGGTCGTCGCGACGGCAGCCGCCACGGGGACCCCCTTCACGGTCTTCCAGAACAGGCGCTGGGACCCCGAGCAGCTGACCCTGCGGTCGGTGCTCGCGGCGGGCGACCTGGGGCGCGTGCACACGTTCGAACGCCGGTGGGAGCGGTGGCGTCCCGTGCCGCAGCAGCGCTGGAAGGAGAACGACCCGGTGGGCGGCGGGCTCCTGCTCGACCTCGGCCCGCACCTCGTCGACTCGGCCACCCAGCTCTTCGGCCCGGTCCGTTCGGTGTATGCCGAGCTGCGCGCCCTGACGACCCCGACCGAGGACGACGTCTTCCTGACGCTCCACCACACGCCGTCGGACGGGCACGAGGTGGTCAGCCGGCTCTGGGCGGCCTCGGTCGTGGGCGCGCCAGGACCCCGCACGAGGGTGCTCGGCGACGCCGGGGCCTACGTCGTGACGACGTTCGAGAACGACGCGTCGCCCTTCGAGGTCTTCGACGAGGCGGCGCCCGCCGGGACCGAGGGGTGGGTGACCCGCGGGCGCGAGCGCGTGCCCGTGCCGCGCGCCCCGGGCGGGCACGCCGACTTCTACCGTGCCGTGGCCGCCTGGATCGATGGTGGTCCGGTGCCCGTCGACCCCGCCGACGCGGTGCGGACCGCGCACGTCCTGGACGTGGCGCGGGACAGCGCGCGGACCGGGCGGCGGCTCGAGGTCTGACGGGCGCCGGAGCGCAGGAGCAGGTGCGGTCGCGCACGGGCGGAGCGCCGCGGCGTCGGCCTGTGGACAACCCGCCCTGCGTGGCCGGGCTCTGCTGGGATGGGAGCCATGTCGAGCGCTCGCCCTCCCCGCCTGCCCTGGGCCTCCCGCGCGGGCGTCCGGGACCGGGACGACCCGTCGGCACCCCCTCCTGCGGTGACGGACCTCCTGGCGCGCCGAGGCTGGGGCGTCGTCGAGCAGGGGGAAGGGCCGGGCCCCGGCACGCTGGGGCCACGTCGCTGGGTCGCCTCCGACGGTTCGGGGCGCTACCACGACGTCTCTCTGGTGAGGGTGCCCGCCGATCCGGCGGCGAGGGACCTGCTCGTCGAGCGGCTCGACGCCCTGCGCCTGCTCGACGACGAGCACCTCGTCCCCGTCGAGGAGATCGTCGAGGGGGGCGAGGGCGTGCTCGTGCTCATCTCCCGGAGGCCGCCGGGAGGGGGCCTACGGCTGCTGCTGGCCTGCCGCGGCCCCCTCGAGGCGGGTGAGGCCGTGACGCTGCTCGTGCCCCTGGCGCAGGCGCTCGCGGCGCTGCACGCGTCGGGGCTGTCCTACGGAGGGGTCGCGGAGACGGACGTCCTGGTGGACGCCGAGGGCCGGGCGGTCCTGCGGGCACCGCTCGAGCTGTGCGCCCTGCCTGCGCCCGACGACGTCAGGTCGCTCGCCGAGCTCGTCGTGGGCGTCCTCCCGCCCCCTGCGGGTGCACCGCTGCCGGGCGAGGCCGCCCCCGAGACGCCCGACCCGTCCCTCGCGGCGCTGCAGGCCGAGCTCGCCACGGCGCGGCGTGCGGATCCCCGCACCCGCCCCGAGGTCGGGACGTTCGCGGCCCTCTGCTACGAGGCCTCACCCCCGACGCCGATCGCGATGCCCGACGGCGCCCGGCTGGCCGCAGCGGCCATCGCCGCCCGCCGGGCGCCCGCGCCGTCCCGGCGGGAGCCCTCGGCCGGGCGGGACGTATCGAGCGACGACACCGTGGTCCGGTCGCCACGGAGGCCAGGACGGGGCGTGCCGCCTGCCGGCACGCATCCCGGTCCGGGCGGGCAGAGGGCGCTGCGACGGCGCGAGCACGCCCGACGGCGTCGCTCGGCCCCCGGGGCACGGCCACACCCCGCGCTCCTCGCAGGCCTCGTCCTGGTCGTGTGCTCGGCGCTCGTCACGGGCGGGATGCTCGTGCGCTCGCACCTCGCCGGCGCCGACCCGTCGGCCGCCCGGCGCGCCGTCGAGCACGACGGCGCGCACGAGGCAGCCGGTGCCGTGCCGCCCGACCCGACCTCGCAGGCGCAGGACCCTGCCGCCGCGGCTGTCGAGCTCACGGAGCGCCGCATCGAGCTGCTCACGGGGGAGCGCGAGCCGGGGGAGGTGCTGGCCCCCGGTTCCCCCGCCGAGGCCGTGGACGCCGACCTCCTGGACAGGATCGCCGCGTCCGGCGTCACGATCGAGGGGGCACGGGCCTCGGACGTGGAGGCGCACCTGGTCGTGCCGGGTGGAGACGGTCCTCCGACGGGCACCGGGACCGGAGCGGTGCCGTTACCTGGGACCGAGACCCAGGTCGAGGTCAGGTACTCGGTCTCCGAGCACACCCAGAGGGCGGCCGACGGCTCGGCCACGACGGTCGCGGCGACGAGAGCCTCCACGGCACGCCTCACGTTGCGCTGGACCGACGACGGGTGGCGGGTGAGCGACGTGGCGTGACCGCGGTCCAGGCCTGACGGCTGGTCGGACTGCTCAGCGACCGGCGACCCACTCGGCCGCCGCCTCCAGGTCAGGGTGCTCGAACGCGAAGCCGCTGGCCTCCAGGACCCGCGGCAGGGCGCGCTGCGACCCGAGGATGTCGGACGCGAACTCCCCGAGCGCGACCTTGAGGGCGACCGACGGGACGGCCAGGGCGGCCGGGCGGTGCAGGGCCGCGGCCAGCGCCCGGGTGACCTCGGCATTCGTGGCGGGAGCAGGGCCCACGAGGTTCACCGGGCCGTGCACGTCGGACTCGAGCAGGTGCAGCACGGCCGAGACGTGGTCCCGCAGCGTGATCCAGCTCCAGTACTGGCGACCGTTGCCGAGCCTGCCGCCCACGCCCATCCTCAGGAGAGGGAGCATGCGGGCCAGCGCTCCGCCGTCGGGCGTCATGACGATGCCCGTGCGCAGGTGCGCGACCCGCACCCCCGCGTCCTGGGCAGGGCGCGTCGCGGCCTCCCACTCGGTGACGACGCGCGCGAGGAAACCGGTGCCCGGTCCCGACGTCTCGGTCAGCACCTCGGCGCCCCGGTCGCCGTAGTAGCCCACGGCCGTGCCCTGGAGGAAGACCGGCGGGGGAGCGTCGAGGTGGGCGAGCGTGCGGGCGAGCAGCCCGGTGGTGCGCGTGCGGGACTCGAGGATCGTGCGCTTGTACTCGGTCGTCCAGCGGTGGTCGCCGACCCCGGCGCCCGCGAAGTTGACGACCGCGTCCGCGCCTTCGAGCGCGCGGGGGTCCAGGGCGTCCTCGTCGGGGTCCCAGAAGTGCTCGTGCGCGGTCTGCGGAGGTCTGCGCACCAGGCGCCGCACGGTGTCCCCGCGCTCGCGCAGTCGTTCGAGCAGCTCCGTACCGATGAGACCGTGCGACCCGGCCACGACGATGTCCATGCGACCACGGTACGGCCCCGACCGGCGACGCGCGCCGCCCGCGGCGAACCGTCCTCGCGGGTCGCGCCCGCGCGCCCGGGGGACGCCGCAGGCCCCCCGCCCGGAAGGGGCGAGGGGCCTGCGGCGTGGTGGGGCTCAGCGAGCTCCGAGGGTCAGAGACCGACCTCGGACTCGAAGGCGCCCTCCTCGATGCGGTTCTTGATCGCACCCAGGAAGCGGGCTGCATCCGCGCCGTCGACCAGGCGGTGGTCGTAGGACAGGAAGATGTAGCTCATCGAACGGATCGCGATCGACTCGTTGCCGTCCGCGTCGGTCACGACGACCGGACGCTTGACGATCGTGCCCGTGCCCAGGATGGCGACCTGGCCACCGGGGACGATCGGCGTGTCGATCAGCGCGCCACCGGAACCGGTGTTCGTGATGGTGAACGTCGCGCCGCCCAGCTCGTCCGGCCCGATCTTGTTGACGCGGGTGCGGCCGGCGAGGTCGGCGATCTTGCGGGCGATCCCGGCGAGGTTGAGGTCACCGGCGTCCTTGATGACCGGCACGACCAGGCCGCGCTCCGTGTCGACCGCGATCCCGACGTTCTCCTGCGGGTGGTAGACGACCGAGTCGCCGTCGATGCTCGCGTTGATCTTCGGGTAGGCCTTGAGGGCCTCGACCGCGGCGAGCGTGAAGAACGGCAGGAACGTGAGGTTGGCACCCTCGCGAGCCTTGAAGTCGTTCTTGGCCTTGGCGCGCAGCTTGGCGACCTTGGTCACGTCGACCTCGACCACCGTCGTGAGCTGGGCCTGCGTCTGCAGGGCCTCGACCATGCGCGTCGCGACGAGCTTGCGCAGGCGCGACATCTTCTCGGTGGTCCCGCGCAGCGGCGAGACGGCCGGGACGCTGGCGGCCTTGGGCGCGGAGCCCGACGGCGCAGCAGCGGCAGGCGCCGGAGCCGCCTTGGCAGCCTCCGCCTTGGCGGCCGCCTCGAGGACGTCCTCCTTGCGGATACGGCCACCGACGCCCGTGCCCGTGAGGGACGCGACGTCGACACCCTTCTCCGCGGCGAGCTTGCGCACGAGCGGGGTCAGGTAGGAACCGCCGGTCGCGCCCGAGGTGGCGCGCGACGCGGGGGCCGCAGGAGCGGCGGGCGCCTCGGCTGCGGGAGCGGGAGCGGGAGCGGGTGCTGCCGCCGGAGCCGGAGCCGGAGCCGGAGCCGGTGCGGCCGGGGCTGCCTCGGGAGCCGGAGCCGGAGCTGCCTCGGGGGCAGGTGCGGCGGCGGCCGGAGCCGGAGCTGCTGCACCCGAGCCGACGATCGCGAGGACGGTGCCGACCTCGACGGTCTCGTCCTCCTGGACGAGGATCTGCTGGACGGTGCCCGCCACGGGGGAGGGGACCTCGGTGTCGACCTTGTCGGTCGAGACCTCGAGCAGGGGCTCGTCGACCTCGACGGTCTCGCCGACGGCCTTGAGCCAGCGGGTCACGGTGCCCTCGGTCACGGACTCGCCGAGCGCCGGGAGCTTGATCTCCTCGCCACCCGAGGCGGCGGGCGCCTCGGCAGCGGGAGCGGGCGCTGCGGCCGGAGCCTCAGCAGCCGGGGCCGGTGCCGGCTCCGCCGCGGGGGCGGGCTCGGCGGCCGGGGTGGGCGCCTCGGCGGCGGGAGCGGCCGGGGCCTCGGCCGGGGCTGCGCCCGCGCCGGAACCGATCACGGCGAGGTCGGTGCCGACCTCGACGGTCTCGTCCTCCTGGACGAGGATCTGCTCGAGCACGCCGGCGAACGGCGAGGGGATCTCGGTGTCGACCTTGTCGGTCGAGACCTCGAGCAAGGGCTCGTCGATCTCGACGCTCTCACCGACGGCCTTGAGCCAGCGGGTGACGGTTCCCTCGGTGACGGACTCGCCCAGTGCGGGCATCTGCACGTTGTCAGACATGACCTCTCGGGTCTCCTTCGATCGTTGGGTCAGTTGTGGGCGTGCAGCGGCTTGCCGGCGAGGGCCAGGTGGGCCTCTCCGAGAGCCTCGTTCTGCGTGGGGTGCGCGTGGACCAGGGCGGCGACGTCCTCGGGGTACGCCTCCCAGTTCACGATGAGCTGGCCCTCGCCGATGAGCTCGCCGACGCGGGCGCCGACCATGTGCACGCCGACGACGGGGCCGTCCTTCTGTCGGACGAGCTTGACGAAGCCCGTGGTCCCGAGGATCTTGCTCTTGCCGTTGCCGGCAAGGTTGTACTCGAGCGTCTCGACGCCGTCGGCGCCGTGGAGCTCCTTGGCCTTGGCCTCGGTCAGGCCGACCGAGGCGACCTCGGGCTCGCAGTACGTCACGCGGGGGATGCCCGACTCGACGATCGGCGTCGGGTTCAGGCCCGCGATCTGCTCGGCGACGAAGATGCCCTGGGCGAAGCCGCGGTGCGCGAGCTGGAGCCCGGGGACGATGTCACCGGCAGCGTAGATGTTGCCGACGCCCGTGTGCAGGCGCTCGTCGACGATCACGAAGCCACGGTCCATGGTGATGCCCTGGGCCTCGAAGCCCAGGTCGGCGGTGCGGGGGCCGCGGCCGACGGCGACCAGCAGGAGGTCGGCGTCGAACGTCTTGCCGGACTCGAGGGTCACGTGCACGCCCGAGTCGTCCTGCGTGACGCCCGAGAAGCGGTCGCCCAGCGTGAAGCCGATGCCGCGCTTGCGGAACGCGCGCTCGAGAGCCTTGGACAGCGACTCGTCCTCGTTGGGCACGAGGTGCGGGAGCGCCTCGATGATCTGTACGTCGGCTCCGAACGACTTCCAGACGCTCGCGAACTCGACACCGATCACGCCGCCGCCCAGGACGATCGCGCTCTGGGGCACGTAGTCCAGCGTCAGTGCCTGGTCGGATGTGATGACGCGGCCGCCGATCTCCAGACCGGGGAGCGAGCGGGCGTAGGAGCCCGTGGCGAGCACGACGTTCTTGCCCGTGTAGCGCTGGCCCGCGACCTCGACCGTGTCCGCGGCGACGAGCGTGCCGTGGCCCTCGATCACCGTGATCTTGCGGGACTTGATGAGGCCCTGCAGGCCCTTGTACAGCCCGGCGATGACGCCGTCCTTGTACGCGTTCACGCCGTTCATGTCGATGCCCTGCAGCTGGCTCAGGACGCCGTACGCGCTGCCCTCACGGGCGTTGTCTGCGAGCTCGGCGGCGTGCAGCAGAGCCTTCGTGGGGATGCAGCCGTTGTGCAGGCAGGTCCCGCCCAGCTTGTGCGCTTCGACGAGGGCGACGTTCAGGCCGAGCTCGGCGGCACGCAGCGCGGTGGCATAGCCGCCGCTGCCTCCGCCCAGGACGAGGACGTCGAAAGGTGTGCCGGTCTCGGCCACGTGCAGCTCCTTAGGCATACGAAAAGAGGGAGAGCAAAGTTCTCGTGACATCTTGGCACTTCGGTCAGCCGTACCCCAATCGGAACGCACACTCTTGCGTGTGATGCTCAAGACAGCCACGCCGGGCACGTCGTGGTGCCCGTCGTCCGTGCGTCGCCCGACCGGTGGGCGATCCTGTCGCGCCAGCCCACAGGGGAGGCCGAGCCCGATCCCAGGAACGCTCCAGGCCGACCAAGTACCCTTCCTCCATGTCCAGGCTGTCGCAGCTCTTCTCCCGCAAGCCCGCGAACGGAGCGGGTGCGCCCGCCGGTGCCCCGTCGAGCGCGGACCAGCGTCGCGCGACCGTCGAGCACCTCGCCGAGTTCGCGCGCACCCGCGTGGGTGTCGAGGCGTACATCGAGCCGCCGACGAACGACACCCCCACCACGCTCATGCTCATCGCGACCACGGGGGAGTGGACGAGGCGCCGGGTCCCCGACGCCAAGGCGGCGCGCAAGCTCGCCGAACAGCTCGAGCTCCCCGTCTACGACGTGAACTTCACGGGCTACCCCCAGCGCATGCGCGACTGGAACTCCAGGCAGCGCAGGCGCTGACCCCGCCTCGGATGCGTGCTGCGCCGGGTGGCGGCCGATGCTCCCGGCGGACGAGATGCGGCCGACGGGGGTCGAAGTCCCTCCTTGACCCCGACGGCCGCATCTCGACTCCTCGACCGGTCGCAGAAGCCCCGACCGAGGACACCGGCACCTGGTCCGGATCCGAGGCAGACCGGAACGACGGACGGGCACGACCTCGAAGGTCGCGCCCGTCCTGTCGTGCTCGCTCCCGCCGCTGCGACGGCCCGTGGCGGGCGCAGCGGCCGACGACTACTTCTTCGTGGCGCGCGCCTCGAGCAGCTCGACGAGCGTGCGGACCGCGACGCCCGTGCCACCGACGGGCGTGTAGCCGAACGCCGAGCCCTCGTTGAACGAGGGGCCTGCGATGTCGAGGTGTGCCCACGGCGTGGTGCCGACGAACTCCTGCAGGAACAGACCTGCGACGAGCATCCCGCCGAAACGGTCGCCGATGTTCGCGATGTCCGCGACCTTCGACTTCATCGACGCGGCGAGCTCCTCGGGCAGGGGCATGGGCCAGAACTGCTCGCCCGCCGCCTCGGCCGCCGCGACGACCTCGCCCCGGACGTCGTCGGACCCCATGACGGCCGACACGCGCGTGCCGAGCGCGACCATCTGCGCGCCCGTGAGCGTCGCGACGTCGAGCACGACGTCAGGCTTCTCCTCGATCGCCGCGACCAGGCCGTCGGCCATGACGAGGCGACCCTCCGCGTCGGTGTTGAGGACCTCGACGGTCTTGCCGCCACGGATCGTGATGACGTCCGAAGGGCGCTGCGCCGTGCCCGACGGCATGTTCTCGGCGAGGCAGAGCCAGCCGGTCACCGCGACGGGCAGGCCGAGCCTCGAGGCCGCGAGCACCGTGTGCAGGACGGCGGCGGCGCCGGCCATGTCGGACTTCATGGCCTCCATGCCCTTGGCGGGCTTGATCGAGATGCCGCCCGAGTCGAACGTGATGCCCTTGCCGACCAGCGCGACCTTGGCGTGCGGGCGCGAGGGCGAGTAGGACACCTTGACGAGCCGCGGGCCGCGCGAGGAACCCTGGCCGACCGCGAGGATGCCGCCGTAGCCGCCGGCCGCGAGAGCCTTCTCGTCGAGGACCGTGACCTTGACGCCCGTGCCCTTCGCGGCGGCCTTGGCGATGTCGGCGAAGGCCGCGGGGAACAGGTCGTTCGGGGCGGTGTTGACCAGGTCGCGCGTCGCGTGGACCGCGGCGGCGATCGTCGCGGCACGCTCGACCGCGGCCTTCGCCTTGGCCCCGCGGGCGAGCGAGGTGAGGACCTCGATGGTCGAGACGGCACCGCCAGGCTTGGTCGCGCCCGCCCCGTCCCGGTAGCGCGTGAACGAGTACGCGCCGAGCAGCGCGCCCTCGGCGATCGCGGCGACCTCGGCCTCGTCCTTGGCGGGCAGGGCCACCGCGACGGACACGGCACCCTTGAGCTCGCGCACCGCGGCACCGGCCGCACGCCGCAGCGTCTCGGCCGCGAACGTGCCCGACTCGTCACGAGCGCCGAGTCCCGTCAGGACCAGGACGCCGGCCTTGAGGTGCGAGCCCGCGGGCACCGTGCGCACCTCGTCGCGCGCACCGGTGATGCCCAGCGCGGGCGCGAGGGACTCGAGCTCGGCGACCACCTCGCGGGGGAGGTCGTCCCCCACGACGGCCACGCCGTCCGATGTCGTCTGGGTCCCGACGACGAGCGCGTCCACCTTCACGCCGGTCGGGTTCTTGCTGGAGAGAGTGAGTTCAGCCACGGCTCGATGCTAGCCGCTGCGCGGAGCGGGGCCACCGGTACGGCGAGCCGCAGACGATTCCTGCCCGCGGCCTGGACGCCGGTAGGCTCGGCCCCGTGGTCCTCCCCCTCGTCCTCCTCGTGGTCGCGCTGTGCGCGGCCCTCACCGGTTGGGCCGGGTGGTTCGTCGCCCGCGACCGTGCCGTCGTCCTCAAGCAGCTCTGGGGCGGTGCCGTCATCGAGGGCGCGATCGTCCTGCAGATGATCGTCGCGGGCGTCCTCGCCGCGACGGGGAGCTCGGCGAGCGACCCCGTGAAGCTCTGGGGCTACCTGATCACCGCCCTGTTCATCCTGCCCGTCGCCGCCGTGTGGGCGTTCGCCGAACGCTCCCGCTGGAGCTCGGTCGTGCTCGCGGTCGCCGCGATCACCGTCGCGTTCCTCGAGTGGCGGCTGTGGCAGATCTGGACCGCCTGAGGAGAGATGGCGTGACCCACCCCGAGAACCCCGAGACCGCGCCCGACCCCGCGACCCGCGTGCCGCCGTCGGGCACTCCAGACGGCGCCGGCGCCCACGATCCGCGGGGCGCCCACGACGCACCCCGCAGGACGGGCAGCGGCTTCGGGCGCGTGCTGGTCCTCGTCTACGGGATCTTCGCGATCTCCGCGACCGCGCGCGCCTCGATCCAGCTCCTGCGCGACTGGCACGAGGCCCCCGTCGCGTACGGGCTGTCGGCGCTCGCCGCCGTGGTCTACATCGTCGCGACGATCGCGCTCGCCCGTGGGTCGGCGACGTCACGGACCGTCGCCTGGGCCGCCGTGACGGTCGAGCTCGTGGGCGTGCTCGCCGTCGGCGCCTGGTCGCTGCTCGACCCGGCGGCGTTCCCGAAGCCCACGGTGTGGTCCGACTTCGGGATCGGCTACGGGTTCGTGCCGCTGGTCCTGCCGGTCGTGGGCCTCACCTGGTTGTGGCGCACGCGCCCGCCCCGGACCTCCACCACCGAACCGAAGGAAACCGCATGAGCCGGCTGTACTCCCTCCTCTTCAACGGCGTCTTCCGGCACATGGACCCCGAGAAGGCGCACGAGGTGGTGTTCCCGCTCATCTCCCTCGCCGGTCGTACACCCGTCGTGGGCGGCGTCGTCCAGGGCGCGGCAGCCCCGTACCTGGGCCGCGGCGCGAACGGCCCCGGCAGCGTGCAGGCGCTCGGGCGCACCTTCCCCGCGCCGTTCGGCCTCGCGGGCGGGTTCGACAAGAACGCCAAGGCGATCCGCGGGCTCACGATGCTGGGCTTCGCGTTCATCGAGATCGGCACCGTGACCGCGCACGCCCAGCCCGGCAACGAGAAGCCACGCATGTGGCGCGAGCTGTCGCTGCGCGGCATCCGCAACCGCATGGGCTTCAACAACGAGGGCGCGGCGGCCGCGGCCCAGCGCCTCGAGGCCCTGCGCAGGTCTGCATCAGGTCGCGCGATCATGATCGGCGCGAACATCGGCAAGACCAAGGTCACCCCGGCGCAGGACGCCGCGGGCGACTACGCGACGAGCGCCGCGCTCCTCGCCCCCCACGCCGACTACCTCGTCGTCAACGTGTCCTCGCCCAACACCCCGGGCCTGCGCGACCTGCAGTCGACCGAGGCCCTGCGCCCCATCCTCCAGGCGGTCCGCGAGGCCGCCGACGACGCCACGCGCGCGGCCGGCGTCCGGCGCATCCCGCTGCTCGTCAAGATCGCGCCGGACCTCGCGGACGAGGACGTCGACGCCGTCGCGGACCTCGCGCTCGAGCTCGGCCTCGACGGCGTCATCGCGGTCAACACGACGATCGGGCACGACCTGGGCCCGGGCGGGCTCTCGGGTCCGCCGCTGCTCGAACGAGGGCTCGACGTCGTCGCCCGCCTCCGCGGCCGCCTCGGCTCCGACGTCACGATCATCGGCGTGGGCGGCATCTCGACCGCCGACGACGCGCGCGCCTACCTGGCGGCCGGCGCCGACCTCGTGCAGGGTTACACCGGCATGATCTACAACGGTCCGTTCTGGGCCGCGAGCATCAACCGGTCCCTGGTGCGCGACACGGCCCGGGGGACCCGAGGTGGAGGCGCACGATGATCCGACCCCAGTGGGTGTGGGAGCTCGACGACGTGGACGGGCGCCCGCTCACGACGCCCGTGAGCCCGGCGTTCACCAACCAGTTCGACGCCGAGCAGTGGCTCGGCGAGACGTGGCGCGAGCTCGCCGCGCAGGGAGCGGTCGCGGCGCGGCTGCTCAACGACGGCGCGCAGGCCACGGCGACCGTGGAGCTGCGCACGGCGTAGGGCTGGGCCGTGCTGCGGGGAAGCCGCCTGCGGCCGCCTAGACTCGCGGACCGTGGACGACGACGTGTTCGGTCAGGGGAGCTCGCGCATCCGGTTCGACTGGGGGCTCACGGGGGCACGCGCCCTGCGCGGGGCTGTTCCGCCTGGGGACGCGGGGTTCCTGGCCGTCGTGGTCGACGTGCTGTCGTTCACGACCTCCGTCAGCGTCGCCGTCGACCGAGGCGTCGAGGTCTTTCCCTTCGCGTGGCGTGACGAGCGTGCCGCAGACCACGCCGCGCGGCACCAGGCGACGCTCGCGCGCGCCCGGTCCGAGCGCCACGTGAGCCTGTCCCCGGCGTCCCTGCGTGATGCCCCCGGTCTCGCTCGGGTGGTGCTTCCCTCGCCCAACGGGTCGACGATCTCGCTCTCGCTCGCCGAGGACGGTGGGGCCGTGGTCGCGGCCTGCCTGCGCAACGCCGCGGCCGTCGGCGCGTACGTCAGGAGGTACCTCGACGTGGATCCGGGACACGCCGTCGCGGTCGTGGCAGGTGGCGAACGGTGGCCGGACGGATCGCTGCGCCCGGCGGTCGAGGACCTCTGGGGAGCAGGCGCGGTCATCGCCGCGATCGTGGGCCACGACGACGTCCTGTCGCCTGAGGCGGAGGTTGCGGCGACGGCGTTCCGGTCGGCGTGCGTCGGGCCTGACGGCCGTGACGGACCCGCTGCGCTGCGTCACCGGCTCCGGCGCTGCGTGAGCGGGCGCGAGCTCGCCGACCAGGGGTTCGGGGCGGACGTCGAGATCGCGGCGGAGCTCGACGGCTCGGACGTGGTGCCTCTGCTCGTGGACGGTCGTTTCGTGGGGCACCGGGCAGGCGAGTCGCGCTGACAGCAGGCTTCCGGCCAGCCCTCCGCGTCCCGGGCGGGCGCGCCACCGAGCATGCGGTTGTCGTCGCGCAGGAGGCGATTCGCGACGTCAACCGCATGCTCGGCACCGAGGAGCGACCGAGGAGCGACCGAGGGGCCGCTAGCCCGTCACATGCTCCCAGGCTGCTACCAGCCGGGGCACTGCCCGGCGGATCGCCTCGGCGTCGGGCGCGAAGGTGAGCCGGACGCGGGAGGTCGCGGCGCCGTCGGGAGTGAGGGACGGGCCCGGGTTGACGACGAGGCCCCGCACCGCCGCGGCCGCGGCGAGGGCGTGCGCGAGCGGGCGCCCCAGGTCGACCCACAGCGAGAGCCCGCCGGCGGGCGCGGTCACGTGCCACGACGGGATCGCGGCGGTGACCGCCGAGCGCAGGAGGTCGCGCTGCGAGCGCAGCAGGGGGAGCCTCTCGGCGAGGACCTCGTCGCGTCGGGCGAGCAGCTCGACGACCGCGAGCTGCTCGAGGACCGACGTCGCGATGTCGCTCGCGCCGCGGACGCGCGCGAGGTGCGCGACGACGTCGGGGTGCGCGCGGACCCAGCCCACGCGCAGGCCGCCCCAGAACGTCTTGGACGCCGACCCCACGGTGAGCAGGTGGCTCGTCGCGGACCCGTCGCCCGCGAGCGGCTCGGGCGCGGGGCCGTCGAGCGCGATGTCGGTGAGCGTCTCGTCGCCGATCACCGTGACCCGGTGCCGCAGCGCGATCCGTCGGACCTCGGCACGCTCGTCGGACGTGAGGCTGTAGCCCGTCGGGTTGTGGAAGTCGGGGACGAGGTACGCCAGGCGCGGGGTCGCCGCGCGGATCGTCGACTCGAACAGCGCGACGTCGAACCCGGGACCGTCGCCCGGCAGGCCCGCGCCCACGGGGAACCCGACGACGCGCGCCCCGCGCCCGACCATCGCCTCGATGCCGTGCGCGTACGTGGGGGACTGGACCACGACCCGGTCCCGCGGCCCCAGCAGCGACTGCGCGACCGTCGCGATCGCGTGCTGCGCGCCCGTGGTCACGAGTACCTGGTCCGGGGTCGTGGGTGTCCCGCGCTCGGTGAGCCGCTGTGCGACGGCCTCGCGCAGGGGCTGGAGGCCGAGCGGCTCGTACCCGCGCCCCGACAGGTAGCCGGGGAGCGCTTCGAGCGCGCGACCGTAGGCCGCGTGGAGCTGGGGCGGGGCGGCGGGGGCCGCCTGCCCCAGGTCGACGAGGTCCTCGGGCGGCTCGACGCCCACCGGTACGGGCGCGTCGCCGCCGCACCACTGCGGCTGGGCGCGGCGTGCGGGCCGGGGCAGGACCGCGACCGTGCCGACGCCCGTGCGGCTCGTGACGAACCCGCGCTCGCGCAGGGCCGCGTACGCGGCGGCCGTGGTCGTCCGGGAGACGCCGAGCGCCGCCGCGAGGTCGCGCTCGCTCGGCAGCCGCGTGTTCGGGGCGACCGTGCCGGACAGGACCGCGCCGCGGACGGCGTCGGCGAGCGCGGCGTACGCGGGCCCGCCGGACTGCCAGCCGGTCACGAGCGCCGCGAGCGCGGGGGCGGACAGGCGGCGGTGCACGGGCGGATGTGGCGGGGCGATGACGCCGGGGGACGTGGCGAGCGAGGTGGCGAGCGAGGTGGCCATGAGGCCACTCTTCCCGAATTGGCTATGGATCACCAGTCCACTGCGGGTGCACAGTAGGGGAGTGCCGACGAACTTCAGCCCCCTGCGCCGGACCGTCCAGCTCACGCTCGGACTGTTCGGCTTCTCCCTGACCATGGCCATGCTCATCCACTCGGGCATGGGTGCCATGCCGTGGGACGTCTTCCACCAGGGTGTGGCCCTGCGCTCCGGGCTCGCGCTCGGCGTCGTGGTCGTCGCGTCGAGCGTCGTGGTCATGCTGCTGTGGATCCCGCTGCGCCAGCGCCCGGGCATCGGCACGATCGCCAACATCGTCGTGATCGGTGCGACCCTCGACCCGTTCCTCCTGCTGCTTCAGCGCATCGACCCGGACCCCTCCACGGCCGGACGCGTGGCGCTCGGGGTCGCGGGCGTGGCCCTCAACGGCGTCGCGACCGCCGCGTACCTCGGGGCGCGCCTGGGCCCGGGCCCCCGTGACGGGCTCATGACCGGTCTCGTCGCCCGCACGGGTTGGCCCGTGCGCCGGGTCAAGACCGCGATCGAGGTCCTCGTGGTCGCGATCGGCTTCGCGCTCGGCGGCACGCTGGGTTGGGCGACGGTCCTGTACGCGCTGGGCGTGGGCCCCGTCGTGCAGGTCGCGGCGCGGTGGCTCGCGCCGCACCTGCGCCCGGCGGTCGTCCCGGTCGAGGTGTCCGACGGCGTCGCGCACCTCACGGAGGACGTCGCGTCGGCGGACGGGGCCGTCGGCCCGGGGCCGGTCGAGGGTGCGCGCGGCACGCGTGGCACGGACGGTCTGGGAGAGGTACCGGGCGAACCCGAGCCCAACGCTGCCTAGGCTCGTTCGCCGCGGTCCGCGACCGGTCGTCGGGAACGCTCCTCCCCCGAGGGGGATGCCCGACGACGGAGCGCACCCGGGGCGCGCGGGTGCGCTCCGTCGTCGGGCAGTCGGACGGCCGGGCCGCCACTTTGGCGCCCCGGCGGGGCCTAGTGCTGGTGCGCGGGCTCGGCGTGGTCGTGCTCGTGGTAGTGCGCGTCCTCGGCGTCACGGTCCGCGCGGACGTTGACCTTCCCTGCGGTCCAGTACCCGACGACCTGGTGCCGGTCGCGCGGCATGCCCCACGCGGACCGGAGCGTGCGGCGGATGTCGCGGCTCGCGGCGCTCTCGCAGGCGACCCACGCGTAGCCGGGGGTCTCCAGGACGGGCAGGGCGCGCACGGCCTCGACGAGCGCCGCACCCGGGCGCGCGCCCTGGGGGGTCACGAGCCAGGTGTAGGTCACGTCTCCACGGGTCTGGAGCTCCTGGCGGTCCTCGAGCGTGGGGACCTCGACGACCGCGTGCGCGACGGCCCCGGCCGGGAGCTCCTCGACGATGCGCCCGAGCCCGGGCAGACCGGTCGGGTCGGCGACGAGCAGGCGCCACTCGGCATCGGCGGGGGCGTCGTAGTAGCTGCGCGACTCGCCGCCCGCGAACACGCCGAGGACGTGGCCCGGCTCGGCACGCTCGGCCCAGTCCGACGCGAGGCCGCCCGGGTGCACGGCGAGGTCGATCACGATCGTGCGGCCCTCGTCGTGGACCCGGCGGGCCGTGTAGTGGCGCCACGGCGGCTCGGTGCCCTCGACGGGCACGACCCCGTAGTCGTCCTGGTTGAAGAAGTCGATCTCCGCGACCGTCTGACCGGGGGACGGGAAGGCGAGGTCGATGCGCTCGTCGCCCTGACCGTCGGTCGTCCACCTCCAGTCACCGACGACCTCGAGGTGGACACGGACCATGTGCGGCGTGATGCGCGTCGCCGTGACGACGCGGGCCGGGAAGCAGGGGGAAGCCATCCGGCCACGGTAGGCCTGGGCAGGGGGTCCTGTGGGGCCAGGGTGTACCGCGAACCGGCCAACGCAGGACGTCGACGACCCCGGGCGCTCGGTGAGCACCCGGGGTCGTCGACGTCGGTCAGCAGAACCTCAGCCTGTCGGCGAGGCGGCGACACGAGCTCAGCGGGGCCCGGGGGCTCCCGCCGCGGTCTTGCCGGCGTCGCGCTCGACGACGTCGCCGAGGATCTCGTCGATCTTCGCCATGAGCTCGGCGGGGATGACCACGCCGGACGCCTTGACGTTCTCGGCGACCTGCTCGGGGCGCGAGGCGCCGATGAGGGCGGCCGCGACGTTGTCGTTCTGCAGGACCCACGCGACCGCGAGCTGCGCCTGCGTCAGGCCCAGCTCGTCGGCGACGGCCCCCAGCTGCTGGACGCGCGTGAGCACGTCCTCGGTCATGAACTGCTGGATGAAGCGCGAGCCGTTGGCGTCGGTGGCGCGCGAGCCGGCGGGGGCGGGCTGGCCGGGCAGGTACTTGCCGGACAGGACGCCCTGCGCGACGGGGGACCAGACGATCTGGGACAGGCCCAGCTCGCGCGAGGTCGGGACGACCTCGTCCTCGATGACGCGCCACAGCATCGAGTACTGGGGCTGGGAGGAGATGAGCTGGAAGCCGAGCTCCTTCGAGAGGGCGTGACCCGCGCGGATCTGGTCCGCGGTCCACTCGCTCACGCCGATGTAGAGGGCCTTGCCCTGGCGGACGATGTCGGCGAAAGCCTGCATCGTCTCCTCGAGCGGGGTCGACTGGTCGAACCGGTGCGCCTGGTAGAGGTCGACGTAGTCGGTGCCGAGGCGCTTCAGCGAGCCGTTGATCGACTCCATGACGTGCTTGCGCGACAGGCCCGAGTCGTTGGCCCCGCCGGGGCCCGTGGGCCAGTAGACCTTGGTGAAGATCTCGAGCGACTCGCGGCGCTGCCCCTTGAGGGCGTCGCCGAGGACCTGCTCGGCCTTGGTGTTCGCGTAGACGTCCGCGGTGTCGAACGTGGTGATGCCGGCGTCGAGCGCGGCGTGGACGCACTGGGTGGCGACGTCGTTCTCCACCTGCGAGCCGTGGGTGAGCCAGTTGCCGTAGGTGATCTCGGAGATCTTGAGGCCGGAGTTGCCGAGGAAGCGGTAGTTGGGCATGGGGACAACACTAAGTTGCCCGGGGCACCTCGGGGAACTGGGGCCGTCCGGCGGACCGGACGCGAGCGGCTACGCGGGGAAGCTGCCGTGCTTCTTGTGCATGGGCTTGGGCAGGCGTGCGCGGCGCAGCTGGAAGGCGCGCATCACGGCGTACATCGCGTTGCCCTTGGGGGAGTCCGGCCCGAACTTCGCGACCAGGCGCTTCTTGAGGGAGCGCCACATGATGAACGCGTCGATGATCGTGATGAGCACGATCCCGTAGAGCACGAAGATGATGATCGTCGCCATGTTCAGGTTCTGGGAGAACACGAACGTCAGGACGATGAAGACCAGGGCGACGGGCAGGAAGAACTCGCCGAGGTTCCAGCGGGCGTCCACGTAGTCGCGCACGTAGCGCTTGACCGGGCCCTTGTCGCGGGCGGGCATGTAGCGCTCGTCGCCCGTCTGCATGGCCTGGAACTGACGGTCGCGGGCCTCACGCTGCTGCTGGCGCGCGGTCTTGGCCGCGGACTTGCGGTCCGAGGGCACGAGCGGGCGCTTGTTGGCGGCCTCGGCGACCTTGCGCTTGGGCGTCGGCCTGCCCTTGCCGGCCTTCTCGATCTCGGCTGCGGCGGCAACCGGGTCGGGGGCGTCGTTCGACGAGGGCGCGGAGGACTTGTTGCGTGAGAACACAGGTCCAGCGTAGTCGAGGACGGGGGCTGCCTCGGCACGGGGCGTGGGCAGGAGCGGAGGCGTACCGGCGGGTAGCGTTGCCCGGGTGAACAGCACACCTGGAACCAGCCCCCTTCCCGAGCCCGACGACGTCGCTCACCTGCGCGCCCGGGTCGCCGAGCTCTTCCCCGCCCTGCGCGGGGACCTCGAGGCGCTCGTGCGCATCCCGTCGGTGTCCAACTCCGCGTTCGACCAGGCGCACGTCGCGGCGAGCGCCGAGGCCGTGGCGGAGCTCCTGCGCGGTGCGGGGCTGCCCGAGGTGCAGATCCTGCACGCCACGGGCGTCGCGGGTCCGCTCGGCGCGCCCGCGGTCGTCGCGCGCCGCCCGGCCCCGGAGGGCGCCCCGACGGTCCTGCTCTACGCGCACCACGACGTGCAGCCCCCGGGCGACGCGGCCGCGTGGGACACGGACCCGTTCGTCCCGACCGAGGTCGACGGCCGGCTGTTCGGTCGTGGTGCGGCCGACGACAAGGCCGGGATCGTGGCGCACGTGGGCGCGCTGCGGGCGCTGTCCGCGCTGGGCGACCTGCCGATCGGCGTGACGGTCTTCGTCGAGGGCGAGGAGGAGGTCGGGTCCCCGAGCTTCCTGCCGTTCCTGAACCAGCACAAGGACCTGCTCGCGGCCGACGTGATCGTCGTCGCGGACTCCGCGAACTGGAAGGTCGGCGTCCCGGGGCTCACCACGAGCCTGCGCGGCCTGGTCGACTGCGACGTCGAGGTCGCGGTGCTGGGCCACGCGGTGCACTCGGGCATGTTCGGCGGTCCGGTGCTCGACGCGCTCACGCTGCTCTCACGCCTGATCGCCACCCTCCACGACGAGCAGGGCAACGTCGCGGTCGAGGGCCTGGTCTCCGCGCCGGACCCGACCGTAGACTACGAGGAGGCGGACTTCCGCGCGGACTCCTCGGTGCTCGCTGGCGTCCGCCTCGCGGGCGAGGGGACGCTGACGGGTCGCCTCTGGACCAAGCCGGCGCTGTCGGTCATCGGCATCGACGCGCCGAGCGTCGCGCACGCGTCCAACACGCTGACCCCGCGCGCGACGGCCAAGATCTCGCTGCGGATCGCACCCGGCCAGGACCCAGCGGCCGCGCTCGTGGCGCTGCGCGCGCACCTCGAGTCGAACGCGCCGTTCGGTGCGCAGGTCACGGTGCACGACGGCGAGACGGGCAAGCCGTTCCAGGCGCCGACCGACTCGTCCGCGATGCAGGCCGCACGCTGGGCGTTCGAGACGTCGTGGGGCACGGCGCCGGTCGACATCGGCATCGGCGGCTCGATCCCCTTCATCGCGGACCTGCTCGACGTCTTCCCCGACGCGGCCATCCTGGTGACGGGCGTCGAGGACCCCGACTCGCGCGCGCACGGCGCGAACGAGTCGGTGCACCTCGGCGAGCTCGAGAAGGTCGTGCTGGCCGAGGCGCTCCTGCTGACGCGCCTCGCACGGGACGCGCAGGGCTGAGTCGTCGCCGAGAACGGGTCTGTGGTCGGCATCGGCTCGATGACGACCGCAGACCCGTTCTCGACCGGCGACCCCGGTGCTACGTTCGGAGCATGACCCCGCAGGAGATCGAGGAGCTCGTGCTGCTGCGCCGCGCCCGGGATCTCATGGACCGGGAGTACGCGGCGCCGCTCGACGTCCCGACCATGGCGCGCAAGGCCCTCATGTCTCCCGCGCACTTCTCGCGTCGGTTCCGGGCGACGTACGGCGAGACGCCGTACTGCTACCTCATGACGCGACGGATCGAGCGGGCGATGGCCCTGCTGCGGGGCGGGGCGAGCGTCACGGACGCGTGCATGGCGGTCGGGTGTACGTCGCTCGGCTCGTTCAGCTCGAAGTTCACCGAGGTGGTAGGCGAGACGCCCTCGGCGTACCGCGGCCGGGAGCACGCCGCGGTCAAGGCCATGCCGCCATGCGTGGCCCAGGTCCTGACGCGCCCGGCGCGCAGCGCCGCCGCGGCCGCGGGGACCGCCGCGCGCTGAGCTCGGCGCCGGCCGAGGGTGCCGCACGCATCGAGCAGGATCGAAGAAGCGGGCGCGTGAGCCCCGTCCTAGAGTCGCGGTCATGACCATCTCACTGAAGTTCTGCAACATCACCGTCAACGACGTCGACGAGTCGATCGCGTTCTACAGCGACGCGCTCGGGCTCAAGGTGCACAACGACGTGGGCTCCGAGGGGTTCCGTTGGGTCACGCTCGGGTCGGACGCCCAGCCCGGGCTGGGCATCGTGCTCTCGGCGCCGCACGCGGGTCGCTCGCAGGCCGACGGCGACGCGCTCCAGGAGCTCATGATCAAGGGAACCCTGCCGATCCTCGTGTTCGCGTCCGACGACGTCGACGCGCTCTTCGAGACAGTCCGGGCGTCGGGGGCCGAGGTCCTGCAGGAGCCCATGGAACAGGACTGGGGTCCGCGCGACTGCGCGTTCCGCGACCCGTCGGGCAACATGGTCCGGATCGCCCAGGCAGCCTGAGCAGGGTCGAGCGGCCGGGGCAGGGCACGAGCGGTCGGCGCCCGAGCCCACGTCGCCCCTGCCGGAGACGTGGTCCCCGCCGGGGTGGTGGGATAGGGGCATGGCGAACGAGACGATGGTCCCCCTCCTGCCGTGCGCGTCCATCGACGAGATCCACGACTTCGCCGTGGCCCTCGGTTTTGAGGTGACCTACCGGCAGACCCGGCCCAACCCGTACCTCGCGCTGCGCCGCGGCGGCATCGACCTGCACTACTTCGCGATGGACGGCTTCCGTCCCGAGGACTCGTACGGCTCGTGCCTGGTCGTGGTCGACGACACCGAGCCCCTGTACGAGGCGTGGGCCGCCGGGCTGCGCGCGCTCTACGGGAAGCTGCCGCTGAGCGGCTTCCCGCGCATCACGCGGCCCCGTCGTCGGGCGAACGCGGGCGGGCTCAGCGGCTTCAGCCTCGTCGACCCCGCGGGGAACTGGTTGCGGGTCGTGCGGCGCCTCGAGGACCCCGCGCCGGCGACGGAGGATCTCGCGGACCCCGGCGCCGACACCTCGGCGGACCGGTCGCCCGCGGCGCGCTCGGGCTCGGGGGAGGACACCGGCCGCCCGGACGGCCCGCCGGGGGAGTCGCGCCTGCTGCTCGCCGTGGCCAACGCGGTGGTCCAGGCGGACTCGCGCGGCGACGTCGGGCAGGCCGTGAAGATCCTCGACGGCGCGCTGCGCCGCGACGCGGAGGCCGGGGACCTGGGCGCCTCGGCCCGGGACCGGGTCGAGGCCCAGGCCTTCCGCGCGGAGCTCGCCGTCCGGCTCGACGACGCCGCGACCGCCCGGCGCATGCTCGACGACGTGGACCGGTGCGTGGCCTCGGCCCGGGGCCAGCACCTCACGCAGGACCTGACGACGGTCCTCGCCCAGCTCGAGGACGTCAGGGCATGGTTGTCGGCCCAGGGATGACGGACACCTCGCGGTAGTGCTCGACGACCGGGAACGGGTCGTAGAAGTGGTGCAGCAGCGCCTTCCACCGGAGGTACTCGGGCGAGCCGCGGAACCCCTCGGTGTGTGCCTCGAGGCTGTCCCAGCGCACGAGCAGGAGGTACGTCGAGGGGCGCTCGACGCATCGCGACACCGAGAGCCCGCCGAAGCCGGGCATCGCGGAGATGATCGTCCGTGCGTGCGCGAACGCCTCCTCGAAGGCGGCCTCCTGGCCGGGAACCACGTGCAGCAGGGCGTGCTCGAGCACCTCGTCCGTCATGGCCCGCAGCGTAGGGCGGCCCGGGCTCAGCGTGCCGCGACGTCCACGGCCTGGGCCCAGTCGCGCACGTCGGTCGGCAGCTCGGGGCTCACGGTCGAGGTGCCCAGGAGAGCGACGACGTCGGGCCCAGGGATGCGGTCTCCCGCCTTCGAGAGGAACCGGCCCGCGATCAGGCCGCGTGCGCACAGGTCGCCGCCGCGCGTGAAGACCTGCTCGAGGTAGACGACGCGCTCGTCCCACCCGAGGACCCGGGTCGTGATCTCGAAGCGGTCCCAGAGCTGGAGCGAGCGGCGGTACTTCATGGTCGAGGAGGCCACGACCGGGTACCAGCCCTTGTCGCGCAGGAGCCCGAAGGCGCCGAGGTCCGCGAGGAAGTTGCTGCGTGCCACGTCCATCATCTGCAGGTACACGCCGTTGTTGACGTGCAGGTAGAAGTCGAGGTCGCCCGGACGCACGCGCATGCGGGTCACGGAAGGGTCGAGGACCCCGCGGCCGGGGACGGCCCGGCGCGGCAGGGTGCTGGCGATCGTGAGCTGGATCTGTCGGGTCACCGTCGCAGGCTACTACCGAGCACGGGCGGTATCAGGTATCGCGGGTCGGGCGTCGCTCCTGGGCCCGGCCGGGCGGGACTCGCCGGTCGTTCGGCCCGTCCGTCGATGCGTGTGAGGATGGCCCCCGTGACTTCCCGAACCGCCGCCCCCGTTCCCGACGCCGCCCCGACGTCCGCAGCCCTCGAGAGCTCGTCCGAGACGCCGTCCGCGCCCGAGGTGCCCACCGCCTCCCACCACTGGACCGTCCGCGCGTTCCGCGTCGTCGCGATCGCCGAGGCCTTCTCCTGGGCCGGCCTGCTCGTGGGGATGTACGTCAAGTGGGTCGCCGAGGCCTCCGAGATCGGCGTCAAGATCTTCGGCCCGGTCCACGGCGGTCTGGTCGTCGCCTACGTCGCGCTCGCGCTCGTCGTGGCCGTCCGTCAGCGCTGGTCGCTCCTGACCGTCTTCTTCGCGCTCGCGGCGACGCTGCCGCCGTTCCTCACGGTCTTCTTCGACCGGTGGGCGCACCGCTCGGGCCGCTACGAGGAGCGCGCCAGCGCCTGACCCGCCGGGCCGGGCAGACCTCAGCCCTCGTACTGCAGCGCGCGCCGGACCTCCTCGGCCACGTCGGCGTTCTCGAGCCGTTCGACGAGGTGGAGCGCCATGTCGATCCCGGCCGACACCCCGGCCGAGGTGACCACGTCGCCGTCGTCGACGAACCGGGTCTCGGTGTCGACGAGGATGCTGGGGTCGAGGCGGGCGAGCTCGTCCACGTGGTCCCAGTGGGTCGTCGCGGGACGCCCGGCCAGCAGTCCGGCGGCGGCGAACGCGAGCGACCCCGTGCACACGCTGGTCAGCAGCGGGGTCCGGGCGCGCATCGCGTGCAACCAGGCGAGGTGCGCCCGGTCCCCGACCAGCCGCTGGACGCCGGGACCGCCGGGGTGCACGAGCACCAGGAGCGGGTCGACGTCGTCGGTCGACCCGTCGGGGACCATGTGCAGACCCTGCGCGAGCCGCACGCCGCCCCCGTCCCAGGAGAACGTCGAGACCCGCGGCTTGAGGGCCGAGCGCTCGCGCCACGTCGTGAACACCTCGTAGGGCCCCGCGACGTTGAGTTCCTCGGCGCCGTCGAACACGAAGATCCCGACGCTCAGACCGTTCCCGGTCGTCATCCGTCACCCCCGAGGGTCGATGCGATGGTGCGACCGTCGGGCCCGCCGGCGGAAGCCGACGAACCCGACGGGTGGTGCTACAGCCCCGGCAGGGCGAGCATCTGGTCGAGCGCGACGCGCGCCCAGTGGGCGTCGTCGGCGTCGACCACGATGCGGTTGACCGTGCGCCCGGCGACGAGCGACTCCATGGCCCACACGAGGTGGGGCAGGTCGATGCGGTTCATGGTCGAGCAGAAGCAGACGGTCGAGTCGAGGTAGTGCACCTGCTTGTCCGGGTGTGCGCGCGCGACGCGGCGCACCAGGTTGAGCTCGGTGCCGATCGCCCAGGACGAGCCGGGCTCGGCCGCGTCGAGCATCTTGATGATGTACTCGGTCGAGCCGACGTAGTCCGCGGCCTCCACGACCTCGTTCTTGCACTCGGGGTGCACGAGCACGTTGACGCCCGGCACCGCGGCACGGATGTCGGTCACGTTGCGCTCGGAGAAGCGCCCGTGCACGGAGCAGTGCCCTCGCCACAGGATCATGCGTGCGTCGCGCAGCTCGGCGTCGGTCAGACCGCCGTTGGGCTTGCGGGGGTCGAAGACCACGCAGTCCGCGGGGGACATGCCGAGCTTCAGCAGCGCGGTGTTGCGCCCGAGGTGCTGGTCCGGCATGAACAGGACCTTGCCCGTGCCGTCCACACCACCCACCTGGTCGAACGCCCAGCGCAGCGCGACCTCCGCGTTCGAGGACGTGCAGATGGTCCCGCCGTGCCGACCCGTGAAGGCCTTGATCGCGGCGGTCGAGTTCATGTACGTGACGGGGAGCGTGACGTCGGCGATCCCGACGTCCTGGAGGACCTCCCATGCGTCCTCGACCTGGTTGATCGCGGCCATGTCGGCCATCGAGCAGCCCGCCGCGAGGTCCGGCAGGACGACCTGCTGGGCGTCAGAGGTGAGGATGTCCGCGCTCTCGGCCATGAAGTGCACACCGCAGAAGAGGATGAACTCGGCCTCGGGACGTGCCGCGGCCTCGCGCGCGAGCTTGAACGAGTCGCCCGTGACGTCCGCGAAGTCGATGACCTCGTCGCGCTGGTAGTGGTGGCCCAGGACGAAGGCCCGCGAGCCGAGCGCGGCGCGGGCCGCACGGGCACGTTCGACGAGGTCGGGGTCGCTGGCCGCCGGCAGCTCGCCGGTGCACTCGACTCCTCGCTCGGAGGCCAGGTCCCGGCCCTGTCCGAGGAGCAGGAGGGGGGAGGGGGCAGGTTCCGCGAAGGCGCTGTCCAACAGGGTGCTCACGGGACCATCGTCGCACAACGGTCGGTCGGCCGAGCAGCCCTGTCGGGGCGGACGGCCTGGCACAATCGCGGCATGCGCCTCCTCCTCGCCGCCGCGGAACCGCTCGCCCTGACCGACGGGATCTTGTCCGCCGAGGACGTGTGCGCCCTGGTCGCGCAGACCTGGGCGGCCACGGTGCGCGGCGACGTGGACCCGTGCGTCCTGAACCCGGGCGCGGCCGGCTTCCTGCGCGCGCTCGCGGCCCACGCCCCCGAGCAGGTGGCGGTGGTCGTGCGCGGCGCAGCCGGTGACGACGTGCCCGTGACGTTCCGGCTCGGCCCCCCGTCGTCGACCGGCGCGCGCACCGCCTGGGTCGAGGCGGCGCTCCTGCGTCCTGCGGCGACCGAGGCGAGCACCTCCGCCGGTGGGCTGGGCACGGCGACGAGCTACGGCGTCGGGCAGGTGGTCGCGCTCGCTGCCCGACGTGCCTCGCGCGTCGTCGTGGCGACGGGGGACGGCGGCGCGCACGACGCCGGGGCCGGGATGCTCGCGGCGCTCGCGGGGACCGGGGCGGGGCCGCTGACCTGCGGTGGGTCAGCGCTCGGTGCCACCACCGCCGAGGACGCCGCGCTCGCGCTGCGCGCCCGGGAGGCGCTGCGATCCGTCGAGCTCGTCGGGGCGGTCGAGTCCGACCTGCCGCTGCTGGGCCTGCACGGGGCCAGCGGCGCGCTCGCGGCCGTACGGCCCGCGCTGGCGACGTTCGCCCAGGAGCTCGAGCGGGCGCACGGCCACTACGCGCACGAGGTCACGCGCGCGCTGGAGGGCGCGGCGCGCCGCGACCTGCTGTCGGGCGCTCCGAGCCTCTCCGGCCCGACGGCGTCCCCGGGGCTCGCGAGAGGGGTCGCGCAGCGCGCGGCCGCCGACCGCGCGCTGACCGGACTGCCCGGCGCAGGCGCAGGCGGGGGGCTGGGCTTCGGGATCGCGGCCGCCGGGGGGCGCCTGCTGCCGGGGACGTCGGTGGTCGCGGACGTCGTCGGTCTGGACGGGCGGGTCGGTGCCGCCGACGTCGCGGTCGTGGTCGTCGACCGCCTCGACGCGTCGACGACGCACGACGGCGCACTGCCCGAGGTCGCGCGCCGGGCCGCCGCACGCGGGGTGCCCGTCGTCGTGCTGGCCCGCGAGGTCCTCGCCGGTCGGCGCGAGCAGGCCGCGGCGGGGATCAGCGGTGCCTACGAGCTCGGGCCGGACAGCGACGCGGCGCGTGCGCGGGTCGCTCGCGTGGCCCGGACCTGGGCCGGCAGCGAGAGGTGAGCCCGGGCGTCGTACACTCGGGAACAGAACGATCTCCCGTCGTGTTGACGGGTATGCGAGAAGCCTGAGGACCGATCGGCCTGCCCGGGAGCGGGAGCCGCAGACCGACGGCACACCACGGGGCGAGAGCCCACCGAAGACTGTGCGGAGAACACGATGAGCGAGACCACCGAGACCGCCACCCATGGCGTCCTGCTGACGGACTTCGCGGCCGGCAAGATCCGCAGCCTCCTCGAGCAGGAGGGCCGCGACGACCTGCGTCTGCGCGTCGCCGTCCAGCCCGGCGGCTGCTCCGGTCTGATCTACCAGCTGTACTTCGACGAGCGGGTCCTGGACGGCGACGCCCTCAAGGACTACGACGGTGTCGAGGTCGTCGTCGACAAGATGAGCGTCCCCTACCTGGACGGCGCGACCATCGACTTCGCCGACACCATCGAGAAGCAGGGCTTCACGATCGACAACCCCAACGCGGGCAGCGCCTGCGCGTGCGGCGGTTCGTTCGGCTGATCCGCGAGCGTCGGCAGCCCGGCTGCGTGACGCCGAAGGACCTCGACGGCCCGGTCACCTCACGGTGGCCGGGCCGTTCGCGTCCGGGGCCGTGCCCGCCGGCTACCCGCCCAGACGGACGGTGACCGCCCAGGTCGTGCCGTCGTCGGGCGCCGCGTCGGGGACGTCCACCACGACGCTCTCGACGACGGTGTGGCCGCGCATGCGCGCCCAGGCCGGGACGTCGTGACGGGCCGCGGGGTCGGTCGACCAGACCGTCAGGACGTCGCCCGGGGCGTGGTCGCGGGCCGCGGCCGCGAGCCGGATGACGGGCAGCGGGCAGCGCAGGCCGCGCGCGTCCACGAGCGTGCCGGGCTCGTCGCTCACAGCCCGCTCACCCCGAGCGAGGCGCGCACGCGCGCGACGGCCCCGGGCAGGACCGCGAGGAAGCGGTCGACGTCCTCCTCCGTGGTGGCCCGGTCGAGAGCGATGCGCACGTTGCCGTGCGTCAGGACACCCATCGCCGCGAGGACGTGGCTGGGTTCGAGCGTGCTCGACGTGCACGCGGAGCCCGACCCGACCGCGAAGCCCGCCCGGTCGAGCTCCGTCACCAGGGCCTCGCCGTCGACGAACAGGAACGAGAACGTCACGACGTGGGGGAGCCGGTGGTCGGGATCGCCCACGACCTCGACGTCGGGGATCTGCCCGACGACGGCGCGCACCTTGTCGACGATCGCCCGGCGCCGCGCGTCCTGGGCCGCGCGGTCTGCCGTGACGGACTGGAGCGCGACGGCCGCCGCGAACGCTGCCGGGACGCTGACGCCGCCGGGGAACCACGGCTCGGCGTCCTCAGGCCAGGTCCGGCGCCAGCGCACCCGGTTGCGGACCGCGAGCACGCCCACGCCCGCCGGGCCGCCCCAGTCGGCGGGATCGGCGGCGAGCAGGTCCCACGCGGACGGGACCTCCCCGTGCCCGACGACGGCACCCGCGTCCACGAGCAGCGGGACCCCCGCGGCGCGAGCGGCCCCGTGGACGGCCGCGACGGGCTGGACCGTGCCCACCTCGCCGTTCGCCGCCTGGAGCGCGGCCAGCGCGACGCCAGGGCGCGCCACCGCCTCGGTCATCGCGGCCTCGTCGACCCGGCCGAGGAGGTCGACCGGGACCCTGACGAGGGCGTCGGGCGTCTCCGTGAGCCCGACCGCGAGCTCGGCGGCATGGAGCACGGCGGCGCGCTCGACCGCTGAGACGACGATCCCCGGACCCGTCCGCCGCCGCCCGAGCGCGACCGCACCCACCGCGGCGTGCAGGGCTCCGACGTGCGAGGGGGCGAGATGGACCTCCTCGGTCCGGGCGCCGAGCGCGGCGGCGATCGCCTCGCGGGCGCCGTCCAGGAGCACGGCGGCGCGACGCGCCTCGGCGTACAGGCGCCGGGGATCCGCCCACCCGTCGTCGACGGCCTGGTCGAGCGCGGTGCGCGCGAGGGGGTGCAGGGCCGCCCGACCGCCGTTGTCGAGGTAGACCCGACGCGGGGGCGTCGTGGTGTCGGTCACATGAGCTCCTGAGGGCGTGCGAGGCGGCCAGGGAGGGGGTCCGAGGACGCCGATCGGCGAACTTTCATTGCAGACGCGCCGAATGTGCCGTGGGCGCGACGTACACCGTGCACCGTAGCGCGGGCTGCGCGGGAAGCGACGATCTGACAGATGCGTCGAGGGTGTGCCGAACCCCGGGATCTCGCGGGAAGTTGGCGGATTCGTCACGTTCAGAAGCCGCGTTGACGGCGCGAGAGAGGGCATTTGCGCGCTAGGCTCTGTGGGTCGAGGACGAAGGTTCTGCGGGGAACTCGTGGAGAAGATCGAGCCCCCCTGTCGAACGTTGAAGTGAAAGGCCCCCCTTGCACTCGCAATCCCCTAGCCGCACACGGCGAACCATCCTGCGAGCGACGGCTTCCGCCGTCGCGGTCGCAGCGTTGGCGTCCGGTTGTGCCAGTGAGACCGTTCAGCGCGGATTCCTCCCCGGATACTCCGACGGTGAGGTGACCGACCAGACCGCCCGCATCACGTCGCTGTGGAACGGGTCCTGGATCGCAGCACTCATCGTCGGCGTCATCACGTGGGGACTGATCCTGTGGTGCGTGGCCGCCTACCGCAAGCGCAAGGACGACCACGTCCTGCCCGTGCAGACGCGCTACCACCTGCCCCTCGAGATCATGTACACGGCAGTGCCGATCGTCATGGTGCTCGTGCTCTTCTACTACACCGACCGTGACATGACGGCGATCAAGGACCTCTCCGCAGAGCCTGACGTCGAGATCCAGGTCATCGGCAAGCAGTGGAGCTGGGACTTCAACTACCTCACGGACGACGTCTACGAGTCCGGCCAGCACGAGGCCAACGTCGGCGACCTCCGTTCGGAGGACGAGATCGAGGGTGCCCCCGGCACCGCGACCTCGCTGCCGACCCTGTACCTGCCGGTCAACGAGGTCGTCCGGTTCAAGCTGGACTCCCGCGACGTCATCCACTCCTTCTGGATCCCCGCGTTCCTCTTCAAGATGGACATGATCCCGGAGCGCACCAACGAGTGGCAGGTCACCCCCACGCGTGAGGGTGTCTACGCCGGCAAGTGCGCCGAGCTCTGCGGCGAGCACCACTCCGGCATGCTCTTCAACGTCGCCGTGGTCTCCCGCGAGGAGTACGACGCGCAGATGCAGAAGCTCGAGGACAAGGGCCAGATCGGCGAGCTCGGTCTCGACCTGAACCGCCTCCAGGACCCGAACCCCCCCGTCGTCACGGAAGGTGAGAACTGATGGTCGCGCAGGCCGAAGTCATTCCCGGTCTCGCCCCGAAGCGCCAGACGCTCGGACGAACCGTCATCAAGTGGGTCACCTCGACCGACCACAAGACGATCGGGTACATGTACCTGATCACGTCGTTCATCTTCTTCTGCATCGGTGGCCTCATGGCCCTCGTGATCCGTGCCGAGCTCTTCGAGCCCGGCATCCAGATCGTGCAGAGCAAGGAGCAGTACAACCAGCTCTTCACGATGCACGGCACGATCATGCTGCTGCTGTTCGCGACGCCGCTCTTCGCGGGCTTCGCGAACGTCATCATGCCGCTGCAGATCGGCGCACCTGACGTCGCCTTCCCGCGACTGAACATGTTCGCGTACTGGCTCTACCTCTTCGGCGGGCTCATCGCCTCGGCCGGGTTCTTCACGCCGCAGGGCGCAGCGTCGTTCGGATGGTTCGCGTACGCGCCGCTGTCCAACACGACCTTCAGTCCAGGTGCAGGCGGTGATCTCTGGGTCTTCGGCCTCGCGCTCGCCGGCTTCGGCACCATCCTGGGTGCGGTCAACTTCATCACGACGATCATCACGATGCGCGCCCCGGGCATGACCATGTTCCGCATGCCGATCTTCACCTGGAACACGCTCGTCACGAGCCTCCTGGTCCTGATGGCGTTCCCCCCGCTGGCCGCCGCGCTGTTCGCGCTCGGTGCGGACCGTCGCCTCGGTGCGCAGATCTTCAACCCGGAGAACGGTGGCGCCATCCTCTGGCAGCACCTCTTCTGGTTCTTCGGCCACCCCGAGGTCTACATCATCGCCCTGCCGTTCTTCGGCATCGTCTCCGAGATCCTGCCGGTCTTCAGCCGGAAGCCGATCTTCGGCTACAAGGGCCTGGTCTACGCGACGATCGCGATCGCCGCGCTGTCCGTGACGGTGTGGGCGCACCACATGTACGTCACCGGCGCGGTCCTGCTGCCGTTCTTCGCGTTCATGACGATGCTCATCGCGGTCCCGACCGGTGTGAAGTTCTTCAACTGGATCGGCACGATGTGGCGGGGCAAGCTCACGTTCGAGACACCCATGCTCTGGTCGATCGGCTTCCTCGTGACCTTCCTCTTCGGTGGTCTCACGGGAGTCATCCTCTCGAGCCCGGCGCTGGACTTCAGCCTCTCCGACTCGTACTTCGTCGTGGCGCACTTCCACTACGTGGTCTTCGGGACCGTCGTGTTCGCGATGTTCGCCGGGTTCTACTTCTGGTGGCCCAAGTTCACCGGGCGCATGCTCAACGAGAAGCTCGGCAAGATCCACTTCTGGCTGCTCTTCATCGGCTTCCACGCCACCTTCCTCGTCCAGCACTGGCTGGGCGTGGCCGGCATGCCGCGTCGCTACGCGGACTACATGCCGGAGGAGGGGTTCACGTGGATGAACCAGGTCTCGACGGTCGGCGCGTTCATCCTCGCCGCCTCGACCCTGCCGTTCCTCTGGAACGTCTACACGACCTGGCGCAACGCGCCCAAGGTCACCGTGGACGACCCCTGGGGCTACGGTGCCTCGCTCGAGTGGGCGACGTCCTGCCCGCCGCCGCGGCACAACTTCACGTCGCTGCCCCGCATCCGCTCGGAGCGTCCCGCGTTCGACCTGCACCACCCCGAGGTCGCGGCCATGGACCACGCGGAGCCCAACCCGAACGTCCTGCAGCAGATCTACGGCGACGCAGACCGCCGTGGTGAGCAGCAGGTCGCCGCGGACCGTGTCGAGGGCAAGCAGCACCCCAGCGCCTCGTCCTCGACCATGATCATCGACGAGCCGCGCGACGGCGAGAAGGAGGACGGCAAGTGAAGGTCGAATCGAGGCTCCACCTCTTCCTCGCCCCGTTCTTCCTCCTGATGGCCCTCGTCTACGGATTCTGGAGCCACTGGGAGCCCGTCGGTTCCGCAGCGCTGTTCCTGACCTTCGGGCTCGCGGCCATGATCGGTGGCTACCTGGCCCTCACCGCCAAGCGCATCGACTCGCGCCCCGAGGACGACCCGGACGGTCTCATCGAGCAGGGTGCAGGCGACCAGGGCGTCTACGCGCCCTGGAGCTGGTGGCCTCTGGCCATCGCGGGTGCCGCTGCGATCGCCTTCCTGGGCCTCGCGCTCGGCTGGTGGATCCTCGGGATCGGCGTCGTCCTCGGCGCCGTGGCCCTCGTGGGCTGGGTCTTCGAGTTCTCTCGCGGACAGCACGCGCACTGACCGACCGCACGACTCGACGGGCCCCGTCTCCCTCAGGGAGACGGGGCCCGTTCGCGTTCCCGGCACAGGGCAGCTCGGGAGGTCCGGGCCGCGGGAGAGCGGGGGAGCGCGGGAGCGGCCGAGCCGCAGGGGCCGCAGGGGTAGTGATGGGCTCACCGATATCGGGGAGCCAGTCCCCGCGGCCGTGCCGGGCCCTCGTGGACCGTCGCCTGGAGCGCGACCGTGCGTCGAGTGCGTCGAGTGCGTCGAGTGCGTCGAGTGCGCTCAGGAGGTCGCGGGTCACGGCCCGAGGTGAACCGGTGACGGACGTCGGGAACGTCGTGCACGGCAGCCTCCTGAGCGGCCTGGGCGTGCGCCGTGCCCTCGTCGGGTGGGTGTGTCACGCCGAGGTGGAAGGACGCTCGTGTCGTCGACCCGGATGTCGACTCCGGTCCAGACTCCGGTCCAGACTCCGACGACCTGCACGGCGGCACCGAGCGAGCTCGGTCCGGTCGGGATCCTGTGAGTGCCACCACCCATGGTGCGTCCGGGCTGGGAGGCACGTGGTGGAGGCCGCCCGGCTCGTGCTCCAGGAGAAGCCCGTAGCGGCCTCGTGACGCCACGAGGTCTCCCGTCGGGAACCCGCCCCTTCCGTCGACCACGGCCATGGCCGGTCCTCCGCTCGCCGGCCCCCGTCACAGACGAACGGGCCGCACAGACACCCCGAGAAGGGGTCTGTGCGGCCCGTGGGGCGACGCAGAGGGTCAGGCGGGGATGATGAGGCCTTCGCCCTGGGTGCGGGCGCGGGCGAGGCGTGCGTCGGCGTCGGCCCAGTTGACGAGGTTCCACCAGGCGGTGACGTAGTCGGCGCGCACGTTCTGGTA